>JAYZEO010000035.1:0-22417 GCA_036337215.1 Myxococcota bacterium | reverse complement strand
GGGTCTGGATCTCGATGAACAGCTCGCCCCGCAGGATATCGACGACGTAGCCGTCGACCGGCACCTCGAGCCGGTCGCCCGGTTCCGCGTACTGCTGCTTGAGCGCCGCGTGAAGCGGTCCCTCTCTGAGTGTTCCGATCGCAGACACCGATCCCCCCCGAGCCGGTTCCGGCCACAGACTGTAACTGCGGACACGGGCGTCGACACCCCGAGGCTCGCCCGGGCCCGCGCTCGTCCGCGCCACGATGAACCGTGTCCGGCGAGAACGCGGGTAGAACCCGCGCGAGGTACTGGGCGCCGAGACGCCTCGTCATGCCTGGCGAGCAGGTTTTCTGGCCCAGAGACGCGCGGTGTGGTTCCCGTTCGCATCCCAGCCTGACTCGAGACTCAGCGTCTCGAGTCCCACCCGGGAAAGCGCTGCTTCGAGTTCGGAAACCTCGATCACGAAGCGTCGACCGGGGTGGGTATGGCGTTCCAGGTGAGTGGGCGTCGGGTGCACGCAGGCCAGCCGGCCATCGGGCGCGAGCACGCGGAAGATCTCGTCCCAGAGCCGCGGCGAGATCCGGTACCAGCTGCACAGGACCAACTCGAAGGGTCCGTCGGGGAGCGGCTCATCGTCAAGGTCGAGCGCCACGGTCGAGATCGAACGACCCGCCGCGACCGCGGCGGCTTCCGCAAGCGCGAGGCCGCGCGGCGAAACGTCCACCAGCGTCACGTCGAGGCCGTGTTCGGCCAGGAAGAGTGCGTGGCGGCCACTTCCCCCGGCGAGGTCGAGCGCCCGGCCCGATCTCGGGAGCTCCGACTCGATCTCTCGCAAGAAGGGATCGACGGCCCCCGGTCCGTCGGCATCGCGGCCCGCGTAGCGCGCCTCCCACTTTTCCAGATCCGCGTGGCTCATGCTAGGCGTCGCCGCCCGGGGTCGAGAGCGGATCCAGTGGCTTGGAGAGAAAGCGCGTGGGTTCGGAGTCGCCGATGCGCGTGTCGTCGAAGCCGAAACTGTGGTAGAGCCGCTTCGCGCGCTGGTTGTCATCCTGCACTTCGAGCGTGAGCTTGCAGCAGGCGCGGTCCCGCGCGTGCGCCTCGGCCGCCTCGAGCAACGCACGGCCGACGCCCTGGCCGCGGCATTCGGGAATCACGGCGACGTCGTGCAGATTGAGCAGTGGCCGCGCCTGGAAGGTCGAGAACCCGAAGAACCCCACGATGATGCCCACCGCGCGGCGCGCCTGGAACGCGAGCAGGACCAGCGCGGTCGGATGCTCTCGCAGCGCGGGCACCAAGCGTTCGCGAACCTCGGCTTCCAGCGGCCGGCCGCCCCCGACCGGATCCGAGGCATAGGAGTCGAGCACGTCGACGATCGCCGCTCGGTGCGCGGCGTCCGAGTAGTCGGCTTCGCGGATCTCGATCGCCAAGGCGTTGCCTCGATCCCGCCCTGGAACTCAGGGCCCGTCGGGCGCGACCGCCTCGCCGGCTTCGGAAAGTGCCTCGGGGTCCGATTCGTCGAGCGAGGCGACGTAGGCAAACAACGCCGCGAGCATCAGGGCAACCGCGACCAGGGTTCGCCAGCTCTTCTTTCTTGCCTGGGCCACCGGGCCTCCTGGATTTGCGCGCGGACACTGCGCACGGAGCGCTGGATCTTAGCTTCTGCGCAGCACCGGGCCCGCGCGCGACGCCGAATCGAAGCGGCCGGCTTCGACCACGACCTGGCCGTTGAGCACCACGGTCTCGATCCCGCTCGGGCTCTGATCGGGCGCCTTGCGCGTGGTGTTGTCTCCGACGGTCTCGGGATCGAAGACCACCAGGTCCGCGGCGAGCCCGGTCTCGATCCGGCCCCGGTCGCGCAACCCCATGCGCTCGGCCGAAAAGCCCGTCATGCGCCGCACCGCCTCCGGCAGCGACAGCAGACCGAGTTCGCGCACGTAGCGTCCGAGCACGCGCGGGAAGGTGCCGTAGGAGGCCGGATTGTCGAAACCGTTCCCGGTCAGGATCGTGTCGGTCTCGATGCAGCAACGCGAATGGCCCAGCACCTTACGCAGGCTGGTTTCCTCGTCGTCGCGCCCGCTGTAGTTCCAGTTGAGGATCCGCGTCTCGGGACCGAGTTCCGAGACCAGGTCGAGGTAGGTCTCGGTCGGGTCGGCAGCGCGCTCGGCCGCGACCTCGGCGATCGAAAGACCCTGGTAGTGCGAGAGAGACGGGTCCGGCACCCAGAGGATCTGGGTGTCTTCCCAGCGCATCCCGACGCTCTTCTGCCCACGGCGGAGACCGTTCACGAGCCGCGCGCGGTTCTCGGGATCGCGCACGCTCTCGCGCGGATTCACCAGTGCCCAGGGCGGCAGGAATACGATCAGGGTGGTGTTGCCGCCCACGTACGGGAACGCGTCGCACGCGATGTCGACCCCGTCGTCGATCAGTGCATCCAGGTGTTCGAGCGTGCGATCGGTGCTCGGCCAGCTGGTGTCGCCCACGAAGATCAGGTGCGAGTGCTGCACGGGGACGCCGTGCGCGCGGTAGACGGCGGCGGTTTCATCGAGCGCCGCGATGTTGGACGGCAGATCCGTGTCGGCCCCGCGGGTCGCGAGCGAGACGTAGCTCCGCGCGTGCGAGGTGTAGATCGCGCCGCGTTCGCGGAGCGGAACCGTGACCCCGACCAGCTCTTCGGTGTTCGCGAACACGCCCGGTGCGTAGCCGAGCCCCGTGGAAAGCCCAATCGCGCCCTCGTCGAGCGCGGCGCGCGCCAGGTCCGCGATCGCCGCGACCTCTTCCTCGTTCGAGGCTGAGCCATCGATCGCCTTCACGGCCGCCCGCAGCGTTCCGTGTCCCACGAGCTGGGCATTGTTGAGCGCGAGCCCGTCGTGCTCGAGGGTCTCCAGGTACTGGCCCATGCTCTTCCAGCGGTAGTCGAGAGCCTGGTCGTGTAACAGTCGCCCCAGTGCGGGCACGATCCGCTCGTTCAGACCGTGAAGAGGCGCCGGAGTGCAGCCACAGTTTCCCGACACCAGTGTGGTGATGCCCTGCTCGAGCAGCGGCGACAGCACCCGGCCATGCTCGGGCTGGGGCAACACCCAGTCCGAGTGGCTGTGCATGTCGATGAAGCCCGGCGCGACCATGCGACCCGCGCAGTCGATGCGCCGGCCGGCCTCGGCCTCTGAAAGATCCCCGACCGCCGCGATGCGGTCGCCGCTCACTCCCACCGAGGCGGCCTGTGCAGGCACCCCACTGCCATCGAGCACTTCGCCGTTCTCGAGAATCAGGTCGAACGCCATCGCGTCAGGGTGGCACGATCGGGCTGCCGCGTGCAACGAAAGCGGGCCGCGCAGCCACCGTCAGTCGTCGGTTCCGGTCGCGACCGCTTCGGGACGGGCGATCGGGCAGCTCGCACCCTCCGAAAAGCCCTGTTCGTCCACGTCGAAGCCGCGGTTGAAGCGCGCGCGGAAGTTCTCCCACGCGATGTAGCCCGTGAGTTCCACCAGCTGCTCACGATCGAGATCCTCGAGCAATTCCTGCACGAGTGACGCGGGGGCCTCGGCCGGCGTCCGGGAGAGTCCTTCCGCGTAGTCGAGCACCCGCCGTTCGAGTTCGCCGAAGATCGGATTGCCTCGGTGATTGGCCACTGCCAGCAGCTTTTCTTCGTCAAGACCGTGCTCTCTGCCCACGGCAGAGCCAATGTCCAGTCAGAAAGGGCAGCCGACCAGCGATGAGACCTTGAGCGAAGCCAGGTCCTTGAGCGCGGGCTCGACCGCGCGCGCGCGTTGAAATGCAGTCTCGAACAGGCCTGCGGCCCACATCACTGCACTGCTGTGCGCCATCAGCCGCAACGGCTCGATCACGGCCCCGATTCTGCGGGTCGAGGCGCCGAAGAACAGCCGCTGGATCACACCCGCCTGGGCATCGCTCACTCCTTCAACCCTAGACATCGTTCACTCCTTGAAAGCTCGGCCAGGCACTGCGAAACGCACCACCGCTCAGGGCGCCTCTCTGCGAAACAGGATCAGGGCGAGTCCGCCCACCACCACGGCCGGCAGGTAGACTCCGAGAAAATCGAGTTGCCAGTGATCCGAGCCGAGCGCGCCCCGCGCGGTGTCATACACGTGGAGCAGCGCGTGCGAGACCAGGAACAGCGCGGAGATCGCGACCAGTGGGACCCGGACCCGACGCTGGAACGCGGCCCAGACGAGCGCCACCCCGACGGTCAGGAAGGCACAGCCGATGTCGCGTACGAAGTGCTCGTTGAACGGGCCCGTATCCGGCACGGCCGCGGGCAAGTCCGTGTACCAGCCAAATGGTCCCGCGAGCATCCAGATCGCGTTGGCCAGCATCACCATACCGAGGACCAGAAACACTCGCCCGAAGCCGTCCAGGCGACGCTCGCTCACGTCCTGCCTCGACTCTCATTGCGGCAGTCATTCATTGCGCTCGCCACGTTCTCCAGCCGAACTATTTTGCGCCCACACCTTGGATCTCGTGCGGAGTTTCGAGCAGCGTCTCGACCGCGATCACGTGGGGCCGTACGCGCTGATCCAGGTCCAGCGTGGCCCAGTCCGATTCGGTGGTGTAGGTCCCGATTCCCTGTCGGCTCGCGTAAAGACCGAGCGTGTAGTGGCGCGAAACCGCCTTGAGCCAGTCGTAGAAACGCCCTTCCTTCGAAAGCCCCGGCGTGCCGAGCGCAAAGCCCAGGAAGTGTGTGTCCGAGATTGCGATGTCGCCCTCGCGCACGGCTTCCACGACCGCTCGACCGGATGCTTCCGATCCCATCGAGGTCACCACGAGCATGAAGCCTTCCTGCGCGCCCTCGTGGAGAGATACGATCAGGTCCGGTCGCTCCGCTACGATCAGGTCCTGAAGAACGCGCGCCTCGGGCGTCTGCGAGTCCTGGAAGTCGCGGTTGATGTCGCAGCCCTCGGCGTTATAGCGCGAACCGTGGGCCACGCCGACCGGGTTCGCGGGGGTGAGAATCGTCACGGCCCAGTCCGCGTGCGCGGGTCGTTGCTCTGCGAGTAGGTCCAGGATCCGCGGGACCGCGAGCAGGCCCGCGACCTCGTTCCCGTGGACCCCGGCCACGATCAGCATCCGCTTCGCGGCATCTCGATCCGGCGTGCGAAGCACCAGGATCGGATAGTCGACGGCCTCGCCGGCACCCGCCCTCGGGTCCGGAATCCGGGCCACTTCCGCCACCTCGAAGTCGTCCGCGTAGCGCGCGAGTTCTGCATAGTGGGCGGCCAGATCGAACGAGATCGGCCGAATCCCGAGGTCCGAGGTGGGCTCCGGGCCTTCGGCAGGACAACGCGACAGATACCGGGGCGCGAGTTTGAGCCGGGCGCAGCCTAGCCCGAGTCCGCCCAGGAAGGCAGCCAGGATCCCGATCACGACGATTCTGTGCGCGAAAACGACCACCCGAAAACTCTCCGATCCGAGTCCGACGTTCCGGACCCCGTTCGCCAGCACATTCCAGGGTAGCCAATCCGGGTGCGCCCAGGCATCGCGCTCTCAGCGAACCCGGGTCCCAGCCGTCCGATTGTGTCCGCCCGAATGCGCGCCCGCGCAGGCCAGGCTTCCGGCCCGACTCGCGCTTGCGGCGAGGCTTCCCATGTACAAGGCTCGCAGTCAGGCCCCGACTTGCAAGCGCTGATCTTCGACTTCGACGGATTGATTCTCGACACCGAGACGACCGACTACGAGTCGTGGCGCCGGGTGTACGCGGAATACGGCGTGGAACTTCCGCGAGACGCATGGGTCGACACGATCGGCACCGACGGCAAGGCCTTCGACCCCGTGGAGCGTCTTTGCGAACTCACGGGTCGCTCTCTCAGCGAGGCCGAGGTGCGCGGCAGACAGCGGCCGCTCCGTGACTCGCTGGTTCGGGCCCTCGAACCGCTACCGGGCGTCGAGGACTGGCTGGTGGCGGCGCGCGCTAGCGGCATGCGGATCGCGATCGCGTCCAGTTCGCCGCGGGCCTGGGTCGAAGGTCACCTGGCCCACGTCGACCTGCTGCAGCATTTCGAAGCACTCGTCACCCGGGAACAGGTCGCGCGCGCCAAACCGCACCCGGACCTCTACCAGCGCGCGGTCGAACTCTTCGGGCTCGCACCCGAAGCTGCGCTGGCGCTGGAGGATTCGGCGACCGGCCTGGCGGCGGCGCGCGCGGCCGGTCTGCGCTCGGTCGCGGTACCGGGGCCGATGACGCGCCACCTCGACTTTGACGACGCCGACCTCGTGCTCGACTCGCTCGCAACGCAGAGTCTCGAGCAGGTCCTGGAGCGACTCGAGAATCCCGAGTAAACTCGCCCCTCGCGGCGCTCGCTCTCAACCCCCTTAGAGGCGGCTCTCCAGGTACGCGAGCGTGCGTTCGTCTGCACCGTCCTCGACCGCCATGATCGCGGCGTCGAGATCGGTGACCCCGACGTCTCGCAACCGGTCGAGCCGCTCGTCGAGCGCCTTCTCGTCGCCGACGAGCGCCACGTCGGCGGGACCCGCGGCCCCTTCCTTGTCGAGCATCGCGCGGTACGAGGGCAACTGCCCGTACATCACGAGCGACTTTCCGATGCGTTCGAGCACCGTCTCGGGATCGTTGGTGACCACCATCGGGAGCCCCGCCACGATGCGCGGCGCGGGGCGACCCGCCTCGGCGGCCGCGGCCGTGAGTTTGGGCACGATGTGGGTCTCGATGGTCTTGGGTCCCGTCATCCACAGAATGGTTCCGCTCGACATGCGCCCCGCGATCTTCAGCATGTGATCGCCGAGTGCCGCGAGCAGGACCGGCACGGGTGACCCGCCCTCGACCTCGAGCCCGGCGTTCACCCTGTACTGTTCGCCCTCGAATTTCGCGGGCTCGCAGCGCAAGAGCGGCGCCAGCACCTCCATGTACTCGCGCATGTGGCGCGCGGGCTTGTCGTACGAAATCCCGAACATGTTCTCGATCACGATCTGGTGAGAGAGTCCGATCCCGAGCACGAAGCGGCCGCCGCTCGCAGCCTGGGTGGTGAGCGCCTGCTGCGCGATCGCAACCGGGTGACGCGGGTAGGTCGGGACCACGGCGGTGCCAAGTTCGATCCGCTCGGTCTCGCGGCCCACGATCGCCTGCGCCGTGATCGCGTCGGTGCCGAAAATGTTCGCCATCCAGACCGAGTGAAAGCCCCGCGCTTCCAGGTCCTTCGCGCGCGCAACCAACCCGTCGATCGTCCCGTCGGGTCCCGAACTGGCTCCAGACATCACACCGATTCGCATCTCTGAGACTCCTCTTCAATCCGAGCCGTCTGGCCCGCCCGGGGGTCCGGATCGACTCGTCGCAAGCGGGCCGCGCAACGAGCCGCGTGGCTCCCGGCGCGGCGCATTATCGCACACCGCGAACCGGCACCGGTCGTTGGGTTGTAGACTCTGGTGGGCCGGTGCGGCGCCGGCTCCCAGGAGAGAACACCGTGGCGAAGCCCCGCCCCGTCCAGCCCGAAACTCCGCCAAGGGATGCCTTCGCCATCGAGCGCGCCGAGGTCGGACCCGGACTTCGCCTTGCGTACCTGCGCGAGGGAATCGGTGGCTACCCGCTGCTCCTCGTTCACGGGTACCCCGAGACCAAGCGCATCTGGTGGCGCAACGTGAATCCGCTCGCAGATGCCGGGTACGAAGTCATCGTCCCCGATCTTCGCGGCTACGGCGACTCCGACCTTTCGGAGGACGACGAATACGACCTCGCGCTGTACGCGCGGGATCTGTACACGCTCGTTCACGATGTGCTCGGCCACGAACGCTGTGGGCTGATCGCGGGCGACGTGGGCGGTGCCGTGATCTGCGACATGGCCAACCGCTACCCCGAATTCGTCGAACGCATGATCCTCTTCAATACGGTGGCCCCAATGGTTCCCGGCGAGGCCGACTGGTACGCGGCCCATGGACTCTCGATGAATCCACTCGAACCCGGCCCGACCGGCGATTACCGGGTGCGCCAGGGACGCGACTGGAAAGAGCTTCTCGAGGAGCTCGATACCCCGGCACGCAGGCGCCGCTACGTGCGCGATTTCTACGAACACCGCCTGCTCGCGTCGCAGGGCTCGTTCGAAGAAGACGACTTCGACTTCATGACCGAGCCCTTCGAGGATGCCGCCCGGCTCGCCGCAAGCTGGGCCCCGTACCAACTCGAGTACGGCCGCCCGATGAGCGAAATGCCGCTCCTGCTTCAGCCGGTCGAGACTCCGACGCTGATCCTGTACGGGCCGGACGACGAGGTCGCGCCCAAAGACTTCCCCAAACGTTGTGAGATCGCGTTTCCGAACCGGGTCGGCCCGCTCGTGGTCCCCGAGTGCGGCCACTTCCTACAATGGGAACGGGCCGACGTGCTGAACCAGGTGGCAAAATTCTTCTTTGCAGGACTGGGACCGTGATTGTTTCCGACCCTTTGAACTCCGCTCGGGAGCTACGCACACTGATCGAGTCCGAAGCGGACCAGGTCGAGGCGAGCGGCACCCTGACCGAGCCCGTCGTCGAGGCCCTGTCCAGCGCGGGACTGTTTGGCCTGAGCACCCCGGCAGATCTAGGCGGGGTGGAGGCCGATGCGGGCACGATCCTGGACGTCTGCGAGGAGATTTCGTTCGCCGACGGGTCGGTGGGCTGGGCATTCGCGCAGAACATCACGGTCGGGGCCTACGCCGCTTACCTCGAACCGGAGTTCGCGATTCCGCTCGCGCAAGCGCGCGCCAGCGCCGGCATGTTCGCACCCCTTGGCGTTGCACACGAAGAAGAGGGCGGATTTCGGGTCTCGGGCCATTACCAGTTTGGGAGCGGCTGCGGGCATGCCGAGTTCATGGGCGGTGCCGCACTGCGGATGCGGGACGGCGAGATTGCGCCCATCGAAGCAGGCTCTCTCCCGGTGATTGCCTTCATCGTTCCGATCGATCGCGTCGAACTCAAAGGGAACTGGGACGTGATGGGACTCTCGGGGACCGGCAGCTTCGACTTCGAGGTGCCCGAGCAATTCGTCGAAGCGGGCCGAACCTTCCCGATTCTGGGCACGCCGGTCCTGACCGGCGGCCCGATCTACGGGATCGGGCCGATCCCGGTGGGCACGATCAGTTCCTGCGGCTGGGCGCTCGGCGTCGCGAAGCGCGCACTCCACGAGATCGCCGGGATCGCGCGGGAGGGCCGCACGCGGCTGGGATCGCTGCCACTCCGCGAACAGCCCGGCTTCCAGCGGGATTTTGGGATTCACCGAATGGCACTCGAGTCCGTGCGCCTGCTCGCCCACGCCGCTTACGCAACCGCCGTTGACGCGGCGGCCGGCGGCGCCGCGCCCGAGATCCTCGAGGACCGGATCCGCGAAACCAAGGCCGCCGCGACTTACGCGACCCGGGTCGTAAAGCAGGCCGTCACCTTTGCGTGGGAAGCCTCCGGGAGCGTCGGGATTCGAAATCCGAGCCGGCTCCAGCGCTGCTTCCGCGACACCTACGTCGGCTGCGCTCACCAGGTCTTCGACGACCGCAACTACCAGCAACTGGCCAGGCCCACCCTCGGGATCGAACCCGAACCCTTCTAGGCTACCCGCGCACTTCCCGGGCGGGGCTGCGCCCGGCTCCTCGTCAGTCGGGTTCTCGGTCGATCCACTTCTCGGTCGGGCGCGCCCGGTGGGACACGAGGCGATCCAGCAATGTCCCGGGATCGCGTTCGGAAATGATCAATTCCCGGTGTTGGGGTTTTAGGAAGCGTTCGGAGACCGCGTGATCCAGGAACTCGAGCAGCCGATCGAAGTAGCCGCCGGGATTCAAGAGCCCGCAGGGTTTGGAATGGAAGCCGAGTTGCGCCCAGGTGAGCATCTCGAAAAACTCTTCGAGGGTTCCGAGCCCGCCCGGCATGGCGATGACCGCGTCCGAGAGTTCCGACATGACCGTCTTGCGCTCGTGCATCGAAGTCACGATCCGCAGTTCCGAGAGCCCGTGGTGCGAGACCTCCTTCTCGTCAAGGGATTCCGGAATCACGCCCACCACCTGGCCACCGGCCTCGAGCACCGTGTCGGCCAGGATTCCCATGAGCCCGATGCTCGCACCGCCGTAGACGAGGCCGAAGTCCCGGGCTACCAGCGCTCGCGCGAACTCGCGGGCCGCTTTCGCGTATTCGGGGCGTCCACCGGAGCTCGAGCCGAGGAAGACACAGATCCGACGCAACGAGGGCGCCCTATCCCTAGGCAAGATCAAATGCCTCTCGCAGTTCGGGGAGAGGACGTTCCCAGTAGTCCTCCCAGCGGATGGAAATCAACGACTTGGCTCTTTGGCCGCGGTCCCAGCCCTCCGTAACCGCATCCAGCAGCATCGGCAGAAACTCAGGCTTGTAGAGCGCGGCCTGAAGCGATCGCAGTGCAATCACGAGCGCGGGATAGGGCGACTTCATCTGTGCCTCCGTTGACTCTTTCGGGTATCCGCCCGCTCCGGGGTCAGAAGCGGATCGTCTCGCCGTCGTCGGCAACGATCAAATCGCCTTCGAAGCCTCCTCCGCGCACATCGTCTACGAAGCCCTGCTTGTCCTGCTCGTTTCGAGGCGCCGGGATCAGATGGGTCAGTACCAGCGTCGCCACGCCGGCCCGTTTCGCCAAAGCACCGACTTCGGATGTATCCGCATGGTAGCTCGCGATCCGGGCCAGGATCGGAACCGCCTCGATGAGAGACTTCATCGCGCCCGGCCGACAGGCCTCGTGGACAAGCACCCGAGCACCCTCGGAAAGTTCAGCGACTTCGTCGCACGCAATCGTGTCACCCGAGATCACCACCGCGCCGTCCGGTGTCTCGGCGCGGTAAGCCACCGCGGGCGTCACGGGCTCGTGGTGTACCATCCGCGCCAGGACCCGCACCTCGGGGTTACTCCAGACCTCGCGGGCGTCTGGAGTCGCAGGGAAGCCGATGACTTCGGGCGCCGGACCATCGAGTCGGTCCAGATGCTCCATGCGAACCGCGATGTCGTCTTCCCAGGGGTCGAGCATGCGCTCGACATACCGGGTCGAAGGACCGATGGGCGCAACGATCGGGAGCGGCGTGTAGCCGAGCGGGCTCTGCAGCCAGCGCGCAAAGACCAGGTCGACCAGTCCCGTCAGGTGGTCGCTGTGGTGGTGGGTGACGAACAGCGCGTCGAGATCCTGCGGCTGGGTTCTGGCTTCGCAGAGCCTGAGCGAGGTCGCACGTCCGGCATCGAACTGAAGTGCGGTCTCCGGGGTTCGCACGAGGACGCCCGGACCCGCACGCCCCGGAGCCAGGTGGGGGACACCGGTTCCGGTGATGATCACCTCGGTCGTCACCTCAGACCCCGGGGGAGGTCTTGTGCCGCGGACGAACCCATGGCGCGAGGGCCCGGGCCGAGCGCGCCCGACTCAGGCCGCAGCTCCCCTGTGAACCGGATCTCGATTCCGTGCCCGGACATCCACATGCCTCGCCCAAACGCTACCACGGATCCGGGTTGGCGCGGACCGAGCCGCTATGAGAACGGCGCCACGTGACCCGAAACCTTGTGAGAGAATGCACCGCGGAAAATCAGATCCCCAAAACGATCCTCGAAGGTCGGCTCCCGTGCCAGCCGAAAACGCAACTTGGAGCAGCGTTCGTCGTGAAGTCGGATCAGTTTCCCGAGAGCGCCGACGTCGTAGTCGTGGGCGTCGGCGGCATCGTCGGGTCCTCGGTCGCGTACTTCCTATCCGAACTCGGCGTGGGCAACATCGTGGGGCTCGAAAAGTCCGCGTCGGTACCGACCGACATCGGCTCGACCGCGCACGCTTCCGACTTCATCTTCAACACCGCGCACGACAAGCTCAGCAACTGGACCACGGCCTACAGCCGAAAGTTCTACGAAGACAACGGCTTCTTCTTCAAACGCGGAGGCATGGAGATCTGCCGGGTCGGAGACGACGAGCGCTGGGAAGAACTCAAGCGCAAGGTCGGCTCGGGCAAGGCCTTCGGGACGCGAGCCCACCTGATCTCTCCGGCCGAGGCCAAGCAGAAGTTTCCGCTGCTCGAAGAGACATCGATTCGCGGCGCGATGTGGGACCCGGATGCGGGTCTCGTGGTGCCACGCTCACTCGACCTGGTACACGAGATCGTCCAGCGCGCGGAGAAGAAGGGAGCGCTTCGCACCTTCCCCGGTACCCCGGCAACGGGCTTCGAGATCGAGAAGGGCCGGCTTACGGCCGTGCTCACGGACCGCGGCACCATTCGGACACCGCTCGTCGTGATCACGTGCGGGATCTGGGGTCCCGCGGTCGGCAACATGGCCGGGGTTCCGGTGCCTCTCTGGCCGGTCGAGCACCCGCTGCTCTTCTTCGGCCCGCTCGAGAGCATTGTGGGTACGAAGGAATACCTGGTGCACCCCTTGTTCCGGGACCAGGGCAACTCCGCCTACGTACGGGATACCGGACGAACCGAAGGCAGCATGCTGGAATGGGGCTACTACGAGGAGCGCGAGCCACGCTTGGTCGATCCCGCTGACATCGGGAATCCGGAAAAGACCCAGACCTCGCCCTCGATGCGATTTCTGTCACTCGACGAGGTTGCGGGTTCGCTCGAGCGCGCCACCGAAACCGTTCCGAGCTTCGAAACCCTCGGCTGGGACGAGCGGGTTTCCTTCAACGGACTGCTCTCGGTCACCGTCGACAACGGCTCGCTGGTCGGAGAGAGCCCCGAGGTCCGCGGACTCTGGCTCTGCGAAGGGGTCTGGATCAAGGACGGCCCCGGGGTGGCCCGGATCTGCGCGGAGTGGATCGCACGCGGCGCTGCGCCCGTAGACCCCCACGCGATGGACATCGCGCGCTTCTACCCGGCTCAGAAGGAACTCGATTACGTACGCGGGCGCTGCTACGAGAACGCCCAGAAGATCTACAACCCACCGGTCCACCCGCGCGAACCCTGGGCCACCGGTCGCGACCTCTTTCACAGTCCGTTCTACGAGCGCGAGCAGGAACTCGGCGGCTACTTCCAGAACGAGATCGCCGGCTGGGAGCGTGCCTACGCGTATGCTTCGAACGAAGCCAAGCTCTCCGACTACCGCGCCCGGGTGCCGATTCGCGAAAACGAGTGGGATCGACGCCACGTTCCCTACGAGGTCGCAAATGCCGAACACCTCGCGATGAGCGACCACGCGGGCATGATCAACCTCTCCCACTTCGCGATCTTCGATATCGAGGGGCCCGACGCCGAGCGCTTGCTCGAGACCCTCTCGGTCGCCCGGGTCGGCGGCAGCGTGGGGCCGGGTCGGGTCGTCTACACGAACTTCTTGAATCACCTGGGCGGCGTCCAGGCGGACCTCACGATCTGCCGGCTCGCGAGAGACCGTTACCGGGTGATCACGGGCGGCGCGGACGGAAATCGCGACTGGGTCTGGATCCGAAACTACCGCGACGACCACGGACTCGATGCCGAGATCCGACTTCGCACGCACGACCTGGCCACCCTCGGCTTCTGGGGTCCGCGTTCACGCGAATTGCTGAGCACCTTCGTCGACCCGGGGGAACTGTCCGACGAGGCATTTCCGTTTGCGACGGCACGCGAACTGCAACTCGCACTCCCGGGGGGCTTGCAAGTACCGGTCTGGGCGCTGCGCATCTCGTACGTCGGCGAATTCGGCTGGGAATTTTACCTCCAGAACGACCCGGCCGTGGGCCTGCCGCTGTTCGATGCGTTCCTGGAGGCCGGCGTGATCCCGGTCGGGATCGAGACCTACGCCACCAGCCGGCGACTCGAGAAGTGTTTTCGGCTTCAGGGGGCCGACCTCGAGACCGAGTACAACGCCTACGAGTCCGCCGTCCAGCGGCCGAAGGTCAAGGCCGCGGACTTCATCGGCAAGCAGGCCTACCTGGAGCAACGCGACCGGGAGCCCGACGCAATCCTCTGCACGATGACGCTCGACTCCCTCGAGGTCGCGGGCGGGCCGGCGCGATTCCCGGTGGGTACCTCGCCGATCCTTGATCCCCAGACGAAGCAAGCCCTGATCGACGCGCAGGGCCGACGTTCCTACACGACCGGTACCTCTTACTGCCCGTCCCTCGGCAAGCACGCCGTGATGGGCTATCTGCCGCGCGAGCGGGCCAGGCTCGAAGCGCCGCTCGTGCTCGAGTATTTCGATGAGCATGGCGACGGGCACTACCCGATGACGGTCGAAGTCGTCGGGCGGGGCTCCCTCTACGATCCCGAAAACCTGCGTGTACGCGGCTGAGAACCGCGACCGGGAGCACGTTCATGAGTAGAAAAACGGCCTCTCCCCAGAATCGGCCAGCCGACCATCCAAACGTGCCGAGCGTCGACCAGAGCGATCGCCTGGTTCCCATCAACCTGCGGCAGTCGGGTCCCACCCCGGTCGAGCTCCTGATTTCGACGCGTGTACGGAAGTCGCCCTTCTGGCACCTGTCGGTGGAAGCCGGGGCGTGGCGCGCCACGATCTACAACCGCACCTACCACCCGCGCGGCTACGTGAAGCCCGAAGAAGGCGGCACCATGGCCGAGTACGAAGCGCTCGTGAACTCCGTCACGATGTGGGACGTCGCCGTAGAACGGCAGATCCGGGTGCAGGGACCCGGAGCCGAGGACCTTTCCAACTTCGTACTCACGCGCGACGCAGCCAGGATCGAGCCGATGGCGGCCAAGTACTGCATCCTGTGCAACGAGAAGGGCGGCATCCTGAACGACCCCGTCGTACTGCGTCCCAACAAGAACGAGTTCTGGTACTCGCTCGCCGACACCGACATGGTGCTCTGGCTTCAAGCCGTGAACCTCGGCCGCAAGTGGGACGTGGACATCGCCGAGATCGACGTCTGCCCGATCCAACTTCAGGGCCCGCGCTCCGAAGCGCTGGTGGTCGACCTCGTCGGGGAAGAAGTCCGGACAATTCCCTACTACGGTCTCATGGAAGCCGAGGTCGCCGGGGTTTCGGTCCTGATCAGCCAGAGTGGCTTCACCGGAGAGAAGGGCTACGAAATCTACGTTCGCGACGCATCCGCGAACGCGGAGCGAGTCTGGTACCGGATTCGCGAGGTCGGCGAGGCCCACGGCCTCGAGGTCATCGCGCCCGCGCACCATCGACGGATCGCGGCCGGGATTCTCTCCTGGGGGCAGGACATGGATTTCGAGACCTCGCCGTTCCAGGTGAACCTCGCCTACCAGGTGCCGCGCCGGAAGGCCGCGGACTACATCGGAAAGTCCGAACTCGAACGGCAGCGCGCCGAGATCGACGCCGGACGCTTTCCGTTCAAGCTCAAACTCGCCGGGCTGCGACTCGGCGGAAAGCCGATCACCGACTATGCCAACGATTTCTGGCTCGTCCGCGACGGCGAGGGTACACGCGTCGGCTACCTGACCTCGCCTTGGTGGTCGCCCGAACTCGACACCAACATCGCGCTCGGCTACGTGCCCTTCGAACTGAGCGAGGCCGGGACCCAACTCTCGGTCGAACTCCCCGAGCCCTACGCAGAGGCGCCCGGGGAACCGGTCGCAGCGGAAGTCTGCAAGGTGCCATTCCGCCCGTCAGTCAACCCGAGCGCTCGCGAGCGCGCGCGCGCGCGAGGCTACGACTCCGCAGACTGAGCGCGGGCACCGCCGCTAGCCGGGTTCTGTGTCCAGAAAGAAGTAGTCGGACTTGGCCTTTGGGTCGCCGGTACCCCAACGGATGCGCTTATCGAGCTTTCCTAGACGCGGCACTGCGTGCATCTTCTCCGTGAGATTCTAGCAGTACCGAGCGACACCACCGGTGCAGCCCGTCGTCGTTGCTTGCAGGGGACCAGAAGGCGGCGATCCAGCGCCGCGCGGGTTCGTAGAGCGCGCCCATTCCATGTTCCGAGAGCCAGTGGGTCGCGACTACGCCATCCGCTTCGATCGCGCCGGGGGTAATGAGTGGACTCAGGTACGCGGCGGCGCTGAGCGGATCCAGGCGCGCATCTCCGCGGATCGCGACGACCCCAAAGTCGATCACGGCCGTGATCGCGCGACCGTCGGACAGCATGTTCCCCGGGTACGCATCCAGGTGTACGAACGCACCGCCAGCAGGCTCGGGAAGCGCCCTGGCGAGCGCGGCCGGATCGACGCGCTCGAAGGGCGGACCTGCCACGGCCAGATTTCGCGCCGCCCGCTGCTCCAGATACGCCTGAAAAGTTTCCGTCGAGATCGGCTCGCTCTGACAGAGGTCCCCGTAGGCGGATGCTTCGATCGCGAGATCCCGGATGCGGGCTGCCGCCTCGAGGTAGGCGCGCACCAGAGCTTCGCGCGCATCACCCTCGGACTCCCGAAGGATCTCGGTCAGCGGTCGTCCCGGGAGCCGGCGCTCCACGGTGGCAATACGTCCTTCCGTCCGAGCCGGCTCCAGAACCTCCGGAATCGAGAACGGAACGCGATCTCTGCTGCGGGCGAGTTCCGAGAGCAAGGCGGTCCGGCGCTCGACCCGCTCGAGGTCCGTCCCCTGGCGATAGACCCGGAGAACGCGTCCCTCGTCGAGCGCATAGACACGCGCTTCGCCTCCGTATCCGATCATCGCGTCGGGCGTGAGACCGTTCGACTCGAGCATTTGCGCGAGACCGAAATCCGGGGGAAAGCGCATGCGCTGGGACTCTCGCCTCAAAACCCGGTCCGTGTCCCGACCGGAATTCGCGGCCCTTCTCCAGACCAAGTGGCCGGGTCGTTCAGGATTCGTCCGATTGCCGGTGCGGGTGGGCCATCCTGGCCGGGTCCACGATTTCGTCGAACTCCTCGGAAGAGAGCAGCCCGAGCGCGAGGCAGGCTTCCTTGAGCGTGGTGCCCTCCTCCTGTGCCTTGTGCGCAATCCGGGCTGCCGCGTCGTAGCCGATCCTGGGGCTGAGCGCCGTGACCAGCATGAGCGAACGCTCGACCGTGTTTGCAATCGCCTCACGGTTCGCTTCGAGACCTTCCACCAGGAATTTTCGAAAATCGTTCGACGCATCGCAGAGCAGCCGTGCCGAGTGGACCAGGTTGAAGATCATCACGGGCTTGAACACGTTGAGCTCGAAGTTTCCCTGCGAGCCGGCCACCGCGATCGCGGTATCGTTTCCGATCACCTGAACCGCGACCATGGTCATGGCCTCGCACTGGGTGGGGTTGACCTTGCCGGGCATGATCGAGGAGCCGGGCTCGTTGGCAGGGAGGCGCAGCTCGCCCAGACCGCAGCGCGGCCCCGAGCCAGCCCAGCGAATGTCGTTCGCGATCTTCATCAGCGAGCAGGCCAGCACCCTGAGCGCGCCGGAAGCGGCGACGATCGCGTCGTGGGCGGCCAGCGCCGCAAACTTGTTGGGGGCCGATACGAAGGGGAGCCCGGTGAGTTCGGCCAGCCGTGCCGCACAGCGCCCGGCAAACTCGGGCGGCGAATTCAGGCCGGTCCCCACGGCGGTGCCCCCGATCGCGAGTTCGAACAGCGACGGAAGCGACGCCTCGATTCGGACCAGGTCGGCCGTGAGTTGTGCCACATAGCCCGAAAATTCCTGGCCCAGGGTCAGCGGGACGGCATCCTGGAGGTGGGTGCGCCCGATCTTGACCACGTCCTCGAACGCTTCCTGCTTGCGGGACAGGGCGTCGCGCAGCTCGGAGATCGCTGGGACCAGCTCGCGTTTCAGGATTTCGGCCGCCGCCAGGTGCATGGCGGTCGGGAAGGTATCGTTCGAAGACTGGGAGCAGTTCACGTGATCGTTCGGGTGAACCGGCTCCTTGGTTCCGAGTGTGCCTCCCGCCAGCTCGATCGCGCGGTTCGAGATCACCTCGTTCGCGTTCATGTTGGTCTGGGTTCCGCTTCCCGTCTGCCAGACCCGCAGCGGAAAATGCTCGTCGAGCGCTCCGCTGCTGACCTCTTCGGCCGCACGCACAATCCAGCCGGCACGCTCCTCATCGAGCACGCCGAGCTCGCGGTTCGAGAGCGCCGCGGCTTTCTTGAGCAGCCCGAGCGCGTGGATCACCTCGAGCGGGATCCGGTCGTGGCCGATCGAAAAGTGCTCGAGCGAACGCTGGGTCTGCGCCCCCCAGTAGCGATCGGACGGAACCTCGATCGCACCCATGCTGTCGCTTTCCGTGCGCACCGACCCCACCCGCCGGTTCTATCCGGCGGGTCCGGAACCTGTCAAGCAAATCCGGCACGGCACGATTCAGGTCGGGATCGCGGGTGCGCTCGCCACACTCCCGGTCGAGGCCCGACTCGCCAGACCGGTCACTCCGCAGTTTTGGGTGACCGCGCGAGCACCGCGAAGATGCGATGCGGAACTGCGAGAGCTTCTCCCGGAAACTCCCGAGCAAGCAAGGCCTGGAGATCGCGATCGAACGACCCGACCTGCTCGGGTGTGAGGCTCGCGCCCACCCCGGCGCTCGCTCGAATCCGCCCGCGCCAGGCTTTGGGCGTGTAGGGGACCTCGAGATCGTAGGAAAAGCTCTCGATCCCGAGGAACCCGGCCCGAGCGAGGTCCGAAAACCAGGCGGGGTAAATTCCGACGCCTCCTCCCAACTTCCAGGCGGGATTGTGAGATTCGATCAGTCGCTCGGTGGCTGCGACCAGGTTTCCCTCGAGCGGCAGCCAGTCGAAGTGCGCGATCACGATGCGTGCGCCGCAACGCAGAACCCGCAGCGCTTCTCGCGCCGCTGTTTCCCGCTCGAACCAGTGCCAGCACTGCCCCGCAGAAACCACATCGACGGAGCCATCCGCGAGGCCCGTGTCCTCGGCGCGACCCAGGCGGTAGTCGACCGCCACCCCGGCCTCGCGATCGAGTTCCCGCGCCTGCTCGAGCAGCGCGGCGTCGGGATCGATCCCGATCACCTCACAGCCCCGGCGCGCAAAGCCGCGGGCCAGCGTTCCGGTCCCCGTTCCCAAATCGACCACCCGCTGTCTCCGGGTACCCACGCCCAGGGCGCGGAGTCGATCGAAGATCGAGTCGGGAAATCCCGCGCGATGCCGCGCGTAGTCCTCGGCGGCCTTCCCGAAACTGGGTTTCACGATCGGAGCCCGCTCACGCCGTACCGGGTTCCGGCAGGTAACTGGAGAAGGCGCGCAAAAACTCCGACTTGGCATTCTCTTCAACCGCGTCACCGTGCGCGACCACGATCCTCTGAATCGGCCAGCGGGCCGCCTGGCTCAGGCAGCGGGAAACAGCCGCGCGATCTCGGAGCAGCACCAGGCGGGCGTTGCGGGTGGGGCCGAAGGCGTCGGGGACACCGAACAGGCGCCAGAAGATTCGCTCGAACGGCCGCTCGATGCGTCTCAGATTGAAGGCGATGTCGGTGAGGATCAGGGTCCCACTTCGAACGTGAAAGAACACCACTTCCGAGATGCCGCGCGCGGGGCCGAGAACCGCGAACTCGAGTTCGCCGGGCCAGGGGCCGGGCGTGCCGGCCCCGAGTACTTCGGCGGGCGGCAACCCGGGCACCCTCTCGTGGAGCCCGGGAGCCGCAAACAGCCGCGCGCCGGGATGGCGGGCCATGAACTCGCTCGCAAACAGATGGTGCAGGCTGTTCGGAAGTACAACCTGCTCCACCGTGCCGAGGGCATCGATCCCCGAAGACTCGCCGAGCGCAGGCGGCGAGATCACCACCAGCCCTCCCCCCTCAAGGCGAATGATCGTGGATCTCGACGGAAGACGCGGGCCGCCGGGCATTTTCAGTTCCCGGTCGAGCGCCCACAGGTCCGGCGCGAGTTGCTGCGGCGGCGGGGCAAAGTCGGCGGCGACGCGCGGCGACGCCAACTTCATGAAGCGGTCCATCAGTGGAGGACGGGAAGACATGCTCTCGGCATCCTAAAATGAAGACGCCGCCACCGGACGCACAGTGCAACCGAGAGCGAATCGCCCAATCGCTCCGCATTCTAACCCGGCGCCGACACAGCCAGATCGCAACGCTGCCCCTGCGAGAAGTACGGACCCTAGACCGGAAGCTCGGAGACGTGACTCGAGTTGAAGGTGATCAGATGTCCGGAGGGGGAGCGAACCGTAAACGAGGTGTGGAACTGTTCCTTCGCGATCGAGGACGGCTCGAGTCCCTTCGCCTCGAGGTCCCGGTGTGTGGCAGCGAGATCTTCGACCATCAGATCGAAGGGCGCGGGACCCGAGGCAGCGCCGTCCGAAGGCAGCAGAATGAGATGCGTCCCACCGCGCAGTTCCAGCACCGCGACCTGATCACCGTGCTCGATCTCGCGCATGCCCAACTCGAGCATGAACCTGCGTGTGCCCTCCAGATCGGGGGTCCCGAGCGCGATGTGGCCCACCCAGACCGGCGGTCGAAGCTTCTCTTCCGACATGGTTCCCTCCCCGCCCGGAATTTCCGCGGGCACCCCTCGTAGCACAACCCCGGGCGCCCGTTCGAGCCTGAACTCTAGTTAGGTTCCTCCGAATTTGCTCGCTTCCAGTCGTCTCGCTCGAGCGCGTAGAAGACCGCGTCCCGTCCATCCACGACCTCACGCCGCTGCCACACCATTCGGAGCTTCTCGAGCACCCGGGCCGAGGCCGTGTTGTCAACGTGGACGCTGGCCTCGACGCGCCGAAAGCGCAGCGCCTCGAATGCGTAGCGGAGCAAGGCGCTGCCACACTCGGTCGCGATCCCGCGCTGCCAGCAACGCGGCGCCACACCGTAGAAGAGTTCGAGCACGGGCGGGCGGTAGAAGTGCCAGTAACCCGCAAAGCCGATTGGGGAATCGATACCCCCTTCTCGAACCAGCCAGACCCCGAAACCGAACTCGTCGAAGAGGCGCTGGCTCTTCTCTACGATCTGGCAGGTGGTCTCCAGGGACACCTCCTTGCCGTCCCATAGGTAGCGACGAACCTCTTCGTCTGCGAAGAGCGCGTGCAGTGCTTCGAGATCCTCGTCCCTGACCGGGCGGAGTGAGAAGCGACTCGAGTTGATCTCGGGGCTCGACATCGTCCGCACTCAGCCTCGGTCTTCGGCTTTGGCGGAGGCGGTCCGAGGGATCCTGTACAGGACATGTCGCCGGAGGGGGTGAGCGAGGGGCAGCAGCGGATGGTCGAACTCGTCTTCGGGATGGGTCGTCATTCCGAGCTTCTCCATGACGCGTCGCGACCGCTGGTTGGCCGGCACGGTGAACGACACGATCTCGTTCAGTCCAAGCACATCGAAGCCGAAAGCGAGTGCAGAGCGCGCACCCTCGGTCGCGTAGCCGTACCCCCAGAGCTCTGCTGCGAGGCGCCATCCGATTTCGACACACGGCGTGAAGTGCGCCTCGAATCCGGGCACCGAGAGACCAACGAATCCCGCGAACCGCGCGCGGTCCGGGATCTCCACCGCCCAGAGGCCAAAGCCGTGCTGGTCGAAGTGGGCCTCGATGCGGTCGACGATGTCATCGCTCTCGTTTCCGGGACTCGCAGCTGGGAGATACTCCCGAACTTTCGGGTCGGAGTTGAGTTCCGCGAAGGTCGCTCGGTCGGAATCTCTCCAACGCCGAAGCCGCAGGCGATCGGTGACGAGTTCGTTCTCCGGGTTCATCGGAATGGCTCCGCTTCGCTAACCCTCGCGCCAGTGCTCGCGTAGAAGTGCCCAGCGCTCGTGATCTCGCCAGCGACCCCTGAGCTTCAGGTAGCGGGGAGAAAATCCTTCGCGCTTGAAACCGAGCCGCGATACCAACTCAATCGACGCCCCGTTGTCTGGCTGAATGTTCGCCTCCAGGCGATGCAGCCCAAGTTTCCGGAACGCGCGATTGATGACGAGTTGAAGTCCCGCGCGCATGAACCCGCGACCCGCGTGTGGCTCGAAGGCGTAGTACCCGAGGTAGCCGCTCTCGAAGCCGCCCCTCACGATTTCATTGACGTTGACGACACCGACGAGTGCACCGGTGAGATCATCGATGACGAAATTTCCCTGGTGGCTGGGTTGCCTGACGTGGCCGAGCCATGCGTCGTAGGCACGCCGGTCCCTGGGTGGATCTGCGAAGTGCCGATGAAGGCGCCGACTTCGAGTCAGCGAGCCAAGGAACTCCTCTCGCCGGTGCGCGGAAGGTCGTTCGAGGTGCACGCGCCGCGTCACTGTGATCTCCCCGGGGCCACCAACAGAACCGCACGCCAGATGGCGAAAGCCGTGTCAGGCTAGCAAACAGGAACTGCCTGTTCAGGCCCGAGCCGAAACAACAACGATCGGTTATCGTCCCCTCGATGGCCAAGGTCGATACCTCGCAAATGCGGCCCGGTACCCGGGTCGAACTGGACCACGGTGAACCCTACATCATCACCGAGTACCAGCACGTAAAGCCGGGTAAGGGCGGTGCGTTCGTACGGCTCAAGCTCAAGAGCCTGATCTCGGGCTCGGTCATCGACCGGACCCTCAAGGCCGGTGAGTCCCTCGAGCAGGCCGTCGTGAAGCACTGCGAGATGCAGTACCTGTATGGGGATGGTTCGACCCGCGTATTCATGGACCAGAAGAGCTTCGAACAGATCGAGGTCCCCGAGTCGTTGGTGGCAAATTCCGATCTCCGGCTGGGAAACGGCGCGCTC
>JAYZEO010000034.1:0-18205 GCA_036337215.1 Myxococcota bacterium | reverse complement strand
GGCGCTTTCGTCCCGGGGACGTGATGGGCTCGGCGAGCGGTTCCTGCCGCTCGGACCGGCCCCCGAGCGTGCACGGCCCGCCGTGTGGGTCCATGCAGCGAGCGTCGGGGAGGTCGAGGCCGCGGTTCCGCTGATTCAGGCGCTGCTCGAACGCGAGATCCCGGTGGTGGCCACCACAGCGACGACCACGGGGCGCGCGAGGATGCGCGAGTGCCTTCCCGGTCTCGCGGTACGGCTGGCACCGCTGGAAATTCCCGGGCTGGCGGCCGCCTCCGTGCGGCGCGCCCGGGTCGCGTTGCTGGTCCTGCTCGAGACCGAACTCTGGCCGGCGCTGATCACGGGCGCGGCCCGGGGAGGGGCGCGCGTGGTCGTGGTCGGGGCTCGGATCTCCGACCGGAGCCTGCCGCGCTATCGACTGCTGCGTCCGCTGTTCGCCCCGATCCTCGGCTGCCTGGACGCGGTCGGGGCGCAGAGCGAACAGTACGCAGAGCGCTTCCGGGCCCTGGGTGTCCCGCGCGAGCGGGTCTCGGTGGTCGGAGACCCGAAGCTCGACCGACCGCTCCCGGAGGCGATTCCGGCGGAGCTCGAGGCGGCACTCGGACCGGGTCCGTTCCTGGTCGGGGGAAGTACCCACCCGGGCGAGGAAGAGGCCCTGCTTGCGGCCTGGGCGATGCTCCGCGAGCAGGGAGCCCGCGAGCTCCGGCTGGTGCTCGCGCCCCGTCACCCCGAGCGAGCCGGGCAGGTGCTGGATGCGGTGCGCCGCGAGAACGCCTCGGCTCGTCTGAGGTCCATGGGTCCTGGGGACGCCGAGGTGGTGGTATTGGACACCCTGGGAGAACTCGCCGCGCTCTATCTGCGCGCGGACCTCGTCTTCGTGGGCGGCACACTCGCACCGGTCGGCGGCCACAATCTGGTCGAACCGGTGGCCGCGGGAAGGGTCGTGGTCGTCGGTCCGCATACCCAGAATCAACGCCATCAGGTGGCGCTCCTGGAGTCCCTGGGCGTGCTCCGCAGGGTGGCGGACGCTCGTGGCCTCGAGGCGGAGCTGGGTCGGCTCTGGGCCGACCCCGACCGGAACCGACCCGCCGAGCGGGCCCGCATCGGCCTGGCTGCCCACCGCGGCGCTGCCGAGCGCTGCCTCGGGCTCGTGCTTGCAGAACTCCAGGCTGCGGGTGGGTTGCCAGGATTCGAGGCGAGCGTTGCCTGACCTGCTCTGGGTGCGGGAGGAGTCGCGGGCCCGCCGGACGCTGCTGGCGCCCTTGCTTCCCTTGGAGGCGCTCTACCGGTGCGGGGTCTTCCTGCACCGGGCGCTGTACCGGAGCGGCCTCGCGAAGCGTCGGCGGCTCGAGGCCCGGGTCGTCTCGGTCGGAAATCTGGCGGTCGGGGGCTCGGGAAAGACGCCCGTGGTCGCCTGGCTCGCCGAGCGTCTCCGTGCCCGAGGCCACAAGGCAGCCGTCCTCTCGCGCGGGGTCGGAGGGCGCGGCGGCCGGAGCGTCCAGGTGGTCTCCGACGGCGAGCGGGTGCTGCTGGGACCGGGCAGCGTCGGGGACGAGCCGGTCTGGCTGGCGAGGCGGCTGTCCGGGGTCCCGGTGCTGGCCGGTCACAACCGCGTGGCGCTGGCGCTTCGCGCGCTCGCGGTCTTCGGCTCCGAGGTGCTGATTGTCGACGACGGTTTCCACCACCACCGCCTCGAACGCGACGTCGATCTGGTCTGTCTCGACGCCCGCCTCGGGCTGGGAAACGGCCACGTACTCCCGCGCGGGCCGCTCCGGGAATCCGGGCGGGCGCTGCGGCGCGCCGACGCGATCGTGCTGACCCGGGTACCGGGCCCTGCCGAGGATCCCCCGGGGCTCCCCGCGCAGGTTCCGGTCGGCCTGCCCAGCTTTCGTCTCGGTATCGACCCGGTGGGGCTCCGCGTACCCGGAACGCCCGGCCTGCGGCCACTGGAGGCTCTGCAGGGGACGGAGGTCGGGCTGCTGACGGCGATCGCACGCCCCGACCGCATGCTGCAGGAGCTCGAGCGCCTGGGCGCCCGAGTGGTGAAGCGGCGCTGCTTTCGGGACCACCACCGCTACCGGCCGCGCGAGCTTCGCAGCCTGGACCGCGCGCTCCCGTGGGTGACCACGGCCAAGGACGCGGTAAAGATCCCGGATGCGTGGCTCGACGACCTGCGTCTCTGGGTTCTCGAAGAGGAACTCCGGGCCGACAGCGGCGACGAACTGGTGGACTGGCTGCTCGAGCGCCTGGGATCGCTGAGGCTCAGGGGGTGAGCCTGCGCCACGTGCTGGAGGCCTGGGGGATGGCCGCTGCTGCATCGCTGGTGGGCCGCTTTCCGCTTCCGCGGGTCCAGGCGCTGGCGGCCGGGATCGCGCGGCGGGCCTTCGACCATGGTGGTCGCCGCGTCGAGATCGTGCTTGCGAACCTGCGGATCGCATTTCCCGAAGCCAGCGAAGCCGAGCGGAGAGAGATTGGTCGCGAGAGCTTCGTTCACTTCGGCTGGAATCTGATCGATGTGTTGCGCGCACAACACTGGTCCCGCGAGGACTACGCAAGCCGGTTGTCGCTCGAGGGCCTCGAGCACCTCGAGCCCTGGAGATCCGAGCGGCGCGGCATCATCGCCCTTTCGCTTCACCTCGGAAACTTCGAGCTCGTTCCGCCCGCGACCGCGCTTGCTGGGATTCGGGGTGCGATCGTCGCACGCCGGATGTCGAATCCTCGACTCTATGCGCGCATCGCCGCGGAGCGGACGCGCTTCGGACACCAGTTGATCGACAGCAAGAACGCGGTCCGCGGAGTGCTGCGAGCGCTGCGCGACGCCAGGATGGTGGGCTTCCTGAACGACCAGTACTCGCGCCGCGGAAGCTGTGTATTCGTTCCCCTGTTCGGCGCACGCTGTGCCACTTCCACCGGTGTGGCCATGTTGGCGCTGCGGACCGGCGCACCGGTGATTCCCGTCTACAGCCTGCGAGGGGGACCCGATCGTCACGTGGTGCGCTTCGAGCCGGCGCTCGAATTTGATCCCTCCGGCGATCGGAAGCGCGACATCGAGAGCTTGACCGCAGCTTGCAATGCGGCGATCGAGTCGATCATCCGCCGCTGGCCGCAGCAATACATGTGGGGGCACCGGCGCTTTCGGTACAGCCCCGATCTCGCCCGGAGCCCGTATCCCGCGCGCAAATGACTCCCTGTCCGGCCCGGAAGCACCCCGAGAGCCGGGTGGACGCGCGGCTGCAGACGTCGTAGGGCGATCTGATAGACTTCCGGCCCGATGAGTCTTGCGGACCGAAGCCTCCGCGGCCCGGCGCTGAGTTCAGGCGAACTGGAAACGCTACTCTGCGACGAGGTGCCGCTGCTCGAATTGCTGCACCAGGCGTTCTTGGTGCGCGAGCACTACTTCGGTCGCCGCGTCCAGGTGCACGTGCTCGACAACGCGCGCAACGCGCGCTGTCCCGAGGACTGCGGGTATTGCTCGCAGTCCGCGATCAGCAACACGCCGCTGGACCCCTACGAGTGGAAGCGCCGCGCGGAACTTCTCGAGAATGCGCGAGCCGCGCACGATGCGGGCGCCTTCCGCTACTGCATCGTGGCCAGTGGGCGCGGGCCGACCCGGAAGCAAGTCGCGGCTCTCGCAGAGACAGTTCGGTGTATCAAGCGGGAGCTTCCGATTCAGGTCTGTGTGTCGGTGGGGCTGGTCGACGAGGAAAAGGCGCAGCTACTCAAGCAGGCGGGCGTCGATCGTCTGAATCACAATCTGAACACGACCGCGGCGCTCTACCCGAAGATCTGCACCACCCACACTCACGCCGACCGCGGCGCCACGCTCGATGCCGCGCGCGCAGTCGGACTCGAGCAGTGCTCGGGCCTGATCATGGGCATGGGCGAATCGAACGCCGATCTCGTCGAGCTTGCGCTCGACCTGCGCGAGCGCGGCGTGGCCTCGAGTCCGCTCAACTTCCTGATCCCGATCGACGGCAACCCGGTCCGGTCGGACGGGACCTTGACCCCCGAACGTTGCCTGCGGGCGCTCGCGATGCTGAGGCTGGCGAATCCGGGCACAGAGGTGCGGGCGGCCGGGGGCCGCGAGGGGCATCTCGGCTCGCTCGAGGCACTCTCGCTCTGGCCCGCGAACTCGCTCTTCGTCGGGGGCTATCTGACGACCCTGGGCCGTGACGCGCTCGCCACCTACCGGATGATTCGCGATGCAGGCTTCGAGGTGGAACTGCCGGACGGGAAGGTCGCGAGCTGGGCGCAGCTCGGGGTCGACGAGGAGTTTCGAGTGCTCGGGAGCGACCGGATCCTGAAACCGGACGTCGCTGCCGAGATCCCCTAGACTGCCGCTGCGGTTGGGGGACCCTCACTGAGATCCATGCGCGACGTCGAGATTGGCGGGAAGGTGTGTCTGGGTTCGGGCCGCCCTCTCGCCTGGATCGTGGGTCCGGGCGCCGGCCAGGATGAGTCCCGGCTGGCCGCGACGGCAGAGAGACTCAAGAAGCTCTCGGAGAAGCTCGACGTCCCGCTCGTCTTCAAGGCCGGCCCCGGGAGCGAGAGCCTCGAGGTTCCGAGCCGGGAGGGTCGTCGCGAGTTGTTATTCGAGAAGCTTGCGTGGATTCGAAGCCAGTTCGAACTCCCCGTGCTCGGCGAGGTGGAGAGCGCCGATGACCTCGAGGCAGCGGGCCAGCTGCTCGACGTGATCCAGGTTCCGGACTTCCTATGCGAGCAGAGCTTGCCGCTGGCGGCGGCGACCGCGACCGGGCGGCCCGTCAGTGTGCGGCGTACGCGCTTCGTGTCTCCCGAGGCCCCGTCGCGCACGGGCGCCGGACTTGCGAGCGAACTTGAGCGGAGAGAAAGCGCCGGTGTGATGCTGACCGAAGCCGGGGTCTCCTTCGGCTACGAGAACGTGCTCGCCGACATGACCATGATCCCGAGGTTGCGAGCGCTTGGCTGGCCGGTGGTGTTCGACGTTGTCCCGCTCGGCCGCTGTCTTGCGGGCGCTGGTGCGGGCTCCTGCCTGCTCGGGCCTCGCGAGTTGCTCACCTCGCTGCTGCGTGCCGCGGTTGCGGCGGGCGCGGCCGCCGTATCCCTCGAAATCGCGCTGGGTCCGGCGCATGCCGGACAGGGCTGGCCTTCGCTGGAGGAGCTGGAGGAATTGATGCAGGAACTTCACGGACTCGGGGATTGGATGCGCCTGAGGGGTTACGCGTGACGGCCCGCATCGATCCGGAGCTGCTGCGCATTCTGGTCTGCCCCCGCTGCAAGGGGGAACTCGGTGTGCGCCACGGCGAAGATGGGGCCGAGGCCTGGCTCGACTGCGCTGCCTGCGCGCTCGGCTATCCCGTCGAAGACGGGATTCCAGTCATGCTCGTCGAGGAAGCGACCTCGCTTTCCGACCCGCCCGCGTAGACCGGACGCCATAGCTCAGCCGGTGCAGCCAGAGACTGGCGCGTTCCCGGGCGGCCCGGCCTCGTAGCTCGCGCCGGAGCGTGCGGTTCCCGGAGGTGTAGCCCGCGATCAGGCTCGCGAACTCGCGCCGCCCGAGCGGGTTCCGCCACAGGCCGGACTTCACGACCGAGCGGCAGAGCCGTCCCAGGTTTTGCGCGCGGCGGGCCGGTTCGAGGGGTCCGGTTCCCGGAAATGTAGCCCGGTCGAGATCTACGATCACGATCCGGTCGGACTCGCTCCCGGGATCCGGAACCGCCAGGATATTGCAGAGGTGGAGGTCGCGGTGGTCTACGCCCGCGTCGTGCAATCGGCGGATCGCCGCGCCGGCGTGTCGCGCCAGGCGGCGGCGGTCAGCCTGTTCCGGGAGTGAATCTAGAACCTCGAGCAGGTCGCGTGCGTCCGGCTCCTCGAAGGTCCCGATTGCGCTCGACCAGAGAGGACCCAGGTTCGGCCATAGGACCAGACACAGGACGGACGGGACGGGAGCCCCGCGCTCCCTGGCGCCGTGGGTGACGGCGAGTTCGCGCAGCGCCCGCCCGGGGCCCAGCAGCAGCGGGCCCGTGATCCTGCCGAACAGGCCCCCGTGGCGGTAGCGTCGCAGGACCACGGCGCCCCCTCCGCTGAGCGGAACCACGGGCGTGGGTCCGCGGCCGCGCCGGGGGCTTCGCGCGAACAGGTCGGCCCGCGAAGCGGGGTCGGCGAGGCGCAGTTCGACCAGTTCGGGCGCCCGCTTTTGATCGAGCACCAGCCAGGTATCGCCGATCCGGTGCACGACGTAGCCGGACGGAACCTCTCCAATCGGGTCGTGTCTCAAAGGTCGCTGCGCGAAATCCGGCCCAGTAGGAAGAGCCCCAGCCCGGCCACCGAGACGTTGGCGATCCACAATCCGATCCAGGCCGGCAGCCAGCCGTTGTCCCCGGCCTTTTCACCGAACGAGAACAGGCCCCAGTAGAGGGCGGTGAGCGCCAGCGCGACGATGGCGCCCCACGAGCGCCCGGTTCGAACCGGACGAATTCCGAGCGGGAGGGCGAGCAGTGCCAGCGCTAGCGAGGCGAGCGGGAATGCAAAGCGGCGGTGGATATGGGTCGGGAGCCTGTACTCGGGAGAGCTGTCCAGGACGTCCAGTTCCTCGCCGCGCGCGAGTTGGCTCCGCAGCTCGAGGAGTTCCCGGGTCGGCAGCTCCCGAATACGGCGCCCGGGGTTGACGTAGGCCTCGAGATCGATGTGGGTCGCCATCTTCTGGAAGCGAATTCTCCGGTACCGACCGGCGTCTGGGTCGGCGAGGTGGATCGATCCGCGCCGCAGCCGGATCGAGAGAAGTGAACTCTCAGGATCGCCGTCGATCGTGGCACACTCGGCCGAGATGTAGAGCGAGCGTTCGGGATTGCTGAAGTCGCCAATCAGGACGCCGCGCAGCGGGCAGTCCCCGGTGCCTGTGCCGTGGACGTACAGGGTCCGGCTCCCGATGTTCCGAAATGATCCCGGCTGGATCAACGTTTCGTTTCGGCCGAGGCTGCGGACCAGGGCCTTGAGTTTCTCTCTGCTTCTCGGCTCCACCTCGAAGGTCAGGTATCCGGTGACGGCGGTTGCGATCAGGCCCAGCAACATCACGGGCACGAGCAGTGTCCGAACGCTGACCCCGGAGGCGCGCAGCGCGATGACCTCGCTGTCCGAAGACATCCGCCCGAAGGTGAGCAGGATCCCGAACAGGATCGAGGTGGGGATTCCGTAGGACAGATAGGTCGGGACTCGCATCTGGAGCAGGATCCAGAGTTCCGCGAACCCGATTCCGGCAGCCAGCAATTCATCGAGAAACGCGAGCGAACTCTGTGCGACCAGTACGATCGTAAAGATCAGGAGGCCCAGTAGACTGTGGATCAGAAGATCTTTGAAGATCGACAGCCAGAGGATCCGCGGAGCGCGCATCGGGCCGCTATGCTATCGGTTCATCCGGGACAGCGCCAAATGGAACTCGACGAGGCGAGCCCGCGCGGGGACTCCCGGCTCCCCGTGCCCCGGATTGCGGCGGACCGGATTCTGGTGATTCGCCTCGGTGCGCTGGGTGACGTGGTTCGGACCCGCTTTGCGGTGGCCGGCGTGCGGCGGCTCTATCCGGACGCGCGCCTCGACTGGCTCGTAGAGGATCGCTGCCGCGCCGGACTCGAAGCCATGCCCGGGCTCGATCGGATTATCGAGGTCCGCCGCCGCATGCTGCGGCCGGGTGCGCCTCGCGTGGCGGGGCGGGAGCTTCGGGAACTGGTCGCCACCCTGCGCGGCGGGAATTACGATCTGGCACTGGACTTTCACGGGGTCCTGAAGAGCGGCGTTCTCGCGCGTGCGAGTTCTACACGCGTCCGTGTCGGATACGGAGTCGGAGTCGCGCGCGAGCAGAGCCATCGCTTCTACACGCACCGGGTCCCGATGCCGAGGTTGCACGTCTCGCGCTTCGAGAGAAATGCGGTACTGGTCCGTTTCCTGGGAGGGGAGGTGCCGACAGAGCCGCCGCCGCTCGAACTCCCGCCGGCCGCCCTCGCGTTGGCCGCACGCGTCGAGACTGGCCGCGTCGTACTTCATCCAGGTACCAGCCCGCGTACCAGTTACAAGCGCTGGGATCTCGACCGGTGGTCGCGGCTCGCGCGGGAGTTGCGGTGCGAACTGGGCGAAGCTTCGCTCGTGACCTTCGGGCCCGGAGAGCGGCCGGCTGCCGAGCGCGTCGTCGCTGCTGCCGGGGGAGCCGCCGAGTTGGCTCCGGAGACCCCTTCCGTGGCGGATCTGCTTGCGCTCCTGCAACGCGCGCGGTTGTTCGTTGGCAGCGACTCGGGCCCGCTTCACCTGGCGGCGCTGGCGGGCCGACCCGTGGTTGCGCTCGTCGGTCCCACCGATCCAACCGAAAATGCGCCGTTCCCGGGCCTGCCCGCGCGCCTGGTCCGCTACGACACCGGGTGCAACCCCTGCCGTGACGGGTGTCCTGCCCGGGCTTGCATGGCCGCGATCCTACCCGGCGATGTACTGCGAGCCGTGCGCGAACTGCTCGAGACCGTTCCGGAGCCGAAGCGCGCGCCCGGGATTGCGCCCTAGCGAATGGACCGGGGGGACAAGATCGCCGTGATTCTGCCCAACCATCTGGGCGACGTCGTGATGGCGACGGCCGCGTTGCGCGCGCTTCGAAGTGCTCGCCCCGAGGCTCGGATCCTGGGCGTCGTGCGGCAGGAACTGGCACCCGTGCTGGAGGGCGGCCCCTGGCTCGACGCGCTGCTGCCCCACGCCGCGTACCGGACTCGGAACCCGGCCCGCAGGCTGCGTGTGCGGATGGAGTTGGCCCGTAAACTCGCCGGCTACGACGTGGTTCTGGTGTTTCCGAACTCGGCTTCGAGTGCGCTGCTCGCGGCCCTCAGCCGGGCGCCGACCCGGATCGGCTACCGCCGCCGCGCTCGAGGCTGGCTGCTCAGCGAAGCCGTCGAGCCGCCGCGCCGGAACGGCCGCGTGGTGCCGATTGCGATGGAACGTGCCTACCTGGCGCTGCTCGAACCTCTCGGGATCTCCTCGGAAGACACCCGCCTTGAACTCTTCTGCACGCCGGAGGCGGAGCGCCAGGCCCAGGAACTCCTGCGGGCGCGGGGTGTGAGCCGAGACCGGCCACTGGTGAGCATTGCGCCCGGAGCCGCCTTCGGACCCTCGAAGCTCTGGCCCACCGAGCATTACGCACGGGTTGCGAGGGGCCTGGTGGGAGCCGATGTCCAGGTGGCGCTGATTCACGCACCCGGAGAGCAGGCGCTGGCGGACGCGATCCTGGGGGCAGCCGGCTCCGGCGTAGTTTCGCTCGGTGGTGCCGGAATGACGCTGGCGGTGCTCAAGTCGATCGTCCAGAGCAGTGGTCTCGTGCTCTGCAACGACGCCGGTGCGCGGCACATCGCGGCCGCATTCGGAGTCGCCGCGATCGTGCTGATGGGTCCCACGAGTCTCGATTACACCAGTCTCAATCTTGGTCGCACGCGCATTCTGCGCACCGCATTTCCTTGCCAGCCCTGTCAGCTCAAGGTTTGTCCGATCGACCATCGCTGCATGACGCAGTTGCGACCGGAGGGGGTGCTGCAGGAGGCGCTCGCGGCGTTGGGCGACCCCGCCTGGAGCGGAGATGCCGCGCTCGAGGCCCCGGCCTGAGACGTCCGCTCGCCTTCCGCAGAGGCGGTCGGGAGGCTCCGGCAGCGTTGGATGCACTCAGGGCGCCGCCTGCGAGGCGCGGCGCCCGGCTTCCGGGGCGGCAACGGGCCCCCGAGTATCGCAAGATCCCGGGGCTCCGGCGGGCCCGGCTACGCGAGTAGACTGGGATTCGCGCCCGCGGGGAGCAAGGTGTCGTGAGGATGGAATCGGGAGAGAGGCTTGATGGCTCTGGTCACGGGGGTGCGGGCCTCATCGCCTCTCAATGGGTCGACGTGCTGAGGTATTTTAACGGGTATGGATCGCGTCAGGCTCTCTGCAACTCCGACACCGGCATCGCGGCGATTTTCAGTTCCCGGCTGCTCAATGGTGAACGCCCACGCGTCTGCGAAGCCGGCGAGCAGGCCCGCGATTTCATTCACGTCTCGGACGTGCTGCGAGCCAATCTCGCTGTCCGGCTCAGCCCGGTGGAGGCGGGCGGTACCTACAATTTTGGAACCCGATGCGCGACGCGGATCCGGCGCCCGGACCAGTTGCTTGCGGAGCGCCTCGATTCGGCGCTCGGGCCACGGATCCTGGGACGCGATCGAGCGGGCGAACTCCGGCACGGTTTTGCGGACACCGAGCGGGCGGTGACGGAACCCGGCGTTCGATCGGAAGTGCGTTTCGAGGATGGAATCGAAGAGGTGATCTCCTGGGTCCGGACACAGGCCGCCTCCGATGGTGCCGAGCAGGCTGCGGAAGAGCGAGTTCGGCGCGGGCTCAGCCGTTGATCGAAGCGGAGCGTCTGAACGAGCTGGCGGGCCGCTTCGAGGAGTTGCGTGTACTGGTTCTCGGCGACGCGATCCTCGACCGCTACGTGTGGGGCAGTGTCGACAGGATCTCCCCGGAAGCGCCGGTCCCCGTGGTCGCGGTGACCCGCGAGTCGACCATGCTGGGCGGCGCGGCCAACGTTGCCTGGAATCTCGCCAGCCTCGGAGCACAGGTCGAATTCTTCTCTGTGGTGGGAGAGGATCCGAGCGCCCGAGAGCTTGCGCGCCTGCTCTCCGAGACCAAGGTGGATGGCAGTTTCGTCACGGTCGACCCGGCGCGTCCTACGACCGTGAAGACACGCGTCATCGCGCGCGCGCAGCAGTTGGTGCGCTTCGACCGGGAATCGGAGTCGGAGATTTCTCCCGAGGCCGCCGATGCGCTGCTGGAATCGCTGCGTGCTCGCGCGCCGCGGGCCGCGGCCGCGATCCTCCAGGACTACGGCAAGGGCTTGCTGTCGGACGCAGTGATCCGTCGTTCGATGGAGATCCTTACCGGCGCCGGGGTTCCCGTCTTCGTGGATCCCAAGGCCGCCCACTGGTCGCTCTTTTCCGGGGCGGAGCTGGTCAAGCCGAATCTGCGAGAGGCGCAGGAACTGGTCGGCTACAGGGTCCGCGATGCTGCCGGGCTCGAGCGCCTCGGGTGCGAAGTTCTCGAGCGGACCGGAGCGCGCACGATCGCGATCACACGCGGTGCCTCGGGGATGAATCTCTTCTACCGCGATGGGCCCAGCGAGCACTTCCCCGCACGGGTGCGCGCCGTTGGAGAAGCGACGGGCGCGGGCGACACCGCGAGCGCGACCCGCCCGCTGGCGCGCAGCGCGGGCGGGACCTGGCCCGAGGCCGCCGCACTAGCGAACGCGGCGGCCGCGGCGGTGGTTTCCGTGCCGGGGACCGCCGCGGTCACGCGCGACGAGCTGCTCGCGCAATTCGGAGTCCACCCGTGATTCGGTCGATGACGGGCTTTGGGCGGGCCGAGGCGAGTCACGCCGGGACCGAGCTTCGCATCGAGGTGCGCACGGTGAACGCCCGGAGCCTGGAAGTCCGCGCGCGGATGCCGCGCGAGCTACTCTCGCTGGAGGCCGAGTTACGTCGCGTCTCGGGTGAGTTCTTTGCCCGCGGACAGGTCGAGATCAGCATCCGGCTTTCGGGCGGTGCGCTCGAGCCGGTACTGGAACTGGACCTGGACACGGCGCGCCGCTATTCGGAGGCCGCCGCGACGCTGCGGGATCGCTTCGGGATCGAGGGCACGCTCTCGGCCGAGACCATGCTCGGTCTTCCCGGTGTTGCCCGGCTCCGCGAGCCCGAGGGCCTTGCAAAGGAAGCATCTCCGGCGCTATTCGACGTGGTTCGCAGCGCATGTCTTCGGGCGCGCGAGATGCGGGAACGCGAAGGGTGCGCGCTCGACCATGACCTGCGAGATCGGCTCGCCAAGGTGGAGAAGCGCCTTGAGGAAATCGAGGAACGCGCCGAAGAGATCAAGCAGGGACTCCGCGACCGGCTCGAACGGCGCCTGACGGCGCTTCGTTCGGAGCTAGAGTTCGATCCGGCCCGGCTCGATCAGGAGTTGTTCTTCTACGTCGAGCGCATGGACGTGACGGAAGAGGTGACGAGACAGCGAAGTCACCTGGAGCAGTTTCGGGAGACCCTGGAGCTTCCGGGCGCCGTCGGGCGCAAGCTCGATTTTCTGTTGCAGGAAATGGCAAGGGAGGCAAACACGATCGGTCAGAAGGTCTCCGACAGCGAGACCGGAAGGACCGTGATCGAACTCAAGGCCGAGATCGAACGGCTTCGAGAGCAGGTTGCGAACATCGAGTGAAGCTCGTCAACGTCGGATACGGGAACGTCGTGGTGGCTGGACGCGTGGTAGCGATCGTCGGGCCGGGCGCGGCCCCGATTCGGCGCCTGCGCGAGGAGTCGCGCCAGCGTGGAAAGCTCATCGACGCGACCGAGGGTCGCAAGACCCGCTCGGTGATCGTGATTGATTCGGATCACGTAGTGCTCTCCGCGGTTCACGCAGAAACGCTGGCCGATCGGCTGCTCGCGCCTGAAGACTCGGAGGAGAACGCTTGAGCGAAGCTGCCCCGAGCCCAGGGGCGCGCGAGGGCATACCGTTCGTCGTCTCCGGGCCGTCCGGGACCGGCAAGACGTCGATCCTGCGGCGCGTCGTCGAGCGGGACCCCCGCGTCAGCTTCTCGGTCTCGCACACGACGCGCCCGCCTCGCCCCGGAGAGAGGGACCGGAACGACTATTGCTTCGTCAGCAAAGGGGAGTTTCGAGAACTGATCGAAAAGCAGCATTTCCTGGAGTGGGCCGAGTACCAGGGCAACCTGTACGGAACCAGCCGGGACGCGGTGGCCGAGCCGGTGCGGGCGGGTATCGACGTGCTACTCGAGGTCGAAGTCCAGGGTGCGCGGCAGTTGCGTGATCAACTTTCGGAAGGTGTCTTCGTGTTCGTACTTCCGCCGTCGATGGAGGTGCTCGAGCGACGCCTCCGCGGGAGGGGTTCGGACGAAGACCTCGCGATTCGAAGCCGCCTCAGCCAGGCACACGGGGAATTGCGGGAGGTTCACATCTACGACTACGTCTTGATCAACGACGAACTCGAGCGAACCGTGGTGCTGCTCGAGCACATCATCAGTGCGTGTCGCTGCAATCGCGATCGAGTACTGCCGCTCTGCCGGGATCGCTTCGATTTCGGTTAGCCGGCGGAGCGCTATCCTTTCGAAAGATGGCCCGAATTAACGAAATCGTCGACGAGGTTCAACAGAACTTCCCGGATCTTGACACGGCCCTCCTGGAGCGTGCCTACGTGTACTCCGCGAAGGTACATCTAGGACAGCAGCGCCTTTCGGGCGAACCCTACCTGACGCATCCGCTGGAGGTAGCAGAGATACTGGCCAAGATGCGACTCGATCCCGTGACGGTTGCGGCCGGCCTGCTTCACGACACGGTCGAGGACACCCTCGCGACTCAGCAGGAGATCCGGGAACAGTTCGGAGGCGAGATCGAGGAACTGGTTGCCGGGCTGACCAAGATCTCGAAGATGGCTTTTCAGAGCCAGGAGGAACGTCAGGCGGAGAACTTTCGCAAGATGCTGCTCGCGATGTCGAAGGACGTCCGCATCATCCTGATCAAGCTGGCGGATCGCGTTCACAACATGCGCACGCTCAAGTACATGGACGAGCCAGCGCGGCAACGGGTTTCTCGCGAGACGCTCGACATCTACGCGCCGCTCGCCCACCGGATCGGGATCCACTGGATCAAGCAGGAACTGGAAGAGAGGGCCTTCGAGGTTCTCTATCCGGAAGCGGCGCGTGCGATCCACGAGACGGTCAAGGGCACCCGCAAACAGCGCGAGAAGTACGTCGAAGAGGTGAAGCGTCGCCTCCAATCCGTCCTCGGGGAATCCGGAATTCGTGCCGAGGTGACCGGCCGACTCAAGGAGGTGTACAGCCTCTTCCAGAAGATGCAGGACCAGCACCTGACCCTCGACGAGGTCTACGATCAGATCGCCTTCCGGGTGGTGCTCGACGGGACGAACGCCGCGGTCTACGAGGTACTCGGGATCATCCACGGCCTGTGGAAGCCGGTTTCGGGGCGCTTCAAGGACTACATCGCGATGCCGAAGCCAAATGGCTACCAGTCGCTACACACGACGGTGATCGGTCCTTTCGGCGAGCGAATGGAGGTGCAGATCCGAACCCAGGAAATGCACCGGGTCTCGGAACTGGGGATTGCCGCCCATTGGAATTACAAGGAGGGGGAAGGCAGCATCCAGGAGACCGACGAAAAGAAATTCGTGTGGCTTCGGCAGTTGCTCGAGTGGCAGCAGCACCTAGACGATCCGAACGAGTTTCTGGAGACCGTTCGAATCGACCTCTTTCCCGACGAGGTTTACGTCTTTACTCCCGATGGAGACGTGATTGCGCTTCCCGCGGGGGCGACGCCGATCGACTTTGCCTTTGCCGTCCACAGCGAGGTGGGAAGTCAGTGTGCGGGCGCGAAGGTAAATGGCAAGCTCGTCCCGCTGCGCCACAAACTCTCGAACGGGGATACGGTACGAATCATCACCTCGCCGCACCAGCGACCACGCCGCGAATGGCTCGACCACATCGTGACCGGTCGGGCGAGGAGTCGGGTTCGGCAGCTGATTCGGCTCGAGCAGGTCGATCACGCGCGCAGCCTCGGCCGCGATATTCTGAAGAGGGAGTTGCAGGCGCGCGGCCTCCAGTACGAGAAGCTGATCGGTGCCGGCGATCTGACGCGGGTCGCGACCGAGCTTTCCTACAAGACCCTCGATGCCATGCTTCAGGCACTTGCCTACGGGCGGCTCAGCGCACGCCAGGTGGTGCGAAAGCTCGGCGGCCCAGAAGAGGAGAGTCCACCGAGCCTGATCAGCCGCGTGCTCGGGCCGCTTCGCGATTCGGGCGGGGTCAAGGTGGACGGAATGGACCGGGTGCTGGTCCGTTTCGGCCGTTGTTGCAGTCCTCTACCTGGGGATCCGGTGACCGGTTTCATCACTCGCGGGCGCGGAGTGACGGTGCACGCTCGCGATTGCTCCAAGATCTTTCTCCTGGACCCGGAGAGGCGGGTTCCGGTCACCTGGGACAACGCGGTCGAGGAGCCGCGGCGGGTCAAGGTGCGCGTCGTATCCGACGATCGGCGGGGGCTGCTCGCGGCCGTGTCCAAGCAGATCAGCACCGCCGGAATCAACATTCAGGGGGGACGGATCACGAGCAGTGGTCCCAATCGCTCCGTGCAGGAGCTCGAACTCATGGTCAAGGACCGCAAGCACCTCGAGAACCTGATTCGCGTGCTCTCCAAGATCAAGGGGGTGCTGAAGGTGGAGCGGCTCCGGGGGTGAGCGGTCGGCGGAACGACCGGGAGCGAACTCCGGGCCGATGAAGCTTCTGCAGCTGACGGCGGACTGGAAGTGGACGGGTCCGGCCGAACCGATGCTGCACGCAGTGACCGGGCTTCGGGCGCGTGGCCACGAAGTCGATCTGATCTGTCCCGACGGCCCGCCGGGAGCCGTGGGCACCCTGCTGCAGAGGGCGCGGGAGCGGTGAGTGACCCCGCCGATGCTGCTAGAGCGTGCTCGCGGCGTACGCGTCATCCGAGATCTCGCAGAAGTGCGCCGACTGAGGGAGTTGATTCGAGCTTCCGGCTACGAAGTCGTCCACGTGCACCATGCCCGCGATCACCTGCTCGCTCTCCGTGCGCTGGGCCTGCGCGGACGCCGTGCGGCGGCGCTCGTCGCAAGTTGGCATCACGGAGAGGCGCTCCCGCTCAATCCCATGAACCGCTGGCTCTTCGGGCCTCGCTCGAGCGACGCACTCTGTGTGCTCGGGCCCTCGATCGCGGAACGCGCGCGCGAAGCGCTGGGCTTTGCCGAAGGCCGCGTAGCGGTGCTGCCGGGCGTGGTGGATCTGGAGCGCTTCCGGCCTCGGTCAGCGGATCCGGCGCTGCGCCGGGAGTTTGGTCTGGAGTCCGGCCAGCGTGTCGTCGGCGTCGTCGCGCGTCTTCAGCCCCATCGGCGTTTCGACCTGCTGCTGGAGGCGTTTCGCCGAGCGCTCCGCGATGCCCCCGAGCTTAGGCTGATCGTGATCGGGCGCGGAACCCGGTCACAACAGGTGTTGCACGCACCCGTCGAGCGGCTCGGACTCGGCGATGCGGTCATCTCTGCCGGTTACCGGGGGGAGGACTTCCCTGCCGTGCTGGCCCTGCTCGATGCGCTCGTCTTTCTTGTCCCGGGATCCGACGGCTCCTGCCGGGCTGTGTTGGAGGCCATGGCCACGGGCCTGCCCGTGATCGCGAGTCGGCGCGGACTCCTGCCGGAGATCGTGGCCAATGGGTCGACCGGTGCTCTGTGCGACGAGGAAGCCGGTGCGCTCGCAGAGGTGCTGGTCGACCTGGCCCGGCATCCGGTCGACTGGGCGATTCGCGGCAAGGCGGCGCGGCAGCGGGCGAGCGAACACTACGGCCTGCCGCTTTACGCCGCCCGCCTCGAGCGCTTCTATGCCTCGCTCGGAAGCGCCACGAGCTGAAGCTCGACGAGTTCTCTGTAGAGGCCGGCCTGCTGCAGCAGTTCCTCGTGTGTGCCCTCCATCGTCACCTTGCCGCCCTCGAGTACGATGATGCGGTCGGCTGCCTTCACGCTCGACAGGCGGTGCGCGATCAGCAGCACCGTGCGCTCCTGCATCAGCCGGCCGATGGCATCCTGAACCAGTTGCTCGGTCTGGGCGTCGAGGGCCGAGGTTGCTTCGTCGAAGATCAATAGTTCGGGGTCGCGCAGAACCGCGCGCGCGATCGCCAGCCGCTGGCGCTGGCCACCCGAGAGTTGGCTCCCGCGCTCGCCCACCGAGGTGTCGTAGCCGTCTGGCAGTTGCTGGATGAACTCGTCAGCGTTGGCGGTTCGGGCGGCTGCGATCACCTCTTCGGACGTCGCGCCGGGTCGTCCGTAGCGGATGTTCTCGAAGATCGTCGTGTCGAACAGGAACGTCTCCTGAGTGACGGTAGCGCTGAGATCGCGCAGTGACTGCCGCTTGATCTTCTGCAGATCGATGCCGTCGATCGAGATCGTGCCTCGGTCCGGTTCGTAAAAGCGCAGCAGCAGGTCGGCGAGTGTCGTCTTGCCCGAGCCCGTGCGACCGACCAGCGCGACGACCTGGCCTGCCGCAATCTCGAAGCTCACGTCGTCGACCACGCATTCGCGTCCGTAGCTGAAGCTCACCCCCTGGAACGAGATGCCGCGTCGCAGCTTCTCGATGTGGACCGATCCCTCGGGGTCGGGGGCCTCTTCATCGGCGTCGAGGATCTCGAAGATCCTGAAGGCCGGCGGAAGCGCGTTCTGAATGGCGTTCCAGGCTCGGCTGAGACTCTTCACCGGGCTGTAGAGCGCCGCAGAGATGAAGATGAAGGCACCGAGTTCGCCCATCGTGACGCCCCAGTTGTGACCCAGCAGGGCCCAGATCCCCACCAGGAGCAGCGAGATGATCGCGAACTGGCTCGCCGCCTCGACGAGGACCCGTGAGTAGATGCGATTTCGCACCACGCCCATCGCCCGCCGGAAGTAGCGCTTCATCTCTACATCGAGTTCTCGCTGCTCGCGCTCCTCTGCCCGGAACGCCTTGATCACCTTGATCCCGCCCAGAATTCGCACCAGCCGCTGAAGCACTTCCGAGGTCTGCTCCTGCCTGCGTCCGCTCGCGCGCCGGATCCTTCGTCCGAATATCTGCAGAATCAGAGCGATCGGCGGACCGACGACCAGGGTCACCAGGGCCAGGCGCCAGTTGATCCAGAAGGCGGCGGCCGCCGCCCCGACGACGACGGCCAGGTCCTGGAGGGCGCTTCCGAAGATCAGGGCCTGGGCCCCGTTCGCGAGCGCCGCGTCACTCGTCACGCGAGTCAGGAACTCTCCGCTCGAGTCCTGGGTGTGACGTCTGAGCTGCAGGCGAAGCAGTTTTTTGCCCACGCTCCCCTGCAGGTCGACCAGCAGCTGCGTCATCACCCAGTCGCTCGCGTAGTCGCGGACCAGCCGCACGAGCGGCATGCCGAGAACGAGCAAAAGGCCGGCGAGCACGATGCGTGTGAAGCTCTGCTGGATGTTGGCGCGGACTTGGTCGCGCTCAGCGTCTCTACCTGCGGCATCGCTCTCGGGTAGGTCGCCCGAGAACAGGTTGCCCACGGAGTCGAGCTTGGCTGCCGGGATCGCGATCCCGTCGAACAGAGGCTCGATCAGGGCTGCCCGCCCCACGATTCCGCCGGCGTAGAGAAGGGAAAAGAGGATCGCGACC
>JAYZEO010000033.1:0-24536 GCA_036337215.1 Myxococcota bacterium | reverse complement strand
CTCCAGGTGGAGCCCGACCAGCGGCCCGCCCGGGTCGACCTCGGGCGCCAGCCGCGCCGCCGCTGCACATAGCGCCTCGAGCGGCGCCGACACCAGCGTTGCGAGCAGGCTGGTGGTCCCGTGTTCGAGGTGAAAGCGCGTGGCGCGTATGCGCTCCAGCGGATCGGCCGTTGCATAGGCGGCGCCCACGGCTCCGTTCACCTGCAGGTCGATCAGGCCCGGCGCGAGCTTCGCATTCTCGAAGACGCGGTCTCCCGGGCCGGGCGCACAGCCGGCTTCGAGCTCGGCGATCTTGCCGCCCTCGATGCGGAGCCGGACCCGCTCGAGCTCCCGCTCGGGCGTCAGCGCGGCCGCCGCCCAGATCGAGAGAGAACTCAAGGTCTCACAACGCGCAACATCGCATCGGTCGCGACCGCGATACACGCGTCCATGTTGCGATCGATCTCGATCTCGGTCGGACCCGGCCAGGGGGTGCGATCCGACACCACGCAAATGCAGCCGGCCCGAAGCCCGAAGAGTCCCGCGAGCGTGAGCAACACGCCGCTCTCCATCTCGCAGTTCTGGACCCCGGCGGCCTGCATGTCGCGGATCCGCGGCTCGAAGTGCGAGGGCCAGTACCCGTCCACGCTCATCGAGGTGAACGATCCGTCGCGTGCGACCACGGCGTTGCGGGCGTAGAAGGCGTCGAGCGACCAGGTGATGCCGGACGAGAACCGGACTCCGCGTTCGCGCGCCGACGCGACCAGGGCGGCGACGAACTCGTGGTCCGCCACCGCCGGATACTCGGGCACGACGTAGCTGCGCGAGGTTCCATCGTCGCGAACCGCTCCGGTGGTGATCACCAGGTCGCCCAGCTCCAGGTCCGGTGCCAGGCCGCCACTGTTCCCGATCCGCAAGAAATTCCGAGCCCCGAGCTTCGCGAGTTCTTCGACCAGAATCGCGGTGCCCGGCGCGCCGACCCCGCCGGAGGCCGCGGCCAGTTCGACGCCCTCACACTCCCCCACCATGACGCGGAACTCGCGGACGTTGCAGACCTCGCGACAGCTCGACCAGCCCCGCGAGATCCGCTCCACGCGCGCGGGATCTCCGACCACGAACACGTGCTCGGGGATGGCCCCCGGCCGCAGACCCGTGATCGGCTGTGCTGGTTCGTCCGACATCACCCTCTCCTCGGCTGACTCCGCCCCGGCCACCCGCAGCCGCGCGGTCCATCCTCACGATCTGGCGGCCGTTCCGCTTCCGATCCGCCGCGGCCTCTGCTGCCGATCCGCAACCCAAGTTGCCGACGATCTGCACCACGGAGTGCGGCTGAGTTGCTGCAGTGGTTGCTGCCCAGGTCGGTCCCTAACGCCACGCTGGATCCTGTACCACTAAGCGGCGGCGTTTGCACGCGGCCGGAATCGCTAACGCTCGACTCGACTGCATCCGAAGAAGTGCATGGGCATGAAACGGCCCGAGAGGAAATCCAATGAAGATCGCAATCGCCAAGAGCAAGTGGTTCATGAGTTCGCACAACCGGGCATTCCAGATGCTCGCCAACCACGTGGCCAGCCACTACCCGAAGGACGCGAAGCTCCACCAGCTGCTGCGCGGCTCCTTCAAGACTTCGGCAGACGCGTGCGCGCGCGTCGAGAAGTCCTTCAAGTCCGGCAGCCGCAAGACCAAGGCTTCGGGCTCCCGGAAGACCACCCGACGCACCACCGCACGGCGTCGCCCGACCGCCCGCAAGCGCACCGCGATGCGGCGCACCACGGCCCGGGGAACGCGCAGGACGCGGCGGACTGCCTAACCCGGCAACCCGCTTCGGAACCGAAACCCCCGGCGATGCCTCGTCGGGGGTTTCTGCGTTAAGCGTCCAGGCCGCCCGAGAGGCCACGAAGCCGGCCTCGTTGACACGCGACCGGCCGGACACTAAATTGCGCGCCCGCTCCCGATCCCATCGTCTAGAGGCCTAGGATACCAGGTTCTCACCCTGGAGACACGGGTTCAAATCCCGTTGGGATCACCAGGCTGCTCGCGGAGTTTTCCGGTTCTCGTCGTGACCAGACGCCGAGGCGGGGGACAGGGTCCCGCGCGCTTCGTGCCGCACGAAGCCGTACGGCCGGCGCTTCCGGTCCGCGACTGCGACGGGTTACCAGGCGTCGCACCCGGGGAACGAAAGCGCCGACCTACGGAGCCGGGGCGCTAGCGCGCCCGGCGGTTGTGCTTGGCGCGGTAGATGTGGCGGTTTGCGCGATGATGCGCGCGACCGAGTCTCGCCTTCTCCGGGCGCGACAACTTGCCGTCCTTCAAGGCGCGGCGCTGCAGGCGTTCTACACGCACCTGTTCCGTGGTGAGTCGACGCGTTTCGGCGCGGGTGAGTTCACCACTCTGGACCCCTTGCTGAATCCTGGCCCGTTGGTTCTTCTGAACCCGATCGATGGGGCCGGCTTCCGCAGCGGAGAAACCCAGCGTGAGCATTCCGAACAGGGCCGAGAGTGCAATTCCGTATCGAAGCATTGGGGGACCTCCTTTCTCAACACCTGAAACCGCCCGGGAGCCAAAAGGTTGCGCGAACCCACGCCCGGGAGCCGGCAACTCGTGCGAACAGCCGCCCGAGAGTCCGCGACCGCGCGCGGCCGCCGATCGCAAGGCGGCAAGACCGGGTGCAGCGGGCGGGTTATGCTGCGCTGATGGAGGTCCGCGGATGAGCGAATTCCACTACCAGGAGATCTTCGAACTCGGCGCCGACGAAACGGCCTATCGCAAGCTCGGCAGCGATGGCATCTCGGTACGCGAGTTCGAGGGTCAGCCGATGCTCCTGGTGGAACCCGAGGTACTCGAGCAGCTCGCGTTCGAAGCCATGAGCGACATTGCGCACCTGTTGCGGCCCGGGCACCTGGCGCAGCTGCGCAAAATTCTCGACGACCCGGAGGCATCCGAAAACGACCGCTTCGTGGCACTGGAACTGCTCAAGAACGCGAACATCGCCGCCGGGAGAGTGCTGCCGGGCTGCCAGGACACGGGGACCGCGATCGTGATCGCGCACAAGGGCCAGCGCGTGTTCACCTCGGGCAACGATCCCGAGAGCCTCTCGAAGGGAATCTTCCGCGCGTACCAGGAGAACAACCTGCGCTACTCGCAGATGGCGCCGCTCGACATGTACGCAGAGCAGAACACGCGCACCAACCTGCCCGCACAGATCGAGGTGTACGCGGAGCCCGGGGACGAATACCGGTTTCTATTCCTGGCCAAGGGCGGCGGTTCCGCAAACAAGACCTTCCTCTACCAGGAGACACGCGCACTCTTGAACCCCGAGTCGCTGCTCGGCTTCGTGGCCGAGAAGATCCGCACCATCGGCACCTCTGCCTGTCCTCCCTACCACCTGGCCCTCGTCGTGGGCGGGACCTCGGCCGAGATGACGCTCGAGACGACCAAGCTCGCGAGCGCCCGCTACCTGGATTCGCTGCCGACCTCGGGAAACGAGTTCGGGCGCGCGTTCCGGGATCCGGAACTCGAAGAGCAGATCCACAAGCTCTGCAACGAAACCGGGATCGGGGCCCAGTTCGGGGGCAAGTACTTCGCCCACGACGTGCGCGTAATTCGCCTGCCGCGGCACGGCGCGTCCTGCCCGGTGGGCCTCGGCGTGTCCTGCTCGGCCGACCGCCAGGTCCTGGCCCGGATCGATCGGGAGGGCATCTTCCTCGAGAAACTCGAATGCAATCCCGCACGCTTCTTGCCGGAGATCAGCGAGCGCGAACTCGGCAGCGAGGTGGTCCGGATCGATCTCAGGCGCCCCATGCGCGAGATCCTGCAGGAACTCTCGCGCCACCCGGTCGCCACGCGCCTGTCACTCAGCGGGCCCATGGTCGTGGCACGCGACATCGCACACGCGCGCTTGAAGGAGCGCCTGGATGCGGGACAGGAGCTTCCCGACTACCTGAAGCAACGCATGGTCTATTACGCGGGACCCGCCAAGCGGCCCGAGGGGCACGCATCGGGGTCGTTCGGACCGACCACGGCGGGACGCATGGATTCCTACGTGGAACTGTTCCAGAGCCACGGCGCGAGCCTGGTCATGCTCGCCAAGGGAAACCGCTCGCGGTCCGTGCGTGAAGCTTGTGCAAAATTCGGAGGCTTCTACCTGGGATCGATCGGGGGTCCCGCGGCGCGGCTCGCAGAGCACTCGATCCGGAAGGTCGAGGTGCTCGAGTTCGAGGACCTCGGCATGGAGGCGGTCTGGCAGATCGAGGTCGAGGATTTTCCGGCCTTCATCGTGATCGACGACAAGGGCAACGACTTCTACGCCGACCTCAGCGAGCGGGCTCCAGCCCCGCTACTCCAGATCTCCTGAGCCGGAGCGGCTAGGGACCGAAGGGCTCCGGATCCCCGCACTCGGGACAGTCCGAACTCCCGGAGAGGATCCGCTCGCCGCAGACGCCGCACTTCGTGAACGCCACCTCTCCGCACTTCGGACAATGCCTGGCACGTCGCGAGATGCGTATGCCACAGCCCGGGCACAGCATCAGCAACGCCTCCTTGGACTCGGGCAGGTCCAGGTCGATCTCGGTCTGACTCGCGGCGTTGGAGCTGGCGCCGCCGCGCGTCCGGCCCGCCCGCGAACTGCTCGACGAGGACGCCTTCGCGAGTCCCGCGCTGCGGGCCGGCTTGACGCGTTTTCGAAGCCGCTGCGACCAGGTCTGCGAGACCTCGCGCGCAGCCCTGGCTCCCGGGACCTCGGGACCGTCCGCACGGAATCTGAACCCACAGGCGCAGCGCGCCGTCTGGATCGGAACCTTGTTGCCGCAATGAGGGCAGCCCTTGGGTGGCATGTGTCTACTCCGGGCTTCGTTGCTTCGTATCGGCCTGCGGCTCAGGGACTGGAGTCGCGCGTGGGACCCAAAGTGCGGCCCCGATCGGGCGTGTCACTCATGCGGCACCGACCAGGGTGCGGAAGCCCTCAACTCGAGATCCGCGCAGCCGCAGGCGGTGCGATATGCTCCCGTCGGGGAGGACGCACATGTCGGAAGCCTCGCTGCCCGCACGGCTGTTTCAGGACCGCTTCGGAGTCGACGAGCGGGCACTCACCCGGGTGCTGGAGACGGCGCTAGAGCGCTCGGTCGATCAGGCCGACCTCTTTTTGGAGTACTCGACCCGGGACTCGGCCCAACTCGAGGACGGCATCGTCCGGAAGGGCAGCCGGCAGATCGAGCAGGGAATCGGCGTCCGGGTTCAGGCGGGTGAGCGACAGGGCTACGCGCACTCCGACGAGATCACGGTCGAGAGCGCGACGCTGGCGGCCTCGACCGCGCGCGCGATCTCGGAGGGCGCCGGCCAGGCGCAGCCGGTGGCGGTCGGCACCGTCACGGCGCCCGCGCACGACCTCTACCCGGTCGCGACGCCGCCGACGGAGGTTCCGATCCAGCGCAAGGTCCAACTGCTCGAGCAGATCGAGTCCTACGCAAAGGGCCGGGACCCGCGGGTCTCCCAGGTCGTGGCCAGCGTCGTCTCCGAACAGCGGCACCTGCTGATCGCGGCGACCGGGGCCGCGAGCCCCGACACGCTGGTGGCGGACGTTCGGCCGCTGGTGCGGCTCAACGTTCAGGCGATTCTCCAGGGACCCTCGGGGCGCCGCGAGGTCGGCATCCAGGGAATCGGGGGCCGCTACGAACTCGACCGCGTGCTGGATCCCGCGGCGTGGCAGCCGATCGTCGACGAGGCGATCCGGATCGCGAGCGTGAACCTCGAGGCCAGGCCCTGCCCGGCCGGAACCTTCGACGTCGTACTCGGCTCGGGATGGGCCGGGGTGCTACTCCACGAGGCGGTCGGACACGGGCTCGAGGGAGACTTCAACCGCAAGGGGAGTTCCGCCTTCTCCGGGCGACTGGGCGAGCAAGTCGCGGCGCGCGGCGTCACCGTGGTCGACGATGGCACGCTGCAGGCACGGCGCGGCTCGTTGAATGTCGACGACGAAGGCACGCCGACCGAACGAACCGTGCTGATCGAGGACGGCGTGCTGTGCGGGTACATGCAGGACCGCCTGAACGCGCGGCGGATGGGCCTGCCGATCACCGGGAACGGACGCCGACAGAGCTACGCCCACATGCCGATTCCACGCATGACCAACACCTTCCTGCTCGCGGGGAACGAAGAACCCGAAGACATTCTCGGCTCCGTCGCGAACGGGATCTACGCGGTGTCGTTCGGCGGGGGACAGGTCGACATCACCAGCGGCAAGTTCGTGTTCCAGTGCAGCGAGGCGTACCGAATCGAGAACGGACAGGTCGGCGCTCCCGTTCGCGGAGCGACCTTGATTGGAAACGGGCCCGAAATCCTTCAGCGGATTTCCAGGATCGGCCACGACCTCGAACTCGACCTGGGAATCGGTACCTGCGGGAAAGAGGGTCAGGGTGTCCCCGTCGGCGTCGGACTTCCGACGGTACGCATCGACGGACTCACGGTCGGGGGAACCCAGGGATGAGCGACGCCTCGAGCGCCGTCATCGAGCGCGCGCTGGATCGAATGCGGGTCGCGGGGGCCGAGCAGGCCGACGCGAGCCTGGTCGAGGACGAGTCCCTCGAAGTCAGAGTGCGGGCCGACGAAATCGAGTTCGTAAAGCAGGCGACCGGCCGGGGTTTGCGCCTGCGTGCCTTCGTCGCGGCCGCCGGGGGTCGGCGTCAGGGCGCGACCGAGACCAGCGACTTCTCGAACGCCGCGATCGACAGGATGGCCGAAGAGACCGTGGCACTCGCGCGCGCGACTGCGGCGGATCCGGCGGCCGGTCTCCCGGACGGGGGCTTTGCCAGCGAGGTTCCAGACCTCGAACTGTTCGATCCAGCCGACCGGCCGTGGAAGGTCGAGGAGCGGATCGAGGCTGCGCGCAGCATCGAACAGGCCGCGCGTGCCGTCGATCCGCGGATCTCGACCTCGGGCGGGTCCGAGGCGAGGTCACGCTTCGCCCGCCTGAGCTATGGGAACACGGCCGGCTTTCTCGAGCACTACAGTCGCGCCGGCCACGCACTGGTCTCGATGCCGATCGCCGAAGCGGGAGACGAGAAGCAGGGGGACTACTGGTTCTCTCGAGGCCTCACCCTCTCGGACCTCGAGGATCCCGCAAGCGTCGGGCGCACCGGGGCCGAACGCGCACTCCGGCGCCTCGGCGCACGACCCGTAGCGACCTGCGAGGTCCCCGTGATCTTCGAGTCGCGCGTGGCCGCGAGCCTGCTCACGCACCTGTTCGCGTGCACCAGCGGCGACGCCATCTACCGCAAGAGTTCCTTCCTCGTCGACCGGCTCGGTGACCGGATCGGAAGCGAGGCGCTCAACGTAATCGACGACGGACGCCGCCGCGCCGGACCGGGCAGCCGGCCCTACGATGCGGAAGGTCTGCCAACGCGTCGCAACCCGATTCTCGAACAGGGCCGACTCGCGTGCTTCCTGTTCGATAGCTACTCGGCACGCAAGCTCGGAGCCGAAAGCACCGGCTCTTCCGGCGGAGACGGCGTGGCTTTCTCCAACCTGTGGCTCGAACCGGGCACGGGCTCGCTCGAGTCGCTGATCGAAGACACCCCGCGCGGTCTGCTGATCACCGAGATGATGGGCTTTGGATTCAACCCGGTCACCGGCGACTACTCGCGCGGCGCCGGCGGCGCATGGATCGAGAACGGCCGCCTGGCACAGCCCGTCCAGGAAGTCACGGTCGCCGGGCACCTCGAGGAGATGCTGGGCGCCGTGGATGCCATCGCCGGGGATCTCGAGTGGCAGGGCCCGGTCGCGTCGCCATCGCTGCGCATCGCGCGCATGACGATCGGCGGCGTCTAGCGCCCGACCCGAGTCGGCACACGCCAGAGCCCGCAACTCTTAGAATAGCCGGATGAGTTGGAAATCCGAGGTCGAAGGTATCGAAGAGCGCCGGCGACGTGCGCTCGAGCTCGGCGGCGAGGAAGCAGTCGAGCGCCAGCATGCACGCGGTCGTCTCACGATCCGGGAACGCATCGACGCACTGCTCGATCCCGCCAGTTTTCGGGAGCAGGGTCCAATCGCGGGCCACGGCGAGACCGACGAGGCGGGGCGACTTCAGAACTTCGCACCCGCCAACTACGTACTCGGCTTCGGCAAGCTCGACGGGCGATCCTGCGTCGTCGGTGGCGAGGACTTTACCCAACGCGGCGGATCGCCCAACGCTGCAGGACTTCGCAAGAGCGTTTTCGCCGAGGAGCTGGCGTGCCGTTACCGGCTACCGCTGGTGCGCTTCCTCGAAGGGGGCGGCGGCAGCGTCGCCGGAACCGCCGGCCCGCGCGGAAAGAGCCGGCCGCCCGCGCCGAGTGCCGACTCGGTCACCGCGCCGCCCCGATTCATGTCCTTCGGTCGGGCGATGGCGACCGTGCCCGTGGTGTCGATGGCGGGCGGCGCGGTTGCAGGCCTGCCGGCGGCCCGGCTGGTCGCCTCGCATTTCTCGATCATGACCGCCGAGACCTCGCAGGTCCTGATCGGCGGACCCGCGCTGGTGGAACGGGCACTCGGGGAGAAGCTCAGCAAGGAAGAACTCGGCGGACCCGGCGTTCACCTGCGAAGCGGCGTAGTCGACAACGTCGGGCGCGACGAGTCCGAGTGTTTCGAGCTCATCCGGCGCTTTCTGGGCTACCTGCCCACGAATGTCTGGGAGGGCGCCCCCACCGTCGAGTGTGAAGACGACCCGGGCCGAACCGAGCCCGAACTGCTCGAGATCATTCCACGCAACCGGCGCCGAACCTACAAGATGCGGCGGATCCTCGAGTTGGTGATGGACCGCGGCTCGATCTTCGAAATGACGCCGCTCTACGGCCGCTCCCAGATCACGGCGCTCGCGCGGCTTCGAGGACAGCCGGTCGGTGTGCTCGCCAACGACCCCAACTTCTACGCCGGATCGATGACGGCGCACGGTGCGCAGAAGTTCCGCCGCTTCGTCGACCTGTGTGACACCTTCCACCTTCCGATCGTGAGTTTCGTGGACGAACCGGGGTTCATGATCGGCGCCGAAGCCGAGCGGCAGGCGACGATTCGTTACGGCACCTCCACGATCTTCGCGGTGATGCAATCGACCGTTCCCTGGATCTCGATCATGGTGCGCAAGGCCTACGGGGTCGCCGCGGCCGCACACTTCGGACCCGGCGGGACGGTGCTTTCGTGGCCGTCGGTCGAGACGGGCGCGCTCCCGATCGAGGGCGGCGTGGCAGTCGCGTTCCGGCGCGAAATCGAAGCTGCGGAGGATCCGGAGCGGAAACGCGCCGAACTCGAGGAGCGCCTCGCGGCGAGCCGCTCGCCATTTCCGCGGGCCGAGGGGTTTGCGGTCCAGGACCTGATCGACCCGCAAACCACGCGTCCGGAACTCTGCAACTGGATCGAACTAATCCAGCCCGGGCTGCGGGGCCACCGGGGCGAACGCAGCTACACCTTCCGTCCCTGACCCGCCCGAACGCGGGACGGTACCGGCGCTAGCCCAGGTCGGCCAGGATCCGGTCGAGATGTTCCTTGGGATCGACCTTCTTGTAGACCAGCAGTACCTTCCCGCCCTCGTCGATCACGTAGCTGATCCGGCGCGCATAGCCTTCGTCCGCGCTTCGCGCTGCGCCATAGGCCATGCCAAGCGACCGCTCCGTATCGCACAGCAGCCGGAACGGGAATTCGAATTTCTCTGCAAACGCGCGGTTCTCGTCGACGGAGTCGAAGCTGACCCCGAGCACCTCGAGTCCGGCGGCCTCGGTCTCGCTCTTGCGGTCGCGCAACGCGCAACCCTCCAACGTTCAGCCGGGGGTGCTGGCCTTGGGATAGAACCAGAGCAGGACCTTCTTGCCACGTAACTCCGAAAGCCTGACGGTTTTCCCGTTCTGATCCTGGACCGCAAAACCGGGCGCCGCTTCACCGACCTCGAGCATCTGCGCTCTCCTTTCAGGCGCGGCAGTATAGGCCGCCCCCTACGCCTTGTCTTCGGCGGGTCGCGGAGGCGAGACCCGTGAGAGCACCAGGGCCGAGAGCGCGGCGACGCCGGCCAGTACGCCGAGCGCTCCGCGGTAATCGCCAAAGTAGTCCACCAGCAGCGCGAGACCAAAGGGGCCGAGGCCACTCGCGACCTGCGTCGCGAGTTCCAGCAGTCCATAGACGCTCCCGAACGACATCATCCCGAAGAACTCGCCCACGAGCAGGGCCTGCAGCATGAAGATGTTGCCGATGGTGCAGCCGAACAGGAAAGAAACGGCGAACAGCGAGGCGGTGTCGGGAGCCCAGCCGAAGGCGTAGAGGGCCAGAGCCTGAACCGCGAACAGTCCGACGGCAAGTCGCTGGCGGTCGAGGCGGTCGGCGACCAGGCCCACCGCGATGCGGGCTACCGCGGATCCGAGGGGGGTAAGAGCAAACGCGACCGCGGCGGTCGCGAGATCCAACCGTTCGCGGAGCAGTGCGAGCTCGTGAACCAGGACGCCCACCTGAGCAAACAGGATCCCGCTGAACGCGACACATAGCAGCCAGAAGCTGGGCGTCCGCAGAACCTCGCGCGTTTCCCAACGACGACGCTGCCCGGCGAGGGGAAGGCGCTTGCCCTCAGGCCCCTGTTGCGGACCGCCGTCGGGCTCGAGCCCGTAGTCCTCGGGGCGCGAGCGGAGAACCCCCGCGGTGACCGGAATCGCAATCGCGAGCAGCAGCCCGGCAAGCACCAGCATCGCGCTGCGCAGGCCGGCGGTGCTCATCAGCCAGGTCGCCAGCGGGACCAGGAACATGCCACCGAGGGACACGCCGGTCTGCGAAAACGCCATCGCACGCGCACGCGACGCAACGAACCAGCGCGCGATCAGGGCACTCGAGGGAATCGCCGAACTCATGGTGAAGCCCAGGGCCATCGCCGGGTACACGAGATAGAGTTGCCAGGGGTGGTCGAGCCACGCGACCGCAACCAGCGAGGCGGCGAGCAGGCAGGCTCCGACCACGATGTAGCGACGCGGACCGTCCCGGTCCACGCGTAGCCCCACGATCGGGCTCGCAAGCGCGGAGACCACGAAGAACAGGCTCGAAGCCCCCGCCAGAGACGCAATCGGCCAACCGTACGCGCTGCGCAGCCCGTCGAAGAGCAAGGTCTGGCCGTAGAAGCCGATGCCCACGGTGACGAACGAAACCGCGCCGGTTCCGGCAGCCACGATCCAACCGTAGAAGGCACGCGGAAACAGCCGAGCGAGCCAGCCGACGGACTCCGGAATGATTCGGTCCTCCCCGCGGCGAAGCTCGCGCTGCCGCGCTCCCGTTCCGGGCGCCATTCTAGTCGGGAGGAGGAGCGTAGATACGAATGCCCTCCCGCCGCAGCCGGCTCGGAAGCACCGCCTGCAGCCGCAGTGCGGGTGCAGCGCGCGCTTCGAACTCGCGGCTTCGAGGGCCGGGGCGGTCGATGATGAGGAAGTCCGGGTCGTAGCGGCGGTAGCGGTCGGGATCCCCGGGAAAGCGGTGCTGAAAGTCGTAGGTATAGACGCGCCGGCCTGTGAGGGCTGCGTAGATCGGAGCCCGTCCGGAGACCAGGACGGCATCGGAAGCCGTGTTTTCGCGGATCCAGCGTGCGACCGCCTCGGAATCGCTCCAGCTGTTGAGGAAGCCGGGAGATGCCCAGTTACGCACGTCGAGCCCGATCGGTAGCTGCAGCAGGTTCAACGCGAAGAGCAGCAGGAACAGGCTCGCGCAGGCCGGGCGGACACAACCCACACGCAGAACTCGTTCAGCCAGCGACGCGAGCGCGGCGACGAGCACGAAGAGGTAGAGATAGAGCGCAGGAACCAGCGGAATCACCAGGCGGTAGGCGTATAACAGCCAGGTCAGCGCCATCCCGACGTACGCGAGCGTGTACCACTCGAGAATCGAGATCCCGCGGCGCAACGCAACCAGCGGCCCGACGATCAGCACAACGGCCACCAGCACCGAAAGCCAGGCCCAGGGAACCCCGAAACTCGTTTCCGCCAGTTCCAGGAGCGACAGCTGGCAATTTCGCGTGATACGAGCGATCCAGGCGGAAACCGGCACCAGCGGAGATGCCGGGTTGCCCGGATCCGCGCGAAACAGCGCTGAAAAGTAGTCGTAGTTCAGCATCTGCCCGACGGGGGTTTCGGCGCCCGCCGCCGCAAGCCGCGCCCACAGGAACCAGGGGGTAATCAGCGCCAGGCAGAGCAGCACCGGCAACACGGCTCGTAGCAGACCCCGCTCGCGCCTGCGTGCCCAACCCAAAAGCAGCATCCCGGGCAGCAGTACGATGCCGGCGCTTCGCAGGTAGATCGCAACCGACAGACAGATGGCTGCGGCGATCGCGAGCGAGCCCCCTCCCCCTTCGCGCGAAGTCGCTCGCTCGAAGAATGCCATCGACAGGAACAGGAAAGTCAGGAACGGGAATTCCGCATAAATCCAGTTGAACAAGCCCACCAGCATCGGGTGCGTGCCGCTGAGCAGTGCGACCGCGAGCGCCATCCAGGTTCCGAGTCTCGGAGAGAGTGCGAACCAGATCGCGGCCAGCGCGGTGGGGACGAACAGCAGCAGCAGGCGGTTTACCCGAAGCGGGTCGAACTCGCCGTCCGGCATCACCCAGGACAGCAGCCAGGGAATCCCGGGTGGGCGCAGAAAGTAGGGCTCGCCCAGATACGTGTAACCTTCGCCGAGCGCGAGCGCGCGGCCCAGGAGCACGTAGACGGCGCTGTCCCATTCGGGCATGAATACGTCGCGTGCAAAGAATCCCACGCACGCGACGCCGTACGCGGCGAGCACCGCGAGCGCCACCCAGGCGGGCAACGTAGCGCGAGTCCCCGATGCCACGTCAGCCTCGGAACAGCCGAGAGAAGGTCCGCAGCGCGCGCGGCATCCGGGGCCCGTACCAACTCAAGAGTTCGCCCTCCACGACGTGTACGCGACCGTTGCGGGCGGCCTGGCAGTCCAGCGATCCAAGTTCGCGCCGGTCCTCCTCGCCGAACGCGTAGGGTTCGGTCGGCAGCAGAATCACCTCGGGATCCGCGGCCGCCAGCTCGGCTTCCGAGATCCTGGGGTAGCGCGCGGTCGCGTCCGCGAATGGGTTCCGCCCCCCACTCGCCGAGATCAGGTCGTGCGCGAAGGTGTCCGCGTTGAAGGTCATCCAGGGCTTCTTCCAGATCAGCGCCAGCACCCGGGGAGCCGGGGCACCAGCGACTTCTGCGAGCGCCGCGTCCAACTCCCGCGCAATCGCGGCCGCCTTTGCGTGGCATCGCATGATCCGGCCGAGCGTCCCCAAATCGCGGACCGCTTCCGCGAGCGTGCGTACGTAGGTGACGAAAACACGCAGCCCGCGTGCCTCCAACGCCTCGACGTTCCGCCGCCGGTTCTCCTCCCGGTTCGCGATCACCAGTTCGGGCTCGAGCGCCACGACTTCGTCGACCCGAACGTTCTTGGTTCCTCCGACCCTGGGAACCTGCGCAAGGCGGTCTCCCGGATGCACGCAGTAGTCGGTGGCGCCCACGACCTCGTCGTCGAGCCCGAACGCGAACAGCGTCTCGGTGATCGAGGGAACCAGCGAGACGATGCGCCGCGGCGCAGTGTCGAAGTCGAACTGCCGGCCGAGCGCGTCCTCGACTTTCAAGATCCGGACCAGGGGTCGGGGTCATGGTGGAGCAGGCTCTGGGCCCCGGGGGCGAGTTCAGCGAGCCACGCGTAGAGCGTGCGCAGTCCGGGCCTCTCGGTGGGGGCGTGGCCGGCGTCGATCACGGCCACGCCGCGGTCGAGCGAGGCCCGCGCCGCATGGTGAGAGACCTCGCCCGTGACGACGAGGTCTGCACCCAGGGCCGCCGCCTGGGCGAGAAAGTCGGCGCCCGATCCCGGAACCACCGCGACGCACGCGACCTCGCGCGCGGGGTCCCCGGCCACTCGCGGCCGCGGCTGCTCCAGTGCCCGGGAGACGTGTTCTGCAAAGCGGCCCAGGGTCGAGGCATGCTCGAGTTGCCCGATCCGTCCGACGAGCCCACCCGATCCGCCCCGTGCGTACACGTCGTAGGCCGGCTCCTCGTAGGGGTGGGCGGCCAGCAGTGCGTTCACGACCTCGGCCTCGCGCTCGCGCGGTGCCACGAACTCGATGCGCTGCTCCGGCTCCCGGTTGAGAACCGCCCGCTTCCCGACCACGGGATCGCTGCCGGCGCCGGCGAAGAAGCTGCCGATTCCGTCGGCGCGAAAGGCGCAGTGGCTGTAGTTCCCGATCCTCGCCGCGCCCGCTTCCGAGACCGCCTGGAGCACCCGTTCCGCGTGGTCTTCGGGAAGAAAACTCACCAGCTTGATCGTGTCGGGACCTTCGAGCGGTCCGAAGCCCCGCGGTTCAGCCACCCCGAGCGCGAGCGCGAGCGCGTCCGCGGCACCGCCGGGCGCCACGTCGAAGCTGGTGTGCACGACGGCCAGCCCCACTCCCGCCCGGAGCAGGCGGTAGGCACGACCCGAGGGCGTCGGCCCGGCGACGATGCGCAGCGTGGGCCGGAACAACAGCGGGTGGTAGCTGACCAGCAGGGACACCGGCTCGGCCTCGAGTTGATCGAGGACGGCCTCGGTGACCTCGTGACAGACGGCGACCCGGTCCGCGACGAGAGACGGATCGCCGAGCTGGAGCCCGACCGGATCTGCGCCCCAGGCCTTGCCCCACGGGGCCCGCCGTCCGAGTTCGACCAGCAGTTCCCCGAGCGTGCGCGCGGCCGGCATGGCCCGGACCATAGCGCGACCCCGATACTGGAGCCTCCCCTCTCAAGGCCCGCTAGAATGGGGGGCAGACAGCGGAGGAGCCGTGAAGATATCGATCCAATATTGCGTGCGCTGAAACTACCTCCCCCAGGCCACCAGTTTGGCGGCCGAGATCAAGCAGCTCACCGGCGTCGATCCAGACCTGATCAAGGGAGACAACGGGGTCTTCGACGTCGTCGTCGATGGCCGCCTGGTGTACTCGAAGCACGAGACCGGCCGCTTTCCGGAACACCCGGAGGTACTCGCCGAGCTCCGCTGAGCGCCCGCCTACTTTTCGCGGAATACGGCGATCAACCCGAACATGACCGGGAGCACGAGAACCCCGAGCAGGAGCCCGGCCATGATCAGCAGGTCCTGGATACTAGATTCCATCGCGTCTGCCCTCCCGGGTCGGGAAACTACCACGTGGCCCCGCGCCGCGGCGGGCGAGAAGCGTAGCGGATGAGGGCAGGCGTGAAAGCGATCCGGGCCGGCGTGCTGTTCCTGGGCCTGCTCGTCGGCCTCCAGGGCTGCCTATGGAGCGGGGGCGAGGCCCCGAACCACTGCAGCGTGGAGATCGTGGGCGTGGCCGAATTCCGCTCCGGATCCGACTTCTTCGACACCGCCTACCAGGTGCGGGGGCAGGCGGGCTCGGCCGCCAAGGTCTGGCTGGCCGCCAAGGCCGGCTCGGGCAAGTTCCTCTCCGGAAACGGGGTTTCCGTCGGGCCCGGCCCCTTCGAGGCCCGGATCGGCCTGGATCTCACAGGCCGACCGCTGGAGTACATCGCGGTGCTGGAGGTCGCGGGCCGCCGTTGCCGCAGCAAGGCTTCGCCTCCGGGCAGCTAGCCCGCCGGAGCCGGGTGGACCTCAGGAAACGGTCCAGATCGACCCGGCTTCGAGCAACTCCTGGAGGCTTCCGGGACCGGACTGCTCGCGGTCCCGCGCTTCTTGTGCGCGCGTCAGGCTGTCGAAGGTCGGCTCGCGCACCGCCCGAAGCACCCCGATCGGGGCCGGAAACTCGGGCATCGCAAGGCTCGCGAGCATCAGGGCCAGCGCCGGGTCGGGTGCGGCCCGGTCGTGGGCGACCTCGACCAGGCCGTCCTCCTCGGACCGGAGGCCCGGCACCAGGCGCATCCGCTCGGTGTCCAGCCTGAGAATCCGTTCGGATTCCTTTCCGTAGACGAGCGGCTGGCCGTCCTCGAGGGCGAGCAGGTGATCGGCCTTCACGTGGCGATCCTTCAGGGATTCCCAGACCCCGTCGTTCAGCACCGGGCAGTTCTGGTAGATCTCGAGGAAGGCGCTGCCCGGGTGCTCGGCCATCTCGCGGATCAACGCCTGCAGGTGCTGCACTTCGGTGTCGACGGTGCGCGCGACGAAGGTCGCACCGGCGCCGAGCGCCAGAGACAGCACCGAGAACGGACGGTCCACGGTGCCGAGCGGCGATGACTTGGTCCGCGTACCCGTGGTCGAGGTCGGCGAGAACTGGCCCTTGGTCAGGCCGTAGGTCTGGTTGTTGAAGAGCAGGATCTTGAGGTCGACATTTCGGCGCAGCGCGTGGATCAGGTGGTTGCCGCCGATCGAGAGCCCGTCACCGTCCCCCGTCACGACCCAGACCGACAGTTCGGGGCGCGACACCTTGAGACCGGTGGCGATCGCGGGCGCGCGCCCGTGGATCGTGTGGAAGCCGAAGGTGTCCATGTAGTACGGGAAGCGCGAGGAGCAGCCGATCCCGGAGATGAACACGATGTTCTGCTTCGGAATCCCGAGATCGGGCATGACCTTCTGAAGTTGGGCCAGGATCGCGTAGTCCCCGCAGCCCGGACACCAGCGCACCGCCTGGTCGCTCTCGAAATCTTTCTTGCCCAGTCGCGACGCCGCACTTCCAAGCGCGCCACCGCCGACCGCCCCCGAACTCACAGCGATACCTCCCTGGCACTCGGGCCCGAGAGCAGCGCCTGACCCGCCTCGATGACCTCGCGCACCTGGAAGGGGCGGCCCTGGATCTTGTTCAGGCCCAGGGCGTCGATCAAGAAACGCGCTCGGAGCAGATCCCGGAGTTGGCCCCGGTTGAGTTCCGGCACCAGTACGCGCTCGAAGCGCGAGAGAATCTCGGCAATCCCGTGCGGGAACGGACTCAGGGAGCCCAGGTGCAGGTGGCCGACGCGATGGCCCTGGTTGCGGAGCACGCGCACGGCCTGGTGGATGGCTCCGTAGGTGCCGCCCCAAGCCACGAACAGAAGCTGACCTGCCTCGTCTCCCTCCACCTCGGCCGCCGGGATGTAGTCGGCCACGCGATCGATCTTAGCCTGCCGCATCCGGACCATGTGCTCGTGGTTCAACGGGTCGTAGGAGACGTTGCCGGTCCGGTCCTCTTTCTCGAGTCCCCCGATCCGGTGCTCGAGCCCGGGCGTCCCAGGGATCGCCCAGGGGCGGGCCAGGGTTTCCTCGTCCCGCAGGTAAGGCATGAAGCCTTCCGCGTCGCTGCGGTAGTGAATCTCGATCGGCTCGAGCTCCTCGGGAGCCGGAAGCTTCCAGGCCTCCGACCCGCTCGCGATGGACCCGTCCGAGAGGAAAATCACCGGACACATGTGGCGCACTGCGATACGAACCGCCTCGATCGCCATCCGAAAGCAATCCGCCGGGGTCCGGGGGGCGAGCACGACGACCGGAGACTCGGAATTCCGGCCCCAGAGTGCCTGGCTCAGGTCCGCCTGCTCCGTCTTGGTCGGCAGCCCGGTGGATGGCCCGGCCCGCTGGATGTCGAGCACCACGAGTGGGAGCTCCGCCATCACCGCCAACCCGATGCCTTCCTGCTTGAGCGCAAACCCGGGACCCGAGGTTCCGGTCACCCCGATCGACCCGCCGAAGGATGCGCCGATCGCGGCGGTCACGGCCGCAATCTCGTCCTCGGCCTGGAAGGTGGTGAGGCCGTACCTGCGGTGGTTCGAGAGCACGTGCAGCACGTCGGAGGCGGGCGTGATCGGGTAGCTGCCGTAGAACAAGTGCCTGTCCGCAAGCTGGCCGGCGACGATCAGGCCCAGCGCGGTGGCCTCGTTCCCGGTGATGTTGCGGTAGGTCCCGGGCTCGAGCTGCGCGGGCGGCACGCGGTAGCTGGCATCGAACAGTTCGCAGGTCTCGCCAAAGTGATAGCCGGCCCGAAACGACCGCACGTTGGCTTCCGCGATCTCGGGACGCCGCGCAAATTTTCGCTCGATCGACCCGATCTCTGTCTCGGGCGGACGTCCGTAGAGCCAGAACAGTACGCCGAGCGCGTAGAAGTTCCGGGTGCGCTGAATCTCCTTGGTCGAGAGCCCACTCCCCTTCTGCGTGGCCTGCACGTTCTTGGAAATGTCGATGGCGACCAGGCGGTAGCCCTCCAGGCTGTCGTCCGCGAGCGGGCTCACCTCGTAGCCCGCCATCGCGAGACCCTTGTTGCGGAAGGTCCCGGAGTCGACGATCAGGAGCCCGCCCTTCGGGAGATCCGGCAGGTTCGTCTTGAGCGCCGCCGGGTTCATGGCGACGAGCACGTCGGGCGCGTCGCCGGCGGTGAAGATCTCCTGGCTCGAGAACTGCAACTGGAACCCCGAGACCCCGGCAAGGCTGCCGGCGGGTGCGCGAATCTCCGCGGGAATGTCCGGAAAGGTCGCGATGTCGCTACCGCCGAGCGCCACCGCGTGCGTGAACTCCGTTCCGGTGAGCTGGATCCCGTCCCCCGAGTCCCCCGCGAATCGGATTACGACGGACTCGAGATCCTGGGCCACCGGTTTCGATCCCGTGGCACCCCCATTCGATCGGGAGCCCCCGTTCGATCGGGAAGCTGGAGTCTTCTGCATCTGCCTAGCTACCAGCCGCTCTCACTCTAAAGCGGGCTCCGCCCGGAATCACCTCTCAGGACGGTCCGGTCCGGAGACCCACGCGCACCCTCCTAAGGGGTACCACTACAACAAGAATAACTCCCGCTCCCATCCGCCTCAACCACGACGGGGCGCCACAGCGACCATGCTAGAATCCGCGCTCCGCGGAGCCAGGGAGGCCATCGCGCCGGGCGCCGGCCGAGGACCGTACGGGGCCCGATCATAGGAGTCCAGCCATGCAGGAAGTGTACATCCTCGAGGCGGTTCGCAGTCCCCTGGGGCGGCGCGGGGGCGCGCTCTCGAGCGTCCACCCGAGCGACCTGCTGGGCGCGGTCCAGCGGGCGGCCGTGGAGCGCTCCGGAATCGATCCAGCCGGCGTGGGCCAGATCGTGGGAGGCTGTGTCTCCCAGGTCGGAGAGCAGTCATTCAACATCGCTCGGACCGCCTGGCTCTCGCAGAACCTCCCGCTCGAGGTCCCGGCGACCACGATCGACAGCCAGTGTGGCTCGAGCCAGCAGGCGACGAGCCTGGCGGCGGGCCTGGTCGGGTCCGGCATCGAGGACCTGGTCCTGGCCTGCGGCGTGGAAATGATGAGTCGTGTGCCCCTGGGCTCGAACATGCAAGGGGGCTCCCCGATCGCGGCCAGCTACGGCGAGCACTACGCGTTCAAGACCCAGTTCCAGGGCGCGGAGATGATCGGGGAAGAGTTCGGAATCAGCCGCGAGGAAACCGACGCGTTCGGACTGCGGAGCCAGGAACTCGGCAACGCGGCCTGGAGCCAGGGGCACTTCGACCGCGAGGTCGTCCCGATCGAGACCCCGACCATCGATCCAGAAGGGAAGCCGACCGGCGAGAAGCACTGGGTGGAGCGGGACGAGGGCCTGCGGCAGACCTCGCTCGAGAAGCTGGCTCAACTGGAGCCCGTGGTCGCGGGCGGTCTGCATACGGCGGGAAGCTCGTCCCAGATCTCCGACGGGGCTGCGGCCGTACTGGTGGGATCGGAAGCCGGGGCGCGGCGGCTCGGGGCCAGGCCGCGTGCGCGCATCGTGGCCACGACGCTGGTGGGCGTCGATCCGGTCAGCATGCTCAAGGGACCGATTCCGGCGACGGAGCGGGTGCTGGAGCGGTCCGGGCTCAAGATCGACGACATGGCCGTGTACGAAGTGAACGAGGCCTTCGCGAGCGTGGTTCTCGCCTGGCAGAAGGCCTGCCACCCGGCCGAGGAGCGCGTGAACCCGAACGGGGGCGCGATCGCGCTCGGCCATCCCACCGGCTGCACGGGCGCACGCTTGATCACCACCGCACTGCACCAACTCGAGCGCACGAACCAACAGTACGCGCTGATCGCCATGTGCTGCGGCGGAGGCCTGGGCACGGGCACCATCATCGAGCGGATCTAGGTCACCCGGTGGATTTTCGAGAGTTCTCGGCTTCGGCTCACCACATCGCGATCCACGGGGTCATTCCACGACGGCTGCTCGCCGCGGCACTGCTGACCCTCGGAGTCACCGCTGGCTGTTCCCCCGAAGCACCGCCCGGACCGGCCCTCGAGCAGGTCCTCGAACTCCAGCGCTCGGCGATCGTGATCGACACCCACTCGGACACCACCCCGTGGTTCGAGGATCCCGACTGGGACTTCTCCGCGCGCCACAGCCAGGGGCACATGGACCTGCCGCGGATCCGGGAAGGTGGGCTCGACGCCCAGTTCTGGTCGATCTACATGGGCAAGACCGAGGGGAAAGGCGTCGCGATCCGCCAGGCGATCGAGAGGATCGACGCCGTCCACGAAATGGTGGCCCGACACCCCGACCAGGTCGAACAGGCCTACACGGCCGCTGACATTCGCCGGATCGTCCGCAGCGGAAAGCTCGCGAGCCTGATGGGGCTCGAGGGCGGGCACATCATCGAGGACAGCCTGCGCGCACTCCGGACCTTCTACCGCCTCGGAGTCCGCTACATGACCCTGACGCACTCGTTCAACACCAACTGGGCCGACTCCTCGGGCACCAACGAGGTGCCGGAGCCGACTCACGGCGGACTCACCGACTTCGGCCGCGATGTGGTGCGCGAGATGAACCGACTCGGCATGATGGTCGATGTCTCTCACGCGTCCGACGACACCTTCTGGGCAGTGCTGGAGGTGTCGCAAGCCCCGCCGCTGGCTTCACATTCGTCGACACGGGCGATTGCAGACCACCCACGAAACATGAGCGACGACATGCTGCGCGCGCTCGCGGATCGCGGCGGGGTGATCATGATCAACTTCTACTCGGGCTACATCGACACCAGCCTGATCGATGCCTCGCGCCGTAACTTCCAGAAGCTCCGCCCGGTCATGGAACTGCTGCGCGACGAACTGGATGGGGACCCCTTCGAGCTTCGCCGTGCGATCTCGGAACTCTACGCCGAGAGTCCCTTCCCACAGGCGCCGCTGGCGGTCCTGCTCGACCACTTCGATCACGCGATTCGAGTGGCTGGCCCCGACCACGTCGGGCTCGGATCCGACTGGGACGGCGTCCCCAGCATGCCCACCGGACTCGAAGACGTGAGCAAGTTGCCTCGGTTGACGCAGGGCCTGCTCCAGCGCGGCCACTCGCGGGATACCGTAGTCAAGGTGCTCGGCGCCAACCTGCTGCGCGTGATGGAGGAGACCGAGCGTGTCGCTCGCCGCCTGCGTGACGCAGGCGACTCCTAGCCCGGATTCGTTACAGACCGCGACAGACTCGCTCGGCCGGAGCGCGGCAAGTCTGCGCTTCTGTTGACACCCTCCGGGACGAACTCGATACTCCGCCGCGTTCCGGAGGGATCGAGCTTGGATGCCATGGAGAAGCTGACCGCGCTCTGCGCGAACCGTGGATTCATCTATCCGTCGAGTGAGATCTACGGCGGGATCAACGGCTTCTGGGATTACGGCCCGCTCGGGGTCGAGATGCGCAACAACGTGAAGGCCGCCTGGTGGCAGCGGATGGTGCGCGACCGCGACGACGTGGTCGGCCTCGACACCTCGATCATCGCAAATCCCGAGACCTGGGTGGCGTCGGGCCACGTCGACAGTTTCCACGATCCGATGGTGGACTGCCGGCTCTGCAAGCGGCGCTTCCGGGCAGACCAACTCGACCCCGCGGACCGCTGCACCGAATCGAAGGACCGCAAGCACGACCTGACCGAACCCCGCCAGTTCAACCTGATGATGCGCACCTCGGTCGGGGCGACCGAGGACTCCTCGTCGCTGGCTTATCTTCGCGGGGAGACCTGTCAGTCGATCTTTCTCGACTTCCGGCGCGTCATGCAGTCGGCGCGAAAGCGGCCACCTTTCGGGATCGCCCAGATCGGCAAGGCGTTCCGGAACGAGATCAATCCCCGGAACTTCATCTTCCGCTCGCGCGAATTCGAACAGATGGAACTCGAGTTCTTCTGCCCCGAGTCCGAGGCCATGGACTGGTACGAGTACTTTCGAGAAGTCCGCCTCCAGTGGCATGTCGACATGGGACTCGACGCAGAAAAGCTTCGCTGGCACGAACACGGCCCCGAGGAGCGCGCACACTACGCGCGGGAGGCCCACGACATCGAGTTCGAGTTCCCGTTCGGCTGGAACGAGTTCGAGGGCATTCATTATCGCGGCGATCACGACCTCTCGGCCCACACCGAACACTCGGGCAAGGATATGGGCTACACGGATCCCGACACCAAGGAACGCTACATTCCGCACGTGGTCGAAACCTCGGTGGGTGTCGACCGGACGATGCTGGCCCTGCTTTCCAACGCGATGAGCCAGGAGGAAGTCGACGGTGAGACCCGGAGCGTGATGCGGCTCTCACCGGTGATCGCGCCCATCAAGACCGCGGTGCTCCCGCTGTCCAAGAAGCTATTGGAGCCCGCCGGGCGGATCGCGCAGGAGCTTCGCCGGCGTTTCAACATCGACCTCGACGCGGCCGGTAGCATCGGGCGCCGCTATCGGCGCCAGGACGAGATCGGTACCCCGTATTGCGTCACCTACGACTTTGAGTCCGAGGAAGATCAAAAGGTCACGGTGCGTGAGCGCGACTCCATGGCGCAGGAACGCATCTCGATCGATCAGCTTCCCGGCTACCTGGGGGAACGGATTCTCGGCTACTGACGCCTCGCGTTCCGAGGCCCGACTCCCCGATCCCGGGGCGCCCGGGAGAAGCGCCTAGTCCGCGCCCAACGACTCGAACTCGCGCAGGATTCGATCCCCGTCGCTGTGCCCGAGAATTCGGGCCCTCAGGATCTCGCGCTGCTGGTCGCGGGCCAGCTTCGGTTGCTCGATCGAGAACCAATGCACCACACCCTCGAAGAGGGGCCGCAGGATCTCGCGTCCCGGCACCCGCTCACCCGACTCGAGTCGAAGCGTCGAGTTTTCGAGCTCCCCGAGATAGAGCCGCAGCGACTCGACGTGAATCCGCTCGTCCTGCCGAATCCGATCGACCAGCTCTGCGGCCTGTTCGGCGTCGGCGCGCCGACCCGTGAAGAGTTCCGGATCCCGCAGGAGTTGCTCGTTGAAGGCAAACAGGTTCTCGGCCCGGAATTCGATCAGCAGCAGGTTCATCAGGAAGAGCGTAGTCTGCTCGATCGCGGGAGGCAGGCCGGGTGCGAGCCGCCCGGGCTGCTCCGGACGCCCGATGCTCTCGGGAACCTCGGGCATCGGCCGGTCCGTCTCACCAAAGGCCAGATCGCGCGCCGCGAACCACATGGCGTCGTGGCCCCCGATCCCGCGCTCGGGTTCCCCGCCTTCGTCGATCCCGTGCGCGCGAAGCATGCCCTTGTTCAGGTGACCGAGCGCCATCGACCCGACGTCTTCCTCTACCACCACCTGGAAGTCGGGGAACTCGACTTCTGCCAACATCGCGCCCCGTGCCTCGATCAGCCCCGTGATGGTCATCGAGTTCCAGAAAGTCTGGCCGAGGCCCGACTGCAGCAACAGCTTCTGCTGAGCTTCGCTCGGGTAACGATCGCCCGCGAGCATGGAGGAATCGGCCGGTAGCAGGTCTCCCCCGCGCTTGCGGAGGGCGTGGGTCCATGCATCGATCGCCGCGCGTCGTCCGACACTGCGGGGTGAAAGGTAACGGCCCTGCGCGTCGAAGCCTCCGTGAAGGCGCCACTTTCCCGCGCGGTGAGGTCTCGCGTACTCGGCTTCGGCCAGGAGCTCCTCGGAACTGTATCGAAGCTTCATCGGCTCTCGCTTGCGACGGGGATCACCCGAGCGTCACGACGCTGCGGATCGCCTCGCCGCGATGCATCAGATCGAAGGCCCGGTTGATCTCGGCCAGGGGCATGGTCGTCGTGATCATCTCGTCGATCTTGACACGTCCCGACATGTAGCGGTCGACCAGGCCGGGCAGCTGGGTCCGACCGCGGGTGCCCCCGAACGCGGTCCCCATCCAGCGACGTCCAGTGACGAGCAGGAATGGCCGCGCATGGATCTCCTCTCCCGCTCCCGCCACCCCGATGATCACCGACTGGCCCCAGCCGCGCGCCGTGCACGCGAGCGCCTGACCCATCACCTCGACGTTTCCGATGCACTCGAAGGAGTAGTCGACACCACCCTCGGTCATTTCGACGATCGCCTCGACGAGGTCGGGGGTTTCGGCCGGATCCAGCAGGTCGGTCGCGCCCAACTGACGTGCCAACTCGAACTTCCCGGGATTCTGGTCGATGCCCAGGATCCGGTCTGCCCCGGCCATCACGGCCCCCTGAATCACGGAGAGGCCGATCCCGCCGAGGCCGAAAACGGCCACACTCGACCCTGGCTCCACCCTGGCCGTATTCAGCACCGCGCCGATCCCGGTGGTGATGCCGCAACCGAGCAGGCAGACCTTGTCGAGTGGCGCATCCTTGCGGATCGAAGCCAGCGCGATCTCGGGCACCACCGTGTACTCGGCGAAGGTCGAAGTGCCCATGTAGTGGTGGAGTGGCTTGCCATCCTTGGACAGCCGACTGGTCCCGTCGGGCATCAGCCCC
>JAYZEO010000032.1:0-35286 GCA_036337215.1 Myxococcota bacterium | reverse complement strand
GTAGGCGACTAGGCCCAGCGAGAACACGTCGGACCCGAGGCTGGGCCGGCCGTAGGCCTGCTCGGGTGCCATGTAGCCGAGTGTTCCCCCTTCGGTGTAGCTCGCGGCGACGGTCTTCACCAAACGCCACTCCCCGAAGTCGGCGAGCGCAGCGCGCCCATCGGCAAAGATCAGGATGTTCCCGGGCTTGAGGTCGCGGTGCATGATCCGGCGCGCGTGCGCGTGAGCCAGACCCGCAGCCACGTCTCGGATCACGCGCAGCGCGATCCGGCCGGAACGGCGTGCACCCGGATAGGCAGCCAGGTTCGAGCGCGCGAGATCGGTCGCGAGCACGAAGTGGCCGTCGATCCAGTCCGCGTTGCGGGGCGTGACGATATTCGGGTGCTCGAGCCGGATTCCGATTCGGGCCTCGCGTTCCACCCCTTCGCGGCCGAATTCCTGTACGGCGTCGGGCGGGACGACTTTGAGCGCAACGACGCGGCCCTCGATGGTATCGCGGGCCTTCCATACCGCACCCACCGCACCGCGCCCGATGCGCCGGTCGAGTCGGTATTTTCCGAGCCGGCTTCCCCTTCGTAGCGGCATCTTCGGCTCTCGGAGACGGCGGCCGCGCTTCGCTCCGGCTAGTCCGCGTAAATCAACCGAGTCAGCGAGTCAGCCACACAGCCCGGCTTGTCCTCACCCTCGATTTCGATCGTGACACGCTGCTTGAGTTGCAGGGTGTTCGGAGCCTTGAGTTCCGCCGACAGCAACTCGCGGCGCGCGCGTACCTTCGAATCCACCTTGACGGGCGCCGGAAAGCGCACGCGGTCGAGCCCGTAGTTGACGCCCATCACGACCCCCTCATACGCCGCGGGATCGGACGGGGGAATGCTAGATCCCAGGCTCGGCAACAGCGAGAGCGTGAGGAAGCCGTGCGCAATCGTCACCTTGTAGGGAGAAAGCTCAGCTGCTCGCTCGGGGTCGACGTGGATGAATTGATGATCCCCGGTAGCGTCCGCAAACAGGTTGATCTGCGACTGGTCGATCTGGTGCCAGTTGCTGGTGCCCTCCTCGGACCCGACCCGTGCCTTGAGCTTGTCGAGTGCGGCCTCGGCCTTCGTCGGCATACTTGCTCCCTTTCTCGCTTCCCGCGATAAGATGAGGCGATGGTGGAGATCGTCTTGTACCACAACCCGCGCTGCTCCAAGTCGAGGGCGGCGCTCGCGCTGCTCGAGGCTCGCGGCAGCGAGTTTCGAATCGTCGAATACCTGCGCGAGCCGCTCTCGCGGCGCGAACTCGGCGAGCTTCGGGCGCGGCTCTCGTCGGACCCGGTGCCCTGGATCCGATCGAAGGAGAGCGCGTTCGCAGAAGCCGGGCTCTCAGAATCGAGTTCCGAGGAGGAACTGCTCGCGGCGGTCGAGGCCCACCCGATCCTGCTGGAACGGCCGATCGCGGTTCGCGGCGAGCGGGCCGTGATTGGGCGTCCCCCGGAGCGGATCCTGGAACTCCTGGAACCTTCCCAAGCCCCGTGAAGCCGTGCAGCACGGTCTGCTCCGAGGCGGGAGAACCGCTCGCCGGGAGCGCCGGGAACCCGACGCTCTGGATCGGGATTTCGTGGCCGAAGCGGCTCTGGAATCCAGAGGACGCGCTGCGCTCCCGCGGACTCCCCAAGGGGCTCGAAGAGTTCGTCACACAGGCAGAGGCCGAGGGCCGAAAGCTCTCGCTGCGCCTTTTCCAGCGGGACCCCGATCCCGCGACCGAGCGCGTGGAGTTGCTGGCACTCCGGCCCGCGAACGGCCAGAGCCTGTGGCAGCGCGACCTTCCCGCGTCACAGGTCCCGACCCGGCTCCGGAACTTCCTGGAGGAAGAGCGCGGAGACAGCTCCCTGGTTGCTGGGCCCCCACAACTCCTGGTCTGCACCGACGGTCGCCACGACCGCTGTTGTGCCGAGCACGGAGCCGCCACCTACCGCGCACTCCGAAGACAAATCGCGGACCAGGGCGCTCCGGTGCAGATTGCCGAATCGAGCCATCTCGGAGGTCACCGCTTCGCATCCACCTGCCTGGTACTCCCCGAGGCGCGGCTCTACGGGCGGCTCCGCGCCGAGCATGCGCCCGGGCTGCTCGCCGCGGTACTCTCGAAGCGCGTCTACGCCTCCCGCTACCGGGGACACCTGGGTCTCGAGGAGCCCCGCCAGGTCGCAGAGGTCTTCGCGCAGCATCACTCCCGCAATGCCGGGCAGGTCGAGGTTGGAGCTGCGGTGGCGGACACGGATTCGGGTACCGTACGCGTCGCTGTCGCGATCCGGAGCGGAAGCGAGACCCGGAAACTCCAGGTCGTCTGCGGCACGCGCGAGTTCGTGGGCGCGTCGTCGTGCGACGCGGAAGCTCCCACGGAACCCCGAACACGCTGGGTGGTCGTGCGTACGGAGGCGGGATTCAGCGGGCCGGCGGCTGCTTGAGCTGCAGGCGGGCTTCGTAGGCGGCCCGAACCAGCTTCGCGTCCTCGACGAAGTGTTCGAGTTCTTCGAGCAGCAGCGCCTGGGGGCCGTCACAAAGGGCATCCTCGGGTCGCGGATGGAAGTCGACCAGCACCATGTTGGCCCCGACGATGATGCCCTGGGCCGTCACGTGGTGGATGTCGAGCAGCCCGTCCGAGGCGACGGCCTTCTTTCCCACCGAGTGGGAGGGATCGATACAGACCGGGAGCCGCGTGAGCCGCTTCACCACGGGCACGTGTGCGAAGTCGACGAAATTGCGATGAGGGTCGCCCAGATTGGTCTTCATTCCGCGTAGTCCGAACACGATCCGGTGGTTTCCGCCGGTTGCCAGGTACTCGCAGGCGTTGAGCGACTCCTCGAGCGTGATGCCCATCCCGCGCTTGTAGAGCACCGGAAACTCGGTCTGAGACCCGATGTACTTGAGCAACTCGAAGTTCTGGGCGTTGCGGGTCCCGACCTGAAGCATCACGCCCACCGCCTGCCCGGCATCCGCCAGCGCAGCGTGGATCTCATCGACGTGCGACTCGTGCGTGACCTCCATCGAGATCACCCGAATCCCGTAGCTTCCGGCCGACTCGAATACGAAGGGCAGGCAACTGGCCCCGAGCCCCTGGAAGTCGTAGGGGCTGGTACGCGGCTTGTAGGCGCCGGCGCGCGCGGTGGTGACCCCGACTTCCTGGAGCGCGCGGAACATGGACTCCAGGTTCTCGCGATTGTCCACGGCACAAAGCCCGGGGAACAGGTGGAAACTGTCCTGGCCGAAGCTCAACCCCTGGAACTCGAAACCCACCGCCTCTGCCTGACCCTCGTGGCGACCGATCGCGCGGTAGCGTTCGCGAATCCGGATCACCCGCTCGACCGCCGGGAACTCCTCGAACGGCTCGGCCGGAATCGTCCCGGTCGAGCCGAGCAGATAGACCTCGGTCAATACCCGGGTGGCCCCCTGAATGTTCCGGACCTCGGTCGACACGTCGGGAAAGCGCCCGGCCATGCGGACCACCTCGGCGACCTCGTCCGAACCGGGGACCACGTCGGGCTTCATCACGATGATCATCGGAGGAGGAGTGTAACGAGTCCGAGAGCCACGTCCCGTCCTCCGGACCGGGTCGCTCCCCTAGTCGAAACCGAGCCGCTCCGCCGGCCAGAAGCGTGTCGCGTATGCTCGGCGCGTGAAAATCGAGCCGCAGCGGATTTCTTGGAACCTGCTTGGAGTCACGGGCACAGCCCGCGTCCGGCCGCGGCGTCGGGGGACGGCCGAAACCTTGCAACCGCAGTGGGCGGAGAAGCGACTGACCGGGCCGTCTTCGCAGCGGGAGCGGCTGCGGGACCTTGCACGCGTGGTCCGTCCGTTCTCCTTCTTGGTCGCAATCGGACTCGCACCCGCGGCCATCGCTCAGGCGGTCCCGGATGCCGACCTCGACCCGGGTCCCGGGCTCAGCGCGATCGATTCGGCGTCTTCCCGCGCACCCGGGCGCCTACTCGAAACTCCGCTCTCGATCTCGGTGATCGAGGCCGAGGCGGTGCGCGAGGCCGGACCGGGGATCGAGATCGAGAGCGCGGTGCAAGGCGTTCCGGGCCTGTTCGCGCAGTCGAGCCTCAACTTCGCACAGGATCCGCGCATCTCGATTCGGGGTTTCGGGGCTCGCTCGACCTTCGGCGTACGCGGGATCCGCGTACTCGTCGACGGTGTACCGAACACGCTGCCCGACGGGCAGACCGAGCTCGATTCGCTCGACATGGGCTTCGTCGACCGGATCGAGGTCATTCGCGGGCCGATCTCTTCGCTCTACGGCGGCGGCGGAGGCGGCGTCGTCGCGATCGATACCGCGCCACCCACCCGGGAGCCGCGGGTTCGGACGCGCACGCTGTTCGGAAGCAACCAACTGTTCCGGCAGGAAGCGCTCTACACGGGCACCCACGCCGACACCGGCGTCGTAGCAGGCCTGGGCTTCACGCACTTCGGGGGCTATCGCGAACACGCACAGGCACGCCAGACCAACCTGCTGACCAAGATCGAGCGGACGCTTCCAGACGGTACCGAACTCGGACTCGGCTTCTCGGCGGTGTGGGCGCCCGAAGCACAGGACCCGGGCGGGCTGACCGCGAGCGAAGTCGCGGACGACCGGCAGCAGGCACGGGAACGCAACGCGGATCTGGATGCGGGCGAGAAGCTCGACCAGCAGAAACTGCAATTCGCGCTGGCGCGACCGCTCCCCGGGGACAACGGAGAACTGCGTGCGCGATTCTGGACCCTGTGGCGGAGCTTCTCGAACAAATTGCCGATCCCGGAGGCGTTCGGCTTGGGACAGGTCGATCTCGAACGCAGGCTGAGCGGCGGCTCGCTGGTGATCGACTACCGCTGGTGGCGGACCCGTTGGCTGCTCGGGGCCGATGTCGATGTGCAAAGCGATCGGCGTCGGCGCTACCGGAACCTCCCGGGTGGGACACGTGGCGCACTCGGACTGGACCAGGACGAGACCGTGGTCGCCGTCGGGCCTTTCGCGCAGGTCGAACTGGATCTGGGAGCCGGCTTCGGGCTCGTCGCCGGCGCGCGCTACGACCTCACGGAATTCAAGGTCGACGATGACTTTCCCGGGGACGGCGATCAGTCGGACCGGATCCGTTTTCGCGAACTGTCTCCGCGCTTCGGTCTGAGCTTCGGGCGCAGCCCCGCCTTCCACGCCTACGCAAACCTCACCACGGGATTCCAGGTACCGACCACGACGCAACTCGCGCCCGCCAGCGGTCTCGGTGGTTTCGATGCGGACGCCAAACCGGAACGCACCGTGGGTGTGGAGATCGGGGCCAAGGGCGCGATCGCAGAGCGCTTCGCCTACGAACTGGCGATCTTCTCGCTCGAGGTTCGCGACCTGTTCGTGCCCTTCGAGAGCGGGGGCCGGACCTTCTTCCGGAACGCCGGGAAGGCCCGCAGGCGGGGCCTCGAAGCGGCCGGCTCGCTGCTCGTCCGAGAGGGGCTCGTCCTGCGGACCAGCTATACCTACTCCGACTTCATCTACCGAGACTACGAAGAAGAGACCGGCGGCGGAGCAGTGCTCTCCTTCGATGGGAATCGCGAGCCGAACGTACCGGTGCACAGCTTTTCGGGGCAGTTGCGCTGGGAGCACCCGTCCGGGCTCCGGGCGGTCGCATCGCTGCGCTACTTCTCCGACCTCGAGGTCGACGACGCCAACAGCGCGGAGAGCGACGGCGCGCTGATCACGGATCTCTGGATCGAATATCCCTTCGTACAGGGAGCCCTGGAACTCCGACCCTTCCTGGGCGTGCGGAACCTGGCCGGCGTGAAGTACAACGGAACCATCCGACCGAACGCGTTCGGGGGCCGCTACTACGAGCCTGCGCCGCTCGCCGAGATCTACGGAGGCTGGGAGATCCGCTGGCCCTGAAGCCGCCCGCTCAGTCCGACGCGATGCCTAGCATGCGACGCATCCAGCTCTCGTCGCTGTTCTCTCGCCAGCCCTGAAGCTGGCCTTCACCGAGCGGGTCGCACGCATTCCGGAGCGGCGAGCGGTCGTCCAGGATCGCGTCCACGACCTTGGAGGCCGCGGCTTCGGGCGTTACCGTGAATGCGCCCGAGGCACGGCGTCCGGCCAGAAGACCCTCGGCAAACTCCCGGTAACCCGGATGCCGCGCGCCCTCGGGAAGCCGATCCGAGGCCTCGAGCATGTCGGTATCGATCGGTCCCGGCAGAACCTCGACGACTCGGATCCCGAAGGGCGCGAGTTCGGCGCGAAGCGACTCGCCGAGCGAGCCCACTGCAGCTTTGCTCGCACGGTAGACCGAAAAGAGCGGAACCGGCGTGAGGTACGCGCACGAGCTCACGTTGCAAATCACACCACCCTCGGATTCCCGCAACAACGGGATCGCACGCCGCGTCACTTCGACCACGCCAAAGAAGTTGGTCTCGAACATCGAGCGCCACTGCGAGAGCGGCGTGTGCTCGATCGGCAGATAGGCCTCGTCGATCCCGGCATTGTTTACGAGCACTCTAAGACCCTCGGGGAGCTGAATCGTCTCGGGCCGCGTGACGTCGAGTCGCGCGACCGAGAGCGTCCCGCCCGAAGCTGCAGCGCGCTGCGGCAGATCGTCCCCTGCTTCTGGATCCCGCATCGTGGCCACGACCTCGAAACCCCGCGTCGCCAACTCGAGCGCGATCGCGCGTCCCAGGCCCCGGCTCGCCCCGGTGACCAGTGCGATCCCTTCAGGCTGCATTCCCCGCCCTCCCGCAGCGGCGCCGCGCACAGCGCGGCCGCAGACTCGAGAGGCTCACCTCTCTACCTGGAATTCGCGCGCCATCCGCGAGTTCGCGGTGGCGCCCTGCACCCGAACCCTTCGGTGCGCGAGTTTCCAGTCTCCGCCCCGCCGTTCGAAGCGATCGGCGTAGCGGCCCCAGTGGTCGAGGCCGATCTCGGTAAAGACCAGGAAGTACGAGTACGCGGATGCCGACTCGGAATTCGCGAGTTCGATCTTGACGCTGGAGACGTGGTGAAACACGCGCGGCCGCTCCGAGGCCCGGGCGCCCTCGGCCACCACGCCCCGCAGCTGCTCGATGATCGCGGCCCGCCCCGCGAACTCGCCGGTCCCCGGGATCTCCAGCACGCCATCCTCGGCAAAGCAAGCTGCAAGTTCATCGAGCCGACCCCGGTCTCCGGCGTGGTTGTAGCGGCTGATGGTGTCGCGGATCTGCTCCCGCGCCCTGAGTTCGTCGATATCCATGCCACCCCCTCCCAGTCTGTTCCTGCCCGCCGTTCCTGCCCGCAGCCCCTGCGCGCTGTCCCTGCGCGCTGTCCCTGCGCGCTTCCCCTGCGAGGCCCCGTGCTCCGGCGAGGCCCCGGCGAATTCCCAGTTTCGCACACCGCCACCCCGAGCCGGCAGACGCGGCCAGGCCGGAGACCAGGGCCGTCGGGTGGGGCGGCGACTTGACGCAGCACCCCGAGCCGGCCGTATGCTGCCTTCCTGGGTCGGACGCGCACACCTCTCAGCGCGGGCGGCTACGGAGATGCGACGTGCTGCTCAACCTGATTCACGTAAACATCAACGTCAGCGATCTCGGGCGCTCGATCGAATTCTACGAGCGCATCGGATTCCAGGTCATGCACCGGCTCGACGGCGAGGGATCCGAGACCATGGGCGAGGCCACGAGCCGCGGTGCGGTCATGAGCCTCAGTAACGACCCGCGCGCGTCCTGCAAGATCGAACTCTTGAAGTGGACACCGGGTGAGAACGAAGCTCCGCCTGAGCGAAGTCCCTACCAGGTCGGCGTCTCTAGAATCGCGATCCGGACCAAGAATCTGCTCGAGACCGTGAAAGAACTGGAGTCCAGGGGGGTGGAGTTCCTGAGCGCGCCTCACGAGATCGATGTCGTGGGGGCCAAGCGCTACGTGCTGTTCCGGGACCCCGATGGAACCCTGCTCGAGTTGATCGAGTTCTGATCGCAGAGGAGCGCGAGATCGTGCACGAACTCGACTACCGGCTCTTCGACTCAGACAACCACTACTACGAGCCGCGCGACTGCTTCAGCCGCTACATCGATCCGAAGCATCGCGATGCGGCGATCCACGTAACCCGCGAGGACGATCAGCGCGATCGCGTCTGGATCGGCAAGAAACGCTTCACCTTCCTGAACCAGGACTTCGACCGGGCGGTTCGACCGGGCGCACTGCGCGACATGCTACGCGGCATGGGCCGCCCGGGATTCAGCGAATCCGAAGTCGTCGAGTCGCTACAGCCCGAGTACGTGAATCGTGAAGCTCGCCTCGAAGTGATGGATCGGCAGGGGATCGAGTCGGCCTTCCTGTTCCCCACGCTGGGCGTGTGCGTCGAACACTTCATGAGAGACGACGTGGAGCAGATGTACGCGAATCTCCACGCCTTCAACCTGTGGCTCGACGAAACCTGGGGATTCGACTACCAGGATCGCATCTACGCACCTCCGCTCCTGTCCCTGCTCGACTGCGAGCGCGCGGTTCTGGAACTCGATTTCGTACTCGCGCGCGGGGCCCGGATCGTGAGCCTGCGCCCGGGCCCGGCCTTCGGCCGCTCGCCCGCGGATCCCCATTTTGATCCCTTCTGGGCGCGCCTCGACGAGGCTTCGGTTCCGGTCGCCTTCCATATCGCCGAATCGGGCTACAACGAGATGATGAGCGTGCACTACGGAGAGGAGTCCAACCCCGCCTCCCACCGTCAGTCCGCGTTCCAGTGGAGTTGTTTCTACGGCGATCGGCCGATCATGGACACACTCGCGGCCCTGGTTTTCCACAACCTGTTCGGGCGCTTCGAAAGACTCAACGTCGTCTCGGTCGAAAACGGGTCCCTGTTCGTCCCGTACCTGATGCGGGTCATGGACAAAATGGGCGGCATGGGGCGCAACGGGCCCTGGATCGGGGGCCGTATCCGTGAAAAGCCGAGCGCGATCCTGCGCCGCCATCTCTTCGTCTCGCCCTATCACGAGGAGGACATCGTCGCGCTGGTCGGCGAGCTGGGTGCGTCGCAGGTCGTGTTCGGCTCCGACTTCCCGCACGCCGAGGGTCTGGCGGAGCCCGCCGAGTTCGCGGACACACTCGAGGGCCTGCCCACGGACCAGATCCGCAAGGTCATGCGCGAAAACGCGCTGGGCCTGGTGGGCCGCACTTGACGGGCGAGTTCAGCGGACGCGTGGCGCTGGTGACCGGCGCCGCCGGGGCCGGCATCGGCCAGGCGACCGCGCGACGCCTGGCCCGCGAGGGGGCGGCTGTCGCGATCACCGACTCCCACGAGCGACGCACCAAGGAGGTCGCGGAGTCGCTGCGCGCGGAATACGGCGACCGGATCGTCGGCTACACGCTCGACATCAGCGACCGGGCCCGGGCCGACGAGGTTCTGGCACAGGCCGAGACGGATCTGGGACCGCTCGACTTCCTGGTCAACAACGCAGCCATCAACCTGCTCGGCCCGCTGTCCGAGTACGAACCCGCGGATTGGGACCGCGTGATCGACGTAGACCTGAACGCGAACTTCTACCTGATCCGGCGCGCGCTACCGGGAATGATGGAGCGAAAGCGCGGCGTGATCGTCAACGTCTCCTCGGTCGCGGGCTGGCTCACGGGCGGCGGTGTCGAGGGACCCTATGCCGCCGCGAAGGCTGCCATGATGGCACTCACGCGGACCGTCGCCTTCGAGGGCGGCCCCTTCGGCGTACGCTGCAACGCGGTCGCTCCGGGAATCGTTCGTTCCCGCTTCGTGGAAAAGCGCGCCGAGGCGTTCGAGCGAGAAATCCAGCGAACACCGCTCAGGCGTCTCGGCGAGCCCGAAGACATCGCCAACATCATCGCGTTCCTCTGCTCCGAGCAGTCGAGTTTCGTAACGGGCGAGACCATCAATGCCAGCGGGGGCTGGTACATGCGCGGATAGGCACCGCGCCCGCTCATCCCAACCCAAGACACCAGGAGAGTTCATGCAGCGAGACTGGCCCTTTCCCGCCTATCCCAACGGCTGGTTCGTCGTCGCGTACGGCGACGAACTCGCATGCGGCGACGTACGGCCAATCGACTACTTCGGAGAACCGCTCGTGATGTGGCGCGACGAATCAGGCGCAGCGCATGTGCTCGACGCCCACTGCCGCCACCTCGGCGCTCACCTCGGCTACGGGGGAAGCGTCGACGGAACTTCCATCCGCTGCCCCTTTCACGCCTGGCGCTGGCGACCCGACGGAGTCTGCGACGACATCCCGTATGCGAAGAAAATTCCAAAGGGAGCGAAGATCCGAAGCTGGCCGGTCTGCGAACAGAACGGATTCCTGTTCGTATGGCATCACGCGGAGGCACGCGATCCGGACTACGAAATCCCGGTTCTCCCCGAGTACGGTTCCGACGAGTGGACCGACTACACCAGACTGGCGTGGACCGTCAGGAGCCGCATGTACGACATGGGCGAAAATGCGGTCGACCACATTCATTTCAAGACGCTGCACGGCGCGAGCGGAGCTCCGACCAACGAGCAGAAGCGCAACCAGGACGGCACCTTCTCCAACCTGTCGCAGATGGAGATGACGACCCCCAGGGGCCCGGTCAAGGGCGCGATCGAGTCCAGCGGGGTCGGCCCGGGCTTCGGCGTCGTGCACGTACACGGAATCGCCGAGACCATCATCCTCACGACCAACACCCCCATCGACGACGAGCGCGTCCAGGTGCGCTTCTCCTACATGCAACGCCGAACGGACGACCCGCACGAGCAGCGCGTAGCCGCCGCCATGCTGCGCGACCTAAAACACCAGATGGAGCAGGACATCGTCGTCTTCGAGAACAAGCGCTACTGGACGCGCCCGCTACTCGTGAAGGAAGACGGACCCATCGGCGAATACCGAAAGCGCGCGCGCCGGTGGTACTCGGGAGAGTTCTATCGACTCCCGGACGAGTAGTCGGAGCGCGGCCCGCTACGGTTCCCTCTACTTCCCGTGCTCCTGGATCACTTTCTCGACTCCGGTCACGAGTCCCGCGGCCCGCGGGTAGCCCGCGTAGTGGGCGAGGTGGATGACCATCTCCCGCAGCGCAGCCGGGTCGAGTTCTTCCTTCGCAAGCGCGGATCGGGCCTGGATCAGGAAGGTGTCATGTTCACCGAGCGCGGCGATGACGCCCATGGTCACGAGGCGCCGGTCCCGCTGCGACAACGCCGGCCGGGTCCAGACTTCTGCGAAGAGTTGCTCGAGCATCAGGTCGAAGAACTCCATCGCGCCCTCCGGGGGCGCCGGAACTACTCCGCCGTAGACTTCGTTGAACTTCTTGAGTCCGCGTTCCCTGCGATCCGGCTCGGACATCGGGCTTCCCTCCTGATGCTGTGCGCCGACATCTTGCGCGCACGTGAATTGAAACTCCAGTTCCGACTGATACCATGGGCTCGGTCGTACCGCCGGGGTCACCCGCGGCGGACCGCGGAGGTTTGAGATGACATCGTTCCCACGAGACGAACTCGAAGAGATGGTCCGCCGTTGGGTCGCCGCAAACGAGAAGGCAGGCCGTACGGGGAAGTGGAGCGCAATGGCAGACTTCTATACCGACGATGCCGTCTACACATGGAACAACGGTACCAACTGGGACTTTCTGGCGCGCGGGCGCGAGCAGATTCGCGATTGGGTCTTTGGCACCGAGATGGCCGGCCTCGAACACTGGGTCTACCCATACGTGCGGAGCTTGATCGACGACAAGAAGGGCGAGGTGATCGGTATCTGGCGCCAGATCGCCCCCGAGAAAGATCCCGACGGCCAGGTCTACGAGATCGCGGGGACCGGGGGATCCTGGTTCCGCTACGCGGGTGACTTCAAGTGGTGCTGGCAAAGGGACTTCTTCGACCACATGAACGCGGGCAGCGTGTTCGGCGCGATGGCAAAGCACGGCCAGCTCACGCCGAAGATGCAGGAGCGGTTGCAGAAGGGTTCGCAGATGCCGGGCTGGATCAAGCGCGGAACCATCGACTGGTACGAAACCATCGCAGACCGCGAGGGCTGAGTGGATGAGCGAAGCTCGATCTGGAATTTCACGCTGCCACCTGGTCGCGGGAGGGTTTCCACCGGGAAGCTCGGCCGCGCACGACATGGATTACGCGCGGCTTCGGATCCTGGAGTGTCTCGGTGAAGCGCCCGGCGTTCACACCACGACAGCCAGCGATTTCTCGGACCTCGAAAGGTGGCTTCCCGATTCCTGCCTGCTGATCACCTACGTCGCGGGTCCCTACCCGAATCAGGAACAGAATCTCGCGCTCCGAAACTGGCTGGAAGCAGGCGGACGCTGGGTCGGCCTTCACGGAACCAGTGGCGGAAAGGCTGCGCGCGTTGGGTCGAATGGCGCGCGCAAGATGGTCAAGCTCGATCATCACCAGACCCTCGGGAGCTTCTTCTTGAATCACCCCCCGATCCGAAGGTTCCGGGTCGAGGTTCCGGACCGGACCCACCCGCTCACAAAGGGGCTGCCTGCTTCCTTCGACGTCGAGGACGAACTCTACCTGCTCGAGCTTCAGGATCCCTCGGCCTGCCAGGTCCTACTCACCACCGAACTCGAAGAGGACCCCTCCCCTCGCGGCTTCGGGTTCGTCTACGACCGCGACACTTCGGCGCTCGCCCACCGCCGCACCCGCGTGCTCGGTTACACGAAAGCGATCGGTCGGGGCGCGGTCAGCTACTTCGCGCTCGGACACTGTCATTCGCCCACCACCAACAGTCAGCCATTCGTAGACGCGAGCATCGAGGCTTCCGGAAAGACCCCGCTCGAGTTCCGGGGCTCCTGGGAAACGGCGCCGTTCCAGCGGCTGCTCCGAAACGCCGTCCACTGGGGGATCAGCCGTCAAGACTCCGCCGGATGAATGCCTCGGAGCTGAGCTTCAGGTGAGAGGCGTCGTTCAATGCCGTTCGTAGAACTCCGTGGCCTCCGCTTCTACTACGAGACCCGGGGCAAGGGCCCACGCCTACTTCTCTTCAGTGGAAGCGGAGGAGACCTTCGTCGAAGGCCCGGACTCCTCGACAGCCCGCTCGCAGAGCACTTCGAACTTCTCTGCCACGATCAGCGAGGATTGGGACAGAGCGATCGCCCCGACATCGACTACGCGATGGTCGACTACGCGGAGGACGCGGCCGCTCTGCTCGACGCCGTGGGTTGGGAACGTTGCCGTGTGCTAGGCGTTTCGTTCGGTGGCATGGTCGCGCAGGAGTTCGTCGTGCGCTTTGGTGAGAGCGTCGAACGACTCGTGCTGGCCTGCACCTCGAGCGGCGGTGAGGGCGGAGCATCCTACCCCCTGCATGAACTCGCCGCGCTCCCCGAAGAAGAGCGGGCCCTGCAAAGCCTCGAACTCTCGGACACGCGCATGGACGCCGAGTGGCGCGAGCGTCATCCCGGCGCGGCTCGGGCAATGGCGAAGCTGCGCGATCCGGCGCAGGATCCTGGAGCGGGCGAACCCAACCGGGAGATCGGCGCGCGCAGACAACTCGAAGCGCGGCGCAGGCACGACACCTGGGATCGCCTACCGCAGATCAAAACGTCCACGCTCTGCTGCGGCGGGCGTTACGACGGCATCGCTTCGCCCGAGAACATGGAACGGCTCGCAGGCCGGATACCGGGCGCGAATCTCGAACTCTTCGAGGGCGGACACCTGTTCCTGATGCAGGATCCACGCGCATGGGAACGCATCGTCGAATTCCTGCGCTGAACCCCGGGCTCGAGGGCGCTCAGCCGCGGACGGGCAGCGCCATCACCTTCGTCTCCAGGTACTCCTCGAATCCGAGCACGCCGCTCTCGCGTCCGATGCCGCTCTGCCGATAACCCCCGAACGGCGTATCCACCGAGAACCATTGCGCGCCGTTGATCGAGAGGGTACCGGTCCGGATCCGGCGAGCGACCGCGAGCGCTCGCTCGTCGCTTCCGCTCGAAACCGATCCAGATAGACCGTAGATCGAGTGGTTGGCGATGCGGACCGCGTCGTCATCATCGTCGTACGGAATCACCGCAAGCACGGGACCGAAGATCTCTTCTTGCGCGATGGTGGCCGCCGGATCCACGTCGGCAAAGACGGTGGGTTCGACCCAGTACCCCTTCGAGAATTGCGCGGGCACTCCGCCGCCCGTGATCAAGCGCGCACCCTCCTGAAGGCCCTTCTCGATGTAGCCGAGCACGCGTTGCTGCTGCTTTCGGCTGATCACGGGGCCCTGAAGATTGCCCGGACTCCGGGGATCGCCGTAGCCCACCCCCTCGAACGAAGCCCGGGCCAGTTCCAGGCCCTCCTCGTAGCGCGAGCGAGGCAGCAGTAACCGGGTGGGAATCGCGCAGCCCTGGCCCGCGTGCGTACAGGTCGCGCCCACGCCTCCGATCACGGCCTCGAGGTTGGCGTCGTCGAGCACGATGTTGGCCGACTTTCCGCCGAGTTCCAGGAAGATCTTCTTCACCGTCCGCGACGCGCACTCCATGACACGCCGCCCGGTGGCCGTCGAGCCGGTGAAGGTCACCAGGTCGACCCGCGGATCGCTCGAGAGCATCTCTCCGAGCAGGTGGTCGGAGGACGCGACGATGTTGACCACGCCGGCCGGAATCTCGGTCTTCTCCGCAATGATGCGCCCGATCTGCGTCGCACACCAGGGCGTGTCGGGCGCGGGCTTGAGCACCACGCTGTTGCCGGCCGCGAGCGCCGGGCCCAGCTTGCAGAGGTTCAGGTAGAACGGAAAGTTCCAGGGCGTGATCGCGCCCACCACGCCCACCGGCTCGCGCCTGAGGATGCGGTTCGTGGGCTGGCCCATGATCTCCATCTCACTCAGGTTCTGCTCGTAGGCGTAGCCGCCCGCGAGCTTCGCCCAGTAGGCCATGTCCTCGATCGGCTGGTTGGTCTGTACGAAGTGCGTGAGCAGGACCGGGGAGCCCGCCTCCTGGACCACGATCGAACGCAGTTCTTCCCTGGCTTCCTGCAACGCCTCACCGAACTGAGTCAGGCAGCGGCTGCGCAGTGCCGGGTCCTGGGCCCAGCCGCTCTCGTCGAAGGCCCGCCTCGCGGCCGCGATCGCGGCCTCCATGTCGTCCTTGGTTCCGTCCGAACAAACACCCAGGACCTCCTCGTTGGAGGGATCGATGTTCTCGAAAGTCGCGCCGTTGCTGGCGGGTACCAGCGCACCGTCGATCAGGTTTCGGATTTCGGGGTTCAGTTCGGCGAGTCCATCCATGATTTCCTCTCCTTCGGGTCAGGCAGCCGGGGTCGGGCGAGCGCTGTAGGGACCGGGCGCACCGCCCCAGCATCGCACGATTGGGTCGCGATCACTCACCCGCGCCAGGGGGCCCCTCGGGCATCAACTGCACCAGGTCGAGATGGGTGCCGGGCGGCGCGGTGATCACCGAAACCACCGCCTGCGCCACACTCTCCGGCGGCATCCATTTCATGTGACGCTGCACGCCCCAGTACTTCCAGTTCTCGAGCACCTTCTCCAGCATCCCGGGCGCCCAGTTGCGCGCGAACTCGGTGCCGGTGGGACCGGGTCTGACGACGGTCGCGCGAATCCCGGTTCCCTCGAGTTCCATGCGCAGCGCCCCCGCCACGCCCTCGATCCCCATCTTGCTCGCCGTGTACCCCACCTGGTAGGGCCGCGGCCGAATCACGTTCTCGGAAGAGATGAAAACCAGGTCGCCCCCGGCTCCGCGCTCTCGGAGCGACGCCACCGCGCGGCGCGCGAGCAGCATCGGTGCCAGCAGGTTCGTGGCCAATTCGAACTCGAGATCGCGCGCTTCCACCTCGTGCAGCAGCCCGGGAACACACACGGCCGCGTTGTTGACCAGTACGTCGATCGGCCCCAGTTCCGCCTGCGCCGCGTCGAAGAAGCCGTCGATGGCCTTGGTGTCGGAGAGGTCGAAAGCACGCGCAAAGCACCGGACTCCGGCTTGCTCGATTTCGCGAGCGACCTCGGCGAGCCGATCTGCGCGACGCCCTCCGATCGCCACCGGCCAACCCAACGCGGCCAGCGCCCGCGCCGTCGCCGCACCGATGCCCGACGAGGCCCCGGTCACGAGACAGCTGCGCGGAGTTTCCAGGTCGCCCGCGCTCACTGCGAAAACTCGATCGGCAGCGAGGCGAAGCCGCGCACGTTGACGGAGTGAATCCGCCGGCTCCCGGCGACGTCGACCTCGAGGTCGGGAAGGCTCTTCTGCACCTCCTCGAGCGCGACGCGGGCCTCGAGGCGCGCGAGCGCTGCTCCCAGGCAAAAGTGGGTTCCCTGGCCGAAAGACAGCATCGCGGTGGTATTGCGACCGAGGTCGAAGCGATCGGGATCGTCGAACACGCGATCGTCGCGGTTGCCAGAACCCACGAGGAGCACCAACCGGTCGCCCTCGCGGACCTTCTGCCCGTAGATCTCGAACTCGTACGCCACCCTGCGGACCAGCGCCTGAGTCGAACTGTCGTAGCGCAGTGTCTCTTCGACCCACTGCGGGATCAGCGTCGGGTCGGCATCCAAGCGCGCGCGCTCCGTCGGATTCCGCGAGAGCCAGTACACGGCATTGCCCAGGAGCTTCGTAGTCGTCTCGTTTCCGGCGACCACCATCAGGAACAGGAACCCCAGGACTTCGCGCGGATCCAGGCGATCACCATCGATCTCGGCCCCGAGCAGCGCCCCCGTCAGGTCGTCCGTCGGGTGATTTTCGCGGTCCGCCACGAGTTCTCCGAAGTACTGGAGCATCTTGGCCGCCGCCTGTAGTCCTTCGGGCGGGACGTCCGTCACGCCGGGCTCGCGGTGCACCACGGCATCCGCCCAGCCCCGCAATCGATCGCGATCCGCCGCGGGCACGCCCAACATCTCGCACACGACGTCCATCGGCAGCCGGCCCGCGAAGTCCGCGATGAAGTCGCAACCGCCGTCCGCTCGGAAGCGCTCGATGTAGTGCTGCGCGAGCGCACGGATCCGGCCTTCGAGTTCCGCGATCCGCCGCGGAGTGAAGCCGCGCGAAACGAGCGCGCGCATACGCGTGTGCCGCGGCGGGTCCATCGCCAGAAAGGACATCGTGGAGTCCGCACCCTCGTGATAGGCGGACAAGTCCAGGGACACCCCGAAACTGCTCGAGAGCCGCGCGGAATCCTTGAATCCCGCGAGGACATCTGCGTGGCGCGAGAGCGCCCAGAAGCCGAGTGATTCGTTCCTGTAGAGCGGTGCGCGCTCGCGAAGCTCCCGGTATACCGGATACGGGTCTTCGTGGGTCTCGTAGGCGTAGGGATTGTATTCGACCAAAGGCCAGGACCCCCGCTGGGCGGCGGCCACGATACGCGCTTTGCTGTTTGTCTGCAATGCGGGTTCACGTATCATGCCGGGCGCGGATTCACTGCTTCCGCGATGTCTTCGGGGGAACCACATGAGCATTCGCGGGGGCTTCATCGGACTGGGGAACATCGGCGAACCAATGGCCGAACGACTGGTCGGGTCGGGACTGCCCACCACCGTCTTCGACCTGCGCGAGTCTGCAATGCAGGCACTCGCCAGCGCGGGCGCGAACACTGCGAACTCGTGTCGCGAACTCGCCGCCGGGAGCGACGTGATCGGTATCTGCGTGCGCGACGACGCAGACGTGCGCGCCGTGGTTCTCGGGGAAGAAGGCGCGCTCGCGGGCGCCGCCCCGGGAAGCGTGATCGCGATCCACAGTACGATTCTTCCCAGCACCGTCCACGAGATTGGCGCCGCCGCAGCGGCGCGCGGCATCGGCACGCTCGATGCCTGCATCACCGGCGGTGCAGCGGGCGCCAAGCAGGGGACGCTCAGCTACATCGTCGGAGGAGAGAAGGAACACCTGGAACGCTGTCGCCCCGCGTTCGAAAGCTCCGCAAAGCAGATCATTCACACCGGTCCACTCGGGAGCGGCGCCGCGACCAAGCTCTGCAACAACCTGATGACCTACCAGGGCTTCCTGGCCGCGTTCGAGGCCACGCTGCTCGCGCGGACTGCGGGCCTTTCGCAGGAGGCGCTCGAGGAGGTGGGACGATCGAACGGCAACTTGAACGAGCAACAACTCGCGTTCCTGGGCTTGCACAAGGTCCCGGCAGAGCAGCGCACGAGCGATCCGTTCCAGCAGGTGCTGCGAGGTTTTCTCGAACTCGCAGACAAGGACCTGCGCACGACCCTCACGTTCGCACGCGAACACGGCGTGGCCCTTCCGGGGACCGGGCTGTGCCAGCAGTTGATGGCGCGCGTCTACGGCGTCGAAGACGAACTCCGACGCTAAGCGTGGCCGCAGTGAAGAGGTTTTCCGTGATTCGCCCGCCGCGGCAGCCCACGGTCGAAGCCGCGCCCAAGCACGGGCCCCGGGCGAGGTCCGCTCGCCAACTCGCAGCGCTGCTGCTCTTTTCGGTGACGGCCCTGCCCGCCTGCAACGCACCCGAGATCCCGGCTCTGGACCATTCGGGACCCCTCGCGGAATGGCCCGAGTACGGGGGAGGCAGCGGCGGGCTCGGCTGGTCCCCGCTCACCCAGATCACGCCCGAGAACGTGTCCGCGCTCGAACTCGCCTGGGAGTACCACCACGGGGACGTTTCCGACGGAAGCGGCGAGATTCCGCGCACCTCGTTTCAAGCCCAGCCGATCCTCCCGAACGGCACGCTCTACTTCTGCACGGGTTTCAACAACGTAATCGCGCTCGATCCCGAGACCGGTCGAGAACGTTGGCGGTTCGACCCGGAGTTCCCACTGGAGCAAGTTCGGGGCGCATTCACGCTGGTCTGCCGCGGGGTGTCCTACTGGAAGGACGACGCGCCCTCGAGCGGTGCCTGCAGTGAACGCATCTTTACCGCAACCATCGGCTCGGAGCTGATCGCCCTCGATGCAGCGACCGGCAGGCCCTGCGCCGACTTCGGAGTCGGCGGCCGGGTGCGGCTCCGCGAGGGCGTGGCGGACGTTCCCGGCTACGAGTACTACGTGACCTCGCCGCCGCTGGTGCTAGGCGACCTCGTGATCGTCGGCTCGCTGGTACAGGACAATCTGCGTACCGACGCACCGAGCGGCGTGGTCCGTGCCTTCGACGCGCGAAGCGGCGAACTGCGCTGGGCCTGGGACCCGGTCCCTCCGGGCTGGAACGCTCGGGCTCCCGGCGAGGGGATCTACACTCCAGGCACCCCAAATGCCTGGTCGGTCCTGTCGGGCGACGCGGAGCGCGGGCTCGTCTTCGTCCCGACCGGCAACCCCTCGCCGGATCTATTCAACGCGATCCGCCAGGGCCTCGACTACTACGGAAGCTCCGTGGTGGCCCTCCAAGCCGAGACAGGCGAGGTCGCCTGGCACTTCCAGACCGTCCACACCGACGTTTGGGACTACGACGTCCCCGCACAGCCCGTGCTCTTCCAGATCCCGGGCGTTGCAGCCGGCGCGCCGGGCGTGGCCCAGATCACCAAGATGGGGTTTCTCTTCCTGCTCGACCGGGACACCGGCGTGCCGCTCTATCCAATCGAGGAGAGGCCGGTCCCCGCGAGCGACGCGGCGGGGGAACGCCTGTCGCCGACCCAGCCCTTTCCCACGCATCCGGGCCCGCTCGCACCGACCGAACTGCGCCCGGACCAGGCCCACGGTTTCACGCCGATCGACCGAGGGAATTGCGAGGAACAACTCACGCGCATTCGTAACGAGGGAATCTTCACGCCACCCAGCACCCGGGGCTCGATCGTCATCCCGGGAAATGCCGGGGGCCCGAACTGGGGAGGCATCTCGCTCGACCCGGGGACGGGCGTGGCCTTCGTGAACATGATGCGCGCACCGACGGTTGCCACGCTCGTGCCACGCACGGAATTCGACCAGATCGATTGGCGCTCCGCGACCTATCCGACCGAACTCTACCCGATGACGGGCGCCCCGTACGGGATCCGGCGGGAGCCACTGCTGTCGAACTTCGGCGCGCCGTGTGTTCCGCCGCCGTGGGGCACGCTGACCGCGGTCGACCTCCGGAGTGGCGCGAAGCGCTGGGAGGTCACGCTCGGCACCACGCGAGACGCGGCGCCGTGGCCGCTCTGGTTCGCGAACGGCGCACCGAATCTGGGCGGGACACTCGCCACCGCGAGCGGCGTGGTCTTCATCGGCGCGACGCTCGACAAGTTCTTCCGCGCCTTCGATGCCGGGACCGGCCGGGAACTCTGGACCCGACGCATCCCGTATACGGCCAACGCCACCCCCATGAGCTATCGCCTGAGCAAGAACGGGAAACAGTACGTGGTCATCGCATCCGGCGGTCACGGCTGGTCGGAACCGGGCGATGCGTTGCTGGCCTTCTCGCTCCCCGGGCGTTAGCCGGCCCGGATTTCCAGGAGCTCGAACAGCATGCCGTCCGGGGCCTCGAGATAGACGAAGGCCACCGTGGGACTGAAGCGCTTGCCGAAGACCGGACGAAGTCCGGCCTTTCCGGCCGCGGCCACCGAGGCGTCGAGGTCGTCGACGGAGAAACGGACATGGTGGGGCCCCTCGCGACCCCGCTCGAGAAACTCGCGATAGATCGCGTCGCCGTCCACGAGTTCGATGAGTTCTATCTCGACCGAACCCGAGCGCGCGGTCGCAATCCTGACACGGCAGTCCACCTGCCGGCCGCGGTAGTCAACTTCTCTGAGTTCCGCATCTACGACCTTGAACGCGCCAAAGGCCGGAGCGTAGCAGGCGACGGCCTGATCGATGTCGCGCACCACGAAGCCAACCTGGTCGATCTGGGGCCATCCGAGGCTCTCGAACTCCGTGGGCTGCATGAATTTCCTTTCTCTGGCGCACTGCGCGCGCTCCATGGCCTCGACCGGGACCAAAACGGGTACAGTAGCGCGTCGTGTCCACCCCTTTATACCGCTCCCGGCCCGGCGGCAGAGAGATGCGCCCGGCTTCCCAGTCCGAAGCGACCCGGATCCGCGACTTTGTGTGGCTCTCCGAAGGTCTCTCGAACAGCTACCTGGTCGTGACCTCCGAGGGGCGCGTCGTCATCAATACCGGCATGGGTTTCGAGGCGCCGGTCCACAAACGCCTCTTCGATGCCGTGGACCAGGGCGCGCTTCGTTACATCCTGCTCACTCAGGGCCACGTGGATCACGTGGGCGGCGTGGATCACTTCCGCGAAGCGGGCACCGAGATCGTCGCTCAGGCAAACAATCCGGCCTGTCAGGCCGACGACGCCCGGATCGCGCGCTTTCGCGCAAAGCGCAGCGCGTTCGCATTCGGCCGTACCATCGCAGAGGCCCTCCGCCAGGGTCGAGACCGCTCTCCTCCCGAAGCCCCCCCGGTACAGTCCAAACCCGAGCCCACCCTAAGCTTCGACGAGCACTACGCGTTCGAACTCGGAGGGACTCGCTTCGAACTCATCTCCACGCCGGGCGGCGAAACGATCGACTCGATGGTCGTATGGCTTCCCGATCACGGCATCGCGTTCGTGGGAAATCTATTCAGCGCGCTCTTCGGTCACTTTCCGAACCTGGTCACGGTCCGGGGGGACCGCTATCGCTTCGTGATTCCGTTTCTCGAGTCGCTCGATCGCGTACTCGAACTCGAACCCGAGTTGTTGCTGACCGGACACTTCGGCCCCGTGGAGGGGCGCTCCACGATCGCGAGCGAACTCGGTCGGCTGCGCGGGGCGGTCGAGTACGTGCACGACGAGACCGTGCGCGGCATGAACGAAGGCCGCGACGTCCAGACTTTGATGCGGGAGATCCGGCTTCCGCCCGAACTCGAGGTGGGCGAGGGCTACGGACGGGTCTCGTGGAGCGTACGGGCGATCTGGGAGGGCTACGCCGGCTGGTTTCACCACCGCTCCTCGACCGAACTCTACCCGGTTCCCTACTGGAGCGTACACGGCGACCTGGTCGAACTCGCGGGAGGAACGACCGCCATCATCGATCGCGCGCGCGCGCGGCTCGAGGCGGGCGAGCCCGTCGAGGCCCTGCACCTGTGCGAGGTCGCGCTCGCGCACGACGCGGCGGACCCCGAAACGCTCAAGCTGAGCGTCGCCGCACACGAGGCGTTGCTCAAACGTGCCGAGGCTCGAAATTTCTGGGAGATCTCGTGGCTCGAGAAGGAACTCGAGCGTCTGCGTGGCCTGCTGGGGACGGCCTGAAACGGTGGCCGAAGCGCTCACACCCGACGCCCTGGTCGAACGCGCGCAGCGCGAGACCGGTCTCGACGACCTCGGAGCCGCCGGCTGGGAGGCGGGGCTCGACGCGCTGCTCGACTCGGCCACCCGCGAAGCAGACCTGAACGAGGTCGGCGTCGGCATTCTCTGTGCTTGGATCCACCGCCGGCTCACGAACCGACTCCAGGTGATCGACTGGGTGAATCGCCACCCCGACATCCGGAAGGAGCAGATCCGCGCCCCGCTGGTGGTGCTGGGCATGACGCGCACCGGCACCACGATCCTGTCGGAACTCCTGGCCCAGGACCCGGCCAACCGGCCGCTCATGAAGTGGGAGGGGCTCTCCTGCTGTCCGCCGCCCGAAGCGGCCAGCTTCCGCAGCGATCCGCGCATCGCGAAGGCCGTCGGCGAGGTCGAGTTCCAGTACGAGATGGTGCCCGAGCTTCGCGCCGTCCACTACGAGCCCGGTGACGGGCCCACGGAATGTGTCGCATTGCTCGGACAGTCCTTCTACAGCCAGGATTGGCTCGGCCTGTTCCGCGTGCCGACTTTCGTGGACTGGTACCGCCACTGCGACAAGGGACCGGCCTACGAATACCACCATCTCGCGTTGCAACTGCTCCAGTCGAGAACCGGTGGGCGCTGGTCCCTCAAGGCGCCGGGACACATGCACGCGCTCGACGCCCTGACGGCCCAATACCCGGATGCACGACTGATCGTGACGCACCGCGATCCCCAGAAGACGGTTCCCTCGATGGCGAGCCTCAGCACCACTTCGCGTCCGGATTCGCTCACAAACGCGCGTCAACCGCTCCACGGCTACTTCGGAAAACTCTGGCTGGATGAACTGGCACTGATGGTCGAGCGGATGATGAACTTCCGGGACCGCCACGGCGACGCGAATTTCTACGACCTCCCCTACGATCGCTTCGTAAAAGACCCGGTGGCCGGGGTGCGCCGCGCCTACGAACACTTCGGAGAGACCCTGTCCGAAACGGCCGAGACCGCGATGCGCGCCTACCTGGAGCACAGCCCGAAGGGGCGTTACGGAACGCACCGCTACTCGATCGAAGACTTCGGGCTCCGCCCCGGAGAAATTCGAGAACGTTTCGCCGACTACACGAAGCGCTTCGACATTCCGGAGGAAGCGTGAGCACACCCCCTGTACCGCGGAGGCCACGATGACCCAAGAGCTGAGATTGGCCTTTCTGGGCTGCGGAGCGATCTCGAAGTTCCACCTGCTCGGAATTCGAGACGCGGCAACCCAGATAAAGGTCACGGCCGCGATCGACGTCGACGCCTCGCGCGCCCAGGCGGTAGCGGCCGAAACCGGGGCGCGGGCCTTCAGTTCCTTCGACGAAGCCCTCGCATGGGGCGGCTTCGATGCCGTGGACCTGATGCTGCCGCACGATCTCCACGAAAAGTTCGCAGTCCAGAGCTTCGAAGCCGGGCACCACCTGCTGCTCGAGAAACCGATGGCACCCGACCTCGCGGCCTGCGATCGCATCCTCGAAGCCGCGCGCAAAGCCGGAACCGTGTTCATGGTGGCCGAGAACGCGCAGTACTGGCCCGAGGTGGTCCAGGTACGAGAACTTCTCGAAGCCGGCGCGATCGGAGAACCCGAGACCGCGCGTGGAAACTTCTTCGTGCCCCCGCTCCCGGACTACTATGGCGGCGAGCGGGCCTGGCGCCTGAATCAGAGCCTGGCCGGCGGCGGGATCGCGATCGACACCGGCTCGCACTGGCTGCGACCGCTGCGCATCTGGATGGGCGAGATCGACGAGGTCGTGGCCGGTCTCGGCCGACCGCTGGACCGGATGGAAGGGGAGTCGCTGGTGCGTGCGCTGCTGCGCTTTCGCTCGGGGAAGCTCGGGGTATTCGACGGAATGCTGACCACGGCGGCACGCGGCCCCGAGCCGCTCTTCCGCGTGACCGGGAGCGAGGGCGAGATCACGGTCGAGGGACTCGGAGACGTCATGCTCTACGACGCGAATCACCGCCGCGGCACCCAGATCGGGGAGCGGGGCGGCTACATGAAGTCCTACGCCGGAGAGTTCGCGGACTTCGCGCGCGCGGTCACGGAAGGCACGACGCCGGCCGCCGGGCCGGAGGAATCGCTCGGCGAACTCCGGGCCGCGCTCGCCATGTATCGCTCGGCTGAAACCGGAAGCTGGCAGAAGGTCTGGGAATGAGTGGACCCGGGCGGGCGGGCTTCGACTTCTCCGGATGCGAGGTGCTGGTCACGGGCGGGACGAGCGGGATCGGTGCCGGGATCGCGCGCGCGTTCCTCGAGGCAGGCGCCCGGGTCTCGATCACGGGCACCCGGCCGGCCGCCTCCGAGTACCCGGAGGACCTGGCTTGCTACGCCTACCACAAACTCGAACTCACCGACCACGCTCGGATCGACGCCCTGGCCGCGGAGTTCTCGAGCCTGGACGTGCTGATCAACAACGCCGGTGCGAGTCTGCCGGGGGGACGAAACGAGTACGAGCCCGAGGTCTTCGAGCAGAGCATCGCCATCAACCTGTTCGGCGCCTTCCGCCTGGCCTCCGCCTGCAAGCCGATGCTGGCCGCGAGCGCCATCGAGGGTGGAGGCAGCATCGTCAACATGGCCTCGATGTCATCCTATTTCGGCATTCCGATCGTCCCCGGCTACGGCGCCGCCAAGGCCGGAATCGTGCAGATGACCAAGACGCTGGCCGTCGCCTGGGCAAAGGAAGGGGTGCGCGTGAACGCGGTGGCACCGGGCCTGATCGAATCGAAGATGACGGAGCCGATGCTGAAGATCGAGAGCCTCAGCAAAGCGCACCTGGATCGGACACCGATGGCGCGCTGGGGCACGCCCGAGGACGTCGCGCCCCCGGTGCTGTTCCTGGCGAGCCCGGCCGCACGCTTCGTGACCGGGCAGACCCTGCCCGTCGACGGCGGCTACTCGGTGGCCTAGCGGCATGGAGGTCGGATCCGTCCCAGATGCGTGAGGCCCGAGCTTCCGTGACCGAGGCCGAGGTCGCGGCCTACGAGCGCGACGGCGTCGTGTGCCTGCGCGGCGTGCTGCCGGTGTCCTGGGTCGGGCGCATGCAGGCGGCCGTAGAGCGGGTCCTGGATCAGCCGGGAATCGTAGACATGACCGAGATGGCACGCAGCATCGAGGCCTCGGGCGGCCAGGCCCTGGTCGACGCGCGCGTCGAGCCGGCCGGCGAGCGGGGACGCTTCTACGGCGGAACCGACCACTGGCTTTCGGACCCGGACTTTCGGGCATTCGCGGTCACCAGCCCGCTCCCGGCCCTGGTGGCCGCACTAATGCGATCCGACAAGGTCAATCTCTACGAGGACAGCCTGCTCGTGAAGGAGCCCGGGACCATCGAGCCCACGGCCTTTCACCAGGACCTCGCCTACTTCCACATCGAGGGAAAGCAGATCTGCACCAGCTGGTCGCCGCTCGATCCCGTGACCGAAGAAACCGGTGCCGTCCAGTACGTGCGCGGCTCGCACCTGTGGCAGCGGGAGTTCAGACCCAACCTGTTCGTGAGCAGCATGCCGATCCCGGGAACAACAGGAGACGAAGTTCCCGACATTCGGGATCGGAGCGCGGACTACGAACTTCTGCAGTTCGATACCGAGCCCGGCGACCTCGTGGTTCATCACGCGCGCACACTCCACGGGGCCAGCGGCAATCGCTCGAGCAGCTTACGTCGGCGCGCGGTCTCGGTCCGCTACTGCGGAGCGGACGCCCGCTACCGGATCCGCAAAGGGGCCCCGATGAAGCCCCACCACCACCAGGTGAAGGACGGAGATCTCCTCGACCGGGAAGCATGCCCGGTGGTGTGGCGTTGCGAGGACCGGGACTGACCCGGGCCGAAGCGCTCCCGACTCAGAGTTCGAAACCGCCGCCGGGTTTCGGGCGCCAGCCTCCGGCGGCTCGCAGGCCGCCATCCACTGGGAGCGTGGTCCCGGTTACGAAGCGAGAGAGATCGCTCGCGAGATAGAGCGCTGCGGCGGCGACATCGTCCGCAGTCGCCGCACACGCGAGCGGCGTTTTCGGAAGTTCGTCCCCGAGTTCCGAAATCCCAGGCGTCGGAATGGCGTCGGGTGCAATCGCGTTCACGCGAATCCGCCGAGATCCAAGTTCCAGCGCAAGGCTCCGGCTCAGGTTCTCGACCGCGGCCTTCATCGCGGCGTAGACCGCGAAACCCGGAGCCGCGCGTTGCGCCTCGATCGAACTCAGGTTGATGATCGAGCCGCCCCGTTCCGGGACGAACGGCACCACGGCGCGTACGAAATGCGTGACGCTGGTGAAGTTCTCGCGAATCAAGGCCTCCTGGCCATTCTCGCTCAACTCCATGAACTCGGCCGCAAAGCCGCCACCGGCGTTGTTGACCAAGATGTCGATGCTCCCGGTCTCCGCCGCGAGTCCAGCCACGAAGGCGCGTACAGCTGCGCCGTCGCGCACGTCGAGACACTCCGAGAAGGCCCTGCGTCCCCGGGCCTCGACTTCTCGAACGCTGCCGGCCAGTCCCTCGGCATCGCGGTCGCAGAGGGCAACGTCCGCGCCAAACTCCGCGAAACTCTCTGCAATCGCCTTTCCGATTCCACGAGCCGCACCGGTGACCAGGGCGACCCGCCCCTCGAGCGAAATTGCAGCCTGATCGAGCGTCACGGAGCGAAAGGCTACGGCCAAAGTGGCGGCGGGTACAAGCCAGGTCCGAGGTGCGCGCCCGCGCTTCCCTGCGATCCGTTCGACGGCCCCGCTGCCGCTCTCGGGTCGGGTTTACAGAAACGGAACGTATCGTTTACGCTACGCGCGCGCTGGGGGGCGCACGGCGAAGGTCGGGCCGGGAGCCCGCCCGGCGCCAGGGTGGGGCGAGTGGACAAGCGCACGACGGAAGCCGAAGTCGTGGCCGAGCTCCGCGACGGCATGACCATCGGAATCGGTGGATGGGGATCCCGCCGCAAGCCCATGTCGCTGGTGCGCGAAATTCTGCGCTCCGAACTCCGCGACCTGACCATCGTCTCCTACGGCGGACCCGATGTCGGTCTGCTGTGTGCCTCGGGCCGTGTCAAGAAGGTGATCTACGGTTTCGTGTCCCTGGATTCGATTCCGCTGGAGCCGCACTTTCGGATTGCCCGACAACAGGCGAGCATCGAGGCCGTCGAGTTCGACGAAGGCATGCTCCAGTGGGGCCTCTACGCGGCCGCGATCCGCCTGCCCTTCCTGCCGACCCGGGCCGGGCTCGGGTCCGACGTGCTCCGGATCAACCCCGAACTCGAACTCGTGCGCTCGCCCTACCAAGACGGAGACGAGCTCGTGGCCATGCCCGCGATCCATCTCGACGCGGCCCTGATCCACATGAATCGTGCCGACGCAGCCGGAAACGGCCAGTACCTGGGGCCGGACCTTTACTTCGACGACCTCTTCTGCATGGCGGCCGAGCGCCGTTTCATGTCCTGCGAGAAGATCGTGCCGACCGAGTCCCTACTCGACGAAGGCTCGGTGCACACGCTTCGCATCAACCGGATGCTCGTCGACGCGGTGATCGAGGCCCCGCTCGGCGCGCATTTCACCGAGTGCCCTCCGGACTACCAGCGCGACGAAGCATTCCAACGCGAGTATGCGGCAACGGCTCGCTCACCCGAGGCCTGGGAGGAATTTCGCAAGCGCTACCTGGAAACGGAGAGCGAAGTCGAATACCGGGAGGAACTCCGGAAGCGATGAGCGAACCCACGCGCGCGGACTTCTGCATCGCGGCGATCGCCGACGCCTTCCGGGGAGACGGCGAGATCATGGTCAGCCCGTTCGGCAACATCCCGGCGCTCGGGGTGCGCCTGGCGAAGCTCAGCTTCGAACCGGATCTGCTGATCACCGACGGGATCGCATCGCTGGTCGCAAATGTGATGCCGGTCGGAGCCCAGGGCCCCGACCCGGTGGTCGAAGGTTGGATGCCCTTTCGCACCGTCTTCGACACGCTCTGGTCGGGCCGACGCCACGTGATGATGGGGGCCAGTCAGATCGACCGCTTCGGCAACCAGAACTTCGCCTGCATCGGTCCCTACGAGAAGCCCAAGGCGCAGCTTCTGGGCATGCGCGGCGCGCCCGGAAACACGATGAGCCACACCACCAGCTACTGGGTGCCCAACCACGGGCCGAAGGTCTTCGTCGAGAAGGTCGACGTGGTCTCGGGGGTCGGCTACGACCGCGCCGCCGCGCTCGGACCACGCACCTCGCGCTTTCACGAGATCCGCCGGGTCGTCACCAACCTCTGCGTCCTCGACTTCCAGACGCCCGACCACTCGATGCGCCTGGCCTCGATCCATCCGGGAGTCGGCGTCGATGAGGTCGTCGAGAAGACGGGCTTCGCGCTCACGCTTCCCGAGGAGGTTCCCGAGACGCGGGCCCCGAGTGGCGAGGAACTTCGCCTGATCCGAGAGGTCCTCGACCCAAATCACATCGCCGAGAAGGAACTGCTGGGCTGAGCCCTCGCCGCGAAAGGTCCCTGATTGTCTTCGGCATTGCGCACCCAGGTCTGCGACATCCTCGGAATCCGCTACCCGATCATCCAGACCGGAATGGGCTGGGTTGCGACCCCGGAACTCGTCGCCGCCGCGAGCAACGCGGGCGCGATCGGATTTTTGGCCGCGGCCACGCTTGCCCCCGACGCGGTAGCGGCGGAGATCCTGAAGGTCAAGGAACTCACCGACCGCCCCTTCGGCGTGAACTTCTTGATGGACGCGCCGGGGGCGGAGATCATCATCGACGCGATCATCCAGCACCGGGTTCGGGCAGCAGGATACAACCGCGCGCCGAACCGCGAACTGATCGAGCGGCTGAAGCAGGCGGGCGTGGTCTGCGTCCCGACCTGCGGGGCCGTCAAGCACGCCGTGAAGGCCGAGCAACTCGGGGCCGACCTGATCATCGTCCAGGGGAGCGAGGGAGGCGGGCACACGGGCAGCGTCCCGACTTCGCTTCTGGTCTCGGGCTGTGCCGATGCGGTGGAGGTTCCGGTGGTGGCCGCCGGCGGCTTCCGGGACGGCCGCGGACTCGTGGCCGCACTCGCCTTCGGGGCACAGGGAATCGCCATGGGCACGCGGTTTCTGTTGACGCGCGAGAGTCCGGTACCCGAGCCGACCACCGACCGCTACCTGCGTGCGGAGGTCGTAGACGTGCTGGTGACCCCCCAGATCGATGGCTTGCCGCAGCGGGTGCTCAGAAACGAACTGGTCGCAAAGATCGAGAACGCCAGCAGCACGACCCGGTTGCTGCGCGCCCTCCGCAGCGCTCTGCAATACCGAAAAGCGACCGGCGCATCGCTTGGGGATCTCTTGCGCTCGGGACTCGCGATGCGACGCAGCGAGCGTCTTACACGTGCCCAGATGCTGATGGCCGCAAACGCCCCGATGCTGGCCCGCAAGGCCATGCTCGGCGGGGACCCGGTCAACGGCTACCTCCCCAGCGGCAGCGTGGCCGGCGTCATCGACGATCGTCCGAGCTGTGAGGAACTCGTCGAAGCTATCGTGAACCAGGCCGAGCAGACGCTCAAGGCCCTTACACACTGAGGATCATTCGCATGTCCGTCACTTTCAGCATCAAGCAGGGTGTCGCCGAGGTTTTCCTCCAGCACCCACCCGTGAACGCGCCGGACAGCGAAGGCTGGCGCAAGCTCGCGGAGACGATCGCGTCCCTGGGACAGAACGAGGAGGTCCACTGCCTGATCCTGGCGGCCCTCGGGAAGGGCTTCTGTGCCGGCGTCGACATCAAGGAACTCGCCGCGGACGCAAGCCGCATCACCGAGGTCAACGCCGGCTGCTGGGCGGCCTTCGCGGCGATCCACGACTGCCCGGTCCCGGTGATCGCCGCCTGCCACGGCTACGTGCTGGGCGGCGGTGTCGGACTCGCCGGATCCTGTGACATCATCGTGGCCGCGGACGACGCGAGCTTCGGGCTTCCCGAGATCGACCGAGGGGCCCTGGGCGCGGCCTCGCACCTGATGCGCATGTTTCCGATTCAGAAGGTCCGAAAGATGCTTTTCACGGGAGAACCGATCGATGCCGCCGAGGCCTATCGACTGGGCGCGCTGGAGTGGATCGGGCCGCGCGACGAGTTGATGCCGGCCGCTCACCGGATCGCGGATTCGATCGCGAGCAAGAGCCCGAAGGCGATGCGGCTCGCCAAGGAGTGCATGAACGGCATCGAACTGCTCGACATCAAGACCAGCTATCGCTACGAGCAGGGCTTTACCCTCGAACTCTACACCTCGCCCGACTCACAGGAGGCGAGGGACGCGTTCGTGGAGAAGCGCGACGCGCACTACGAAGACAAGAGCTAGGAGTGGAGAGGGAGACATGAACCAGGCCTACATCGTCGACGCAATTCGAACCCCCGTCGGCAAAAAGAAGGGAAGCCTGTCCGGCGAGCACCCGGCCGACCTCGGCGCGCACGTGCTCCGCACACTCGTCGATCGCACCGGGATCGATCCGGCGATCGTCGAAGACGTCGTGTTCGGCTGCGTCGACACGATCGGCCCCCAGGCCGGCGACATCGCACGCACCTGCTGGCTCGCGGCCGGCCTGCCGGAAGAGGTTCCCGGCACCACGATCGACCGGCAATGCGGCTCCTCACAGCAGGCCGTGCACTTCGCAGCGCAGGCCGTGATGAGCGGAACTAGCGACGTGATCGCGGCAGGCGGTGTCCAGAACATGAACCAGGTGCCGATCTCCGCGGCGATGCTCGCGGGGCAGCCCCTGGGCTTCCCCGACCCGTTCTCGACTTCGCGGGGCTGGCAGGACCGCTACGGCCAGCAGGAGGTCTCGCAGTTCAGGTCGGCCGAAATGATCGCCGAGAAGTGGGACATCTCGCGAGAAGACATGGAGCGCTTTGCGCTCACCAGCAACCAGCGCGCGGTCCAGGCGATCGACGAGGGCCGCTTCGACCGCGAGATCGTCCCCTATGGGGACTTCGCACGGGACGAGACACCGCGTCGCGGAACCACCCTCGAGCGGATGGCCGAACTCCAACCACTCGAGGCAGGGGGCCGGATCACGGCCGCGGTCTCGAGCCAGATCGCCGACGCCGCCTGTGCGCTGCTGGTGGTTTCGGAGCGCGCGCTCCGCGAACACGGACTCGAACCGCGCGCCCGCATCCACCACCTGAGCGTGCGGGGCGCGGACCCGGTCTGGATGCTGACCGCGCCGATTCCGGCGACCGCGTACGCCATGCAGAAGACGGGCATGACGATCGACGACATCGACCGGGTCGAGATCAACGAGGCCTTTGCCTCGGTGGTGCTGGCCTGGCAAAAGGAGACGGGAGCCGACCCGGAGAAAGTGAACGTGAACGGTGGCGCGATCGCGCTCGGGCACCCGCTCGGGGCCACGGGAGCGCGTCTGATGACCACGCTGCTCTACGAACTCGAACGCACGGGCGGCCGCTACGGGCTCCAGACCATGTGCGAGGGTGGAGGCCAGGCGAACGTCACCATCATCGAGCGAATCTAGCGAGGTGAAAATGGACAGGCTCTGTGAAGGACGCGTAGTCATCGTTACGGGCGCGGCGCGCGGAATCGGCCGCGGTCACGCGATCGAGTTCGCGCGCCAGGGTGCACGCGTCGTCGTGAACGATCTCGGCACCGAGAGCGATGGCCGCGGGAAGTCGAGCGAACCCGCGGAGGAAGTCGCGGCCGAGATCCGCGCCCTAGGCGGCGAGGCCGTCACCAACGGAGACGACATCGCAGACTGGGAAGGGGCCGGCCGCCTGGTGCAGACCGCGCTCGACGCGTTCGGGAGCCTCGACGTCGTGGTCAACAACGCCGGGTTCCTGCGCGACCGGATGTTCGTAAGCGCGGCGGAGGACGAGTGGGACGCCGTCGTACGCGTACACCTCAAGGGTCACTTTTGTGCTTCGCGCCATGCCTGCGAGTACTGGCGAGGACGGTCCAAGGCCGGCGAGTCCGTCGACGCGCGTATCATCAACACCAGTTCGGGCGCGGGCCTCCAGGGGAGCGTCGGCCAGAGCGCCTACTCCGCGGCGAAGGCCGCCATCGCCGGGCTCACCCTGGTGCAGGCCGCCGAACTCGGACGCTACGGAATCACGTCGAATGCGATCGCGCCCGCAGCGCGGACGCGCATGACCGAGGCGATCTTCACCGACATGGCGGCACCCGCCGACGGAAGTTTCGACGAGAACGCACCCGAGAACATCGCGCCACTCGTGGTATGGCTGGGAAGCGCCGAGTCGCGGGAGGTGAGCGGACGCGTGTTCGAGATCAAGGGGGGCCAACTCGGGATCTCGGACGGCTGGCGCGACGGGCCCACCCTGGACAGGGGTCGACGCTTCGAACCCGACGAGATCGGGCCCGCCGTGCAGGAACTGCTCGGCAAGGCTCCGTCTCCACAGAAGGTCTACGGGACCTAGCAAGATGAGCGAACCGGGCTGAGATGGACTTCGCGTTCAACGAGGAGCAGCAAGAACTCCGCTCCACGGCCCGGGGCTTCCTGGCCGAACGCTCCGGTCCCGAGCAGGTACGCCGGGCCATGGAGAGCGAACTCGGCTACGACCCGGAACTCTGGAAGCAGATCGCGTCGGAACTCGGCTGGACGGCGGTGACGATCCCGGAAGCCTACGGGGGTCTGGGACTCGGGTATGTCGAACTCGTCGCGCTGCTGGAGGAAATGGGCGGCGCGCTGCTCTGCGCTCCCTTCTTCTCGAGCGTGTGCCTCGGGGCCAACGCCCTGCTGGTGCTGGGTTCCGAATCCCAAAAGCGCGAATACCTGCCCCTCATCGCCGAGGGTGAGACACTCGCGACCCTGGCCTGCACCGGACCCGGCGGGACCTGGGACACGGACACGCTGGGCGTGACGTCGACGCAAGACGGCGGGGCCTTCGTACTCGACGGCCGCTCGCGCTTCGTGCTCGACGGCCACGTGGCCGACCTGTTGATCGTTGCAGCCCGTCGGGAGGGAACCCGCGGCTCCCAGGGGATCGGCCTGTTCCTGGTTCCGGCCACGGCCCGGGGCGTGTCTCGACACGCGGTCCCGACCATGGACCAGACGCGGCGCCTGGCCGAGGTCCGACTCGACGGGGTGCAGGTGCCGGTTTCGCACCAACTCGGCGGCGAGGCGGAGGCGGGCCCGGCACTCCGCAGGATCCTGGACCTCGCCGCGATCGCGCTCTCGGCCGAACAGGTCGGCGGGGCGCAGCGCTGTCTCGACCTGGCCGTCGACTACGCGAAGCAACGCGTCCAGTTCGGGCGGCCGATCGGCTCGTTCCAGGCGATCAAGCACAAGTGCGCAGACGTGATGGTGGCGGTCGAGTCGGCACGCTCGGCCTGTTACTACGCGGGCTGCGTCGCCGCTGAAAACGGCGAAGAATTGCCCTCGGTGGCCTCGCTCGCCAAGGCCTACTGCTCGGACGCGTACTTCCGCGCCGCAGCCGAGTGTCTCCAGATCCACGGCGGGGTCGGCTTCACCTGGGAGTACGACGTCCACCTCTACTTCAAGCGCGCCCGCTCGAGCGAGGTCTTTCTCGGAGACCCCGCCTATCACCGCGAACGCGTGGCGCGCGAGATCGGACTGTGACGACTCCGGAGGACAGCGTGCAGAACCCACTCGACATGTCCGGGAAGGTCGTGATCGTCACCGGTGGCGGACGGGGTGTGGGCCGCGGCATCAGCGAGCGCTTTCTCGAGGCCGGCGCCGAGGTCGTGGTCTGCAGCCGCAACCAAGGCGAGACGCTTCCGGAGGCCTCCGGACGAACGGCGCGCTTCTGCCAGGCCGATGTGCGCGAGGTCGAGCAGATCGAGCGCGTCGTCGCGTTTACGCGCGAGCAGTGTGGGCGCCTCGACGTCCTCGTCAACAACGCGGGTGGCGCGCCCGCGGCCGACGCCGCCACCGCGTCGCCGCGCTTCTCCGAGGCGATCATCCGCCTGAACCTGATCGCGCCGCTTAACTTCTCGCAGCGGGCCAACGCGGTCATGCAGGCGCAGGAAAGCGGCGGGAGCATCATCAACATCTCGAGCGTCAGCGGCCTCCGGCCCTCCCCCGGAACCGCGGCCTACGGCGCAGCCAAGGCAGGACTGTCGAGCCTGACCCAGACGCTGGCGGTGGAGTGGGCGCCGAAGGTGCGCATCAATACCATCAGCGCGGGCATGATCCGGACGGAACAGTCCCACCTGCACTACGGCGACGAAGCCGGCATTGCCGCCGTCGCGGCAACGGTTCCGCTCGGCCGGCTGGGCGAACCTCGCGATGCCGGGAACCTGTGTCTGTTCCTGGCCTCTCCGCTGGCAAGCTACGTGAGCGGCGCCAACCTGCTAATGCACGGAGGCGGCGAACGACCCGAGTTCCTGAGCGCCGCGTCGGGCACTTCGAAGAGCTAGGGGAGAACGATATGGCCACGCTGTTCAAGAGCCCCTCGGAACTGCACAACGCCATCGGCGACCACCTCGGATACAGCGACTGGCTCGAGGTCACGCAGGAGCGCATCGACCAGTTCGCGGACGCGACCGGTGATCATCAGTGGATCCACGTAGATCCGGAGCGTGCCAAGGACGGCCCCTTCGGCGCCTGCATCGCCCACGGCTACCTGACCCAGTCGCTCGTGAACTATTTCCTGCCCCAGATCGTCGATGTCCAGGGCATCTCGATGGGCGTGAACTACGGCGCCGACCGGATCCGCTTCCCGGCGCCCGTCCCCGTGAACTCGCGAATTCGCGGCAGTGCGGAACTGCTAAAAGTCGAAGAGGTGAAGGGCGGCGTCCAAGCCACGATTCGCGTGACCGTCGAGATCGAGGGCAAGGAGCGCCCCGGCTGCGTGATCGACACGATCAGCCGCTACTACCCCTGACTCAGAGTCTCGACCCGGGATCTGAAATGGGCCAGAATCGAACTCTCTGGCAAGCCTCTTTGGCGAGCAAATGGGAGGGATTCCGATGCTGACCACCCTGCTGGTCGTCGCGCTACTCATCGCGGTCGCGATCCTGGCTGTGCGGCGTTTTCTCGATGCGCCCGATCATCGGCGGTACGACGCCCCGGACCACACCCTGATCGTCAAGCCTGGAGAGATCAGCCCGCAGCACCGGGACGTTGTCGCGAAGCTCCGCTCGTTTCATGAAAGCGCACCGCCCGCGCGCGACGTAGCGGCGGCGCGACGCCAGATGGAAGAACTCTTCGGCCGCGAGGTCGAGGCGAAGATCACGCCCGTCGACGTGGACGGCATTCCGGGGGAGTGGGTGCGGG
>JAYZEO010000031.1:0-14917 GCA_036337215.1 Myxococcota bacterium | reverse complement strand
ATCGAGTCGGGCCTCGACATCCCGAACGCCAACACGATCCTGATCCACCGCGCCGAGCGCTTCGGGCTGGCGCAGCTCTATCAGCTTCGCGGTCGGGTCGGGCGCGCCGACCGCCGCGCCTACGCCTACCTGTTCCTGCCGCCGGAAGGAACGCTGAGCCCGGAGGGCCGGCGTCGGATCGAGGCAATCGAGGACCTGTCCGAACTCGGAGCCGGCTACCGCCTGGCGAGCCACGACCTCGAGATCCGGGGCGCCGGGAACCTGCTCGGCGGGGAGCAGTCAGGCTACATCGCTGCCGTCGGCTACGATCTCTTCCTCGAGATGCTCGAACAGGCCGTGGCGGAACTGCGCGGGCAGGGCGCAGAGCAGAGGATCGAACCCGAGATCAAGTTGCCGGTCCCGGCGCTGCTGCCCGAAGAATACGTCGATGCCGTGAACCACCGGCTGGTCTTCTACAAACAGCTTTCGTCAGCCCGGAACGGTGAGGAACTCGACGAAATCCGCGATGAACTGCTGGACCGCTACGGACCGCTTCCTGCCGAAGCCGTGAACCTGTTCGAAGTGATCCGTCTCAAACTCCGCTGTCGTGATCTGGGAATCGAGTCGCTCGAGGCCGGCCGCGACGAAATCGTCGTCCGGATCGCGACGGACCTGGCGCCGCGCATCGATCCGACCCGGCTGGTCACCCTGCTGGGACGTCCCGGCACCCCGTTTCGGGTGGACCGCGAACAGCAGATCCACATGCGCTACCGCGGAAGCGGGACGGTGCTCGCGGAAAGCTTCGGGCTGCTCGACCTGCTCGCGCCGGGTTCCGGCCCGGGAGACGGCTCGCTGGCCGGGCCGGGGCAAGGATGAGCGGCAGCAAGCTGCGCGGTCGCTGGCTCCCGCTGCTGCTGGCGGTGTGCGCCTGCGCACCCGACCCGGCGCTCGAAGGACCGGTCGCCCGGGTCGACGGGGTCGAGATCCCGCACGCGCGCCTCGCCAGCGCGGTCGAACGGCGGGTCGAAATCGAGCCCGACCGGCCCCGCTCGGACCTGCTGCTCGAGGAACTGGACCGCCTGATCACCGAGCAGGTGGCATTGAACCGGGCGGACGCGCTCGGTGTCCAGGTCCACGACGCGGAGGTGGACGAACGCATCCGCGTTCTGTTCGGAGGCGAAACGGAGGGAAACACGCCAGAATTCACGGCCGAGGTCCATCGACAAATGCGGATCGATCGAACCACGCTACTCGAACTCGCAAAGCGCCTGCACGTCTCGCAGGATGCGATCGCGGACTATTTCGAACAACACCGGGAGAGCTTCGACTCCCCCCCGAAGGTCGTGATCCGGCACATCCTGTTTCAGGACGCGCAGCGCGCGAGAGAGATCGCCGCAGAGCTGCGCGACGGCGCTGATTTCGAGGAACTTGCCCGGCGCGAGAGCATCGCGCCCGAGGCCGAAAACGGCGGCCTGCTCCCGGCCTTCGCACTCGGGGAGATGCCGGAGGTTTTCGATCGCGCCTTCGAGTTGCCTTCGGGCGCACTTTCCGAAGCGATCGAGTCTCCGTTCGGTTTCCACCTGTTCCGGGTCGAAGAACGGGTGGCGGCGAGCAAAGCATCGCTCGACGGCGTCGCCGAGGAAGTCCGGCAGATCCTGGAACAACGCCGCCTGGAGGAACTGCGCAACGAATGGCTGCGACAGCTGCGACGCGAGGCAAAAATCACCGTACACGAGCGCGCGCTGGATTCGCTGCGATGAGAATCTCTAGGCTATCGATCGCGTGGATTCTGATCTTGTGTGGATCCTCTGGAGCGCTGGCTGCGAACCGTCAGGTGGAAGGCATCGCGGCCGTGGTCGGCGACGATGTGATTCTGCGCTCCGAGGTCCAGCTCGCGGCCACACCGGCACTCACCCGCATCGCAAGCGAGAACGGGGGCACGGTGCCGCCCGACGTGCATCGCCAGATCTACCATCGGGCGGTCCAGTCCGTCATCGATTCGCGCCTGCTCGGGGCAGCCGCGCAGCGAATGAACATGGAGACGACGCCCGAGGAGGTCGACCGCACGGTGAACGAGATCGCGGAGCAGGAGGGGCTCACGACCGAGCAACTCTACAGCGAGGTCGAAGCGCAGGGACTGAGTCGAGACCAGTATCGGAAGGAGATCGCGGCGCAGCTCACGAAGATGCGCGTGATTTCCACGAGCGTTCGGTCGCGGGTGACCGTTTCGGAAGCGGAGATCGAGGCACTCTTCGCGAAGCGTTACGCGGGCACGGAGGGGCGGCGCGTGCGTCTGCGGCACATCCTCATTCCCTGGCCACCCCCCGACTCCGACCTCGGGCGCGAGCACGCGATCGAGATTGCGGAGGAAATTCGGGACGCGGCACAGAGCGGACAGGACTTTGCTCGACTCGCACGGCGATACTCGGCCGCCCCCTCCGCGGAAAACGGCGGCTTGATGAGCCTGGAAGAGGGAACGGCCGTTGCCGCACTCGCCGGCCCGGCATTCAGTCTCGCTCCGGGAGAAATCAGTCCCGTGATCGAGACCCAGCACGGCGCCAACCTGATTCAGGTGCTGGAGCGTTTCGACCCTGGCGAGGTCGAGTACGAGAGCGTGCGCGAGGCACTCCACAGGGAGTTGCTCGACCGCGCAAGCCAGCCCGAGATCGAGAAGTTCATGAAGGAGCTTCGCGAGGAGAGCTACGTCGAGATCATCGCTCCGGACTTCAAGTAGTGGCCGCCATCCAGGACGGAGCGCGCATCCGGCTGGGGATCACGATCGGGGATCCGGCCGGAATCGGGCCCGAAGTCATCTCGCGGGCGCTGCGAGAACTGCCCGCGGAAGGACTCGAGTTCCACGTCTACGGAGACCAGGACGCGATCGACCGTGCCGGCGGATTGGCGTCCGGGATCATTCGGCACGCGTTCGCAAGCGCCGCGGTCGCACCCGGCGAGCCCGACCCGGCCGCGGCGCCCGGGGTCGAGGACGCGATCCGGTCCGCCGCACGCGCATGTCTCGACCGCAAGCTCGATGCCCTCGTGACGGGACCGATCTCGAAGCAAGTCATGGCCGAAGGGGGGTTCCTCTTCCCGGGACACACCGAGTTGCTCGAAGCCGTCTCGGCCGAGCGTTCCAGTGCCACCGGACCGGCCGTGATGTGCCTCGTGGGCGGCGCGCTCCGAGTCGCACTCGCGACGATCCACTGTCCGCTGCGCGAGGTGCCGGCCCGGCTGTCGACAGCAGGAATACGGACCACGCTGCGGATTCTCGACCGGGACCTCCGGCGGCTGTTTGCGCTTCCCGCACCGAGCATCGCGGTCTGCGGCCTCAACCCGCATGCGGGGGAGGGGGGCCGGATCGGCGACGAGGAGGCCCGGGTGATCGCGCCCGCGATCCGGGCCGCGCAGGCAGACGGGATCGACGCGCGCGGGCCACTCCCGGCGGACAGCCTCTTCTGGCGCGCCGCGGCGGGCGAGTTCGATTGCGTACTCGGCATGTATCATGATCAGGCACTCGCACCTCTCAAGGTCCACGCCTTCGGAAAGGCCGTGAACGTGACCCTCGGACTTCCGCTCATTCGCACCAGCGTGGATCACGGAACCGGATTCGACATCGCCGGCCTCGGTCGCGCGGACCCCGGTTCCTTGCACGAGGCCCTCGCGCTGGCGCGACGCCTCGTCAGTGCCGAGCGTTCCGCTGCAGCGAGCGCGGCCATTGCGAGGAGTCGCGAGTGACGACCGGACCCGGAGACCTGCAGGTTCGCGGCGCGCGCGAACACAACCTGAAATCGATCGACGTCCGAATTCCACGCAACAAGCTCGTGGTGATCACGGGGCTCTCTGGTTCGGGCAAGTCGTCGCTCGCATTCGACACGATCTACGCCGAAGGACAACGCCGCTATGTAGAGAGTCTCTCCGCCTACGCGCGTCAGTTCCTGGATCAGATGAGCAAGCCCGACGTCGACTCGATCGAGGGACTGTCACCGGCCATCTCGATCGAACAGAAGACGACGAGCCGAAATCCGCGCTCGACCGTGGGCACCGTCACCGAGATCTACGATTACCTGCGACTGCTCTACGCCCGGATCGGACTGCCCCACTGCGTGAACTGCGACAAGCCCATCGCGGCACAGACCGTCCAGCAGATGGTCGATCGGGTTCTGGCACTTCGTTCCGGCACCCGGATCCAGGTGCTTGCCCCGGTCGTGCGCGATCGCAAGGGCGAGTACCGGCGTGAACTTCGCGAGTTCGCACGGCAGGGATTCGTGCGGGTCCGCATCGACGGTGAGATTCACGACCTCGACAGCCTCCCAACGCTCGACCGGAAGAAGCGACACAGCATCGACCTGGTGGTCGACCGCGTGGTCGTCAAGGCGGAGGCCCGCGGCCGCATCGCAGACTCGCTAGAGACCGCGCTTGCCGCGGCCGAAGGCTACGCCACCGTCGACGTGGGGCCCGGGCGCGAGGAGATCCCGTTTTCGGAGAACGCCGCCTGTGTCGACTGCGGCGCCAGCTATCCAGAGATCAATCCGCGCATGTTCTCGTTCAACAATCCGCATGGCGCCTGTCCCGAATGCGCGGGCCTCGGAACCCGCGACTTCTTCGACCCGGACCTGATCGTGCCCGACTCCACCGTCTCGATCAGCGACGGTGCTATCGTGCCTTTCCGCCGACGCGGACGCGCCTCCGGCTACTACAATGCCATGCTCGCGGCGCTCTCGGAACAACTGGGATTCGATCTGGAGGTGCCCTGGAGCAAACTCCCCGCGCGCGCGAGGCGACAGATTCTGAATGGCACGGGGGAAACGCCGATCGAGTTTCACTTCGGCCGGCGGCGAAAGTTCAGCGTCAAGCGGCCCTGGATGGGCGTCGTCGCGCACCTCGACCGGCGCTACCGCGAGACCGAGGCCGACGCGGTCCGCGAGGACCTGCGCCAGTACATGACCATGACCGAGTGCCCGGAGTGCCAGGGAGCCCGACTTCGCCCGGAGGCCCGCGCAGTTCGCGTCGCCGAAAGACGCATCCACGAAATCACCAGCCTGCCGATCGGCGATGCGGTTCGCTGGTTCGAGTCTATCGACCTTCCTGCCCAGGATCGCGAAATCGCAGACCGCTTGCTGCGAGAAATCCGGGAACGACTCTGCTTCCTGAACGACGTCGGCCTCGAGTACCTGGCGCTCGACCGCGGCTCGAGCACCCTTTCGGGCGGAGAAGGCCAGCGAATCCGGCTCGCGACTCAGGTCGGCTCCGCGCTGGTCGGCGTGATCTACATTCTCGACGAGCCCTCGATTGGTCTCCACGCACGCGACAACGATCGGCTGCTCCGCACGCTCTTTTCCCTCCGTGACCTGGGAAATACTGTGGTCGTCGTGGAGCACGATGCATCGACCATCCTGCGTTCCGACCACGTGATCGACCTTGGACCGCGAGCGGGGATCCACGGCGGCGAGGTCGTGGCAGAGGGAACTCCCAAGCAGATCATGCGGAGCTCGCGGTCGCTGACGGGCGCCTACCTATCGGGCAAGCGGGCGATCGAGGTGCCAACGCGCCGGCGCCCGGGCTCCGATCGCTTCCTGACGCTGGTGGGAGCCAGCGCAAACAACCTGCGCGACATCACGGTGCGGGTGCCGATCGGTGTCCTGACCGTGGTCACCGGCGTCTCGGGCAGCGGCAAGTCGACGCTCGTCAACGATACGCTGTATCCGGCGCTGGCCCAAAAACTCTACGGCTCCAAGGAGCGGCCGGGCCGGCATCGCCGAATCCACGGCATCGACTATCTCGACAAGGTGATCGACGTGAACCAGGCGCCGATCGGGCGGACCTCCCGTTCCAACCCCTCGACCTACACCGGAATCTTCACCGGGATCCGCGACCTGTTCGCGCAGCTGCCCGAAAGCCGGGTGCGCGGTTACAAGCCCGGACGTTTCAGCTTCAACGTGAAAGGAGGACGCTGCGAGGCCTGCGAGGGGGGCGGCATCATCCGGATCGAGATGCACTTTCTTCCCGACGTCTTCGTCACCTGCGAGGAGTGCGCGGGCCGGCGTTACAACCGCGAGACCCTCGAGATCCTGTTCAAGGGGAAGTCGATCGCTGACGTACTCGACATGACCGTCGACGAGGCGTTCGACTTCCTGGAGCACATCCCTTCGGTACGAAACGGCCTCCGCACCCTCGCCGAGGTTGGCCTCGGCTACCTGCACCTGGGCCAGCAGGCGACCACGCTGTCCGGCGGCGAAGCCCAACGGATCAAACTCGCGCGCGAACTATCCAAGCGCGCGACAGGACGCACCGCCTACATCCTGGACGAACCGACCACGGGACTGCACTTTGCCGACGTCGAGAAGTTGCTCGAAGTACTGACCCGGCTGGTCGACCGAGACAACACGGTGGTCGTCATCGAACACAACCTCGACGTGATCAAGACCGCCGACCACATCATTGACCTCGGCCCCGAGGGCGGCGACAAGGGCGGGGAGGTCGTCGCGACCGGGACTCCCGAAGAGGTCGCGAACAACCCGCTCTCGTTCACGGGACAGGCGCTGCACCCGGTCCTCTTCGGGCGCTAGGCCGGCCTTCGGCGCATGCTCCCCGAGTCCGATCGCTCCGCCCTTTTCCCAACTCCGGCCCAGGCGGTCCTGTTCGGGCTGGCCGTCGCCGCGATGCGAGGCCTCATGACCGGGATCCTGGCTACGCCCGAGGGGGTACGGCCCGGAAGCCTCGGCATGGGCACGATCCTGGCATTCGGCGCGCTGCTCTTCCTGGTCGCGCCACGGCTGGCCCCGCCGCCCGGCTGGACGTTGGGCTTTCGTCCCGCACCCCGACTGGCCTGGCTCGCGATTCCGCTGCTGGTCCCGTCGCTGCTCTGGATCAGCGAGTTCGACAACCTCGCAAAAGAGTTCCTGCCCGCCCCACCCACGGCCCAGGATCTGCCGCGCATCTCGGGATCGCTGGTGGCGCTGGAGTGGCTGCTCTTGCTCTGTGTGATCAACCCGCTGGGAGAGGAGGTCCTGTTTCGCGGGCTCTTCCAGCCGGGCTTCGTTCGCGCCTGGGGCCGCTGGGGCATCCCGGCGAGCGCGGGCCTGTACGCGGCTTCTAGCGTGCTCGTCTTCGGTCCGAGTTCGCTCGGCTTTGCGTTCGCGTTCGGCGGGGTGCTCGCGATCGTGCGCGAGTGCTCGGGCTCGATCCTGCCCGGGGTCGCGCTCCACGGACTCTTCGGAGTGGTCTCGTTCGTGGCGCTCGGGGGAGGCTGGGGCCTCCCGGGTTTCGACGACCCGAGCTCCGCCCACACGCCGCTGGAGTGGCTCGTGTTCGCGGGTCTCTTCGTGGCGGCGGGTCTCTGGCTCTGCCGCGCGGCCTCCCGCCAGGTCCTGACCGAACCGATCACACTCGACGACGACCCCGATCGTTAGCCGGCCGGCTCCGCGAGCAAGCGAAGGACCCGCGCCCGGAGTCGCTGCTCGACCTGGTCGGGCGAACCGGAAGCGTCGACCTCCAAGAACCCGAGGCGCGAATACTCCGCGTCCACGCGTTGCAGGAAGTCATCGCCCTCGTAGCGCTCGCGGGCGGCGGCCCCGAGCCGCGCGAGCGCTTCGGAGGGCGCGAGCCGCAGCCAGAGCACGAGGTCCGGGACCGGCAACTGGTCGAGCTCGACCTGCTCGCGCAGCCGCTCGCGATCGACCCCGTGCGCCGCCTGATAGGCGAGGGTCGAGCCCGTGTAGCGGTCGCAGACCACGGTCGTGCCGCGTCGGAGCGCGGGCCGAATCAGCTGCTGCACGTGCTCGCGCCGGTCCTGGACGAAATAGCCGAGGACCTCGTGCGGCGCGGCTTCGGTCTCGCCCGCGGCCCAGCGGCGGTAGCGCCGGCCCCAGACACCCTCCGTGGGCTCTCGGGTCGCGACCGTGTCGTGCCCGAGCGAAGCGAGCCAGTCCGCGAGGCGTTCGGCCTGTAAGCTCTTCCCGGCTCCGTCGATCCCCTCGAGGACGATGAACCGCCCGGGTCCAACGCCCGCCGCGCGCGCTGCACCCGCGGACTCCGGCCGCTCCGATCCAGCAGAAGCGCGCGGGCTCGCGGCCGGGCCCGATTTGCCGGATGGGGCCGACGCACGCCTCACCCCGTTTACCGCACGCCGTTCCCCAGTCCCCATCCGGCTCAGACCTTCCCGGGAGCCCCGGTCCCGTCGAGGATCTTCCCGTTCCAGCCGGGTTCCGGGATCGCAAGCGCCGTGCCGGAGCTAAGCGGGCGGAGTTGCAGAGTCGCACTAAGGGAATGTGAACCTTCGCCCGGTTTTGCGTGGCAAGCCGTTCTCGCGTCCAAAGCTTCGAGCATGGCCGGGCACTATACGCCGGATCGCTCACAGCGCGGGGCGGAGCCCTCGCCGCCGCCCGCGGAGCGCGACCGCTATGATGCGGACGTGATGTCACGCCCGAATCTGCTGATCTTCATGCCCGACCAACTCCGCGCCGACTGCGTGGGCGCATTCGGGAACCCCGTGATCCAGACGCCGAACATCGACGCGCTCGCGGCCCGCGGAACCCGTTTCGAGCAGGCCTACTCACAGCACAGCGTCTGCTCGCCGAGCCGGGTCTCGATCTTTACGGGCTGGTACCCGCACGTCGCCGGGCACCGGACGCTGACGCACCTGCTCAAGCCCTGGGAACCCAACCTGCTCCGGCTGCTGCGCGACGCGGGTTACCACGTGGCCTGGATGGGGCAACGCGGAGACACCTTTGCCGCGGGAGGGACGGCAGAGAGCACCGACTTCTACGGATTTCGGACAAACCCGAAATTCGTGTTCCAGAAATCTCCGTACCCACCCGAGCACCGCTACGCGCGCACCTTCTACCACGGACGCCGGAGCGGGGAGACGCCGGCCCTCGACTTCGACGAAGCCACCGTCCGGAGCGCCGAGAGTTGGCTCGCCGAGGGGCCGCCGGAGCCCTGGGTGCTGTTTCTGGCTCTGATCTTTCCGCACCCCCCGTTCGAGGTGGAGGATCCCTGGTACGCGCTCCACGATCGCGGCGAGGTGCCCCTGCCCGTCGATTGCGAGCTGTCACGAAAGCCCGCGTTCGTGCGGGCGCTGCGTGAAGCCTACGGAACCGACCGGCTCGACGAGAAGGACTGGCGCGAGATCGTGGCGACCTACTACGGCATGATTGCGCGCGTCGATGACCAGCTCGGGCGTGTGCTGCGCGCAGTCGACGAGGCCGGTGCACGCGAACGAACCGCCACGGCCTTCTTCACCGATCACGGGGAGTACCTGGGCGACTACGGACTGATCGAGAAGTGGCCGGCCGGCGTCGACGACTGCCTGGTGCGCAATCCCTTGATCCTGCAGGTCCCGGGAGCCCCCGAGGGCGGACGCTCGAGACAGCTGGTCGAGCTGGTCGACCTGTTGCCGACGCTGCTCGAGCTCGCCGAGACGGAAGCGCAGCACACCCACTTCGGGCGAAGTCTCGTCCCCCTGCTCACTGACCCGAACGCCCGCCACCGCGACGCCGCGTTCTCGGAAGGTGGCTTCACGGCAGACGAGGCGCACCTGCTCGAGCGAGCGGGGTTTCCCTACGACCTCAAAGCGAAGGTTCAGCACGACGACCCGAAGCACGTCGGCAAGGTGATTGCGATCCGCACCCCGGAGTGGAGCTACGTCCACCGCATCTACGACCGCCCGGAACTCTATGACCGGAAGCGAGATCCGCGCGAACGCGAGAACCGGGCCGGGGAACCCGAGTTCGCCGAGATCGAATGCGCGCTACGAGAGCGCGTACTCGACTGGTTGCTCGAGACCAGCGACGTGATCCCGTGGCAGCCGGACCCGCGTTTCGACCCCGGTCCGCCGGAGTCCGCCTAGAGATCGGCCCAGTCTCGCGGAACCAGGAAGCGTTCGGCCAGCGTCGCCTCGGGGGTCCCGGGCTCGGCCTGCCAGTCGTAGCGCCAGCGCACCAGCGGCGGGAGCGAGGCCAGCACGGACTCGATGCGGCGCCCCGACTGAACGCCGTAGAGCGTGCCGCGGTCGTACATCAGGTTGAACTCGACGTAGCGGCCCCGACGCCAGAGCTGAAATTCGCGCTCGCGCTCCTTCCAGGGGAGCCCCTTCCTGCGGTTCACGATCGGTAGATAGGCCTCGAGGTAGGCGTTTCCGATGCTGCGCTGCAGGCGGAACGCGTTCTCGAAGCCCCCCTCGTCGAAGTCGTCGAACAGCACGCCGCCGATGCCGCGCGCCTCGTCGCGGTGGGGCAGAAAGAAATACTCGTCGCAGGCCCGCTTGAGCCTGGGATAGAGGTCCGGGGCGACCTTCCCGCACGCGTCGCGTGCCGTCCGGTGCCAGTGCACGGCGTCTTCCTCGAAGCCGTAGTAGGGCGTGAGGTCGAAGCCTCCCCCGAACCACCAGACCGGTTCGCGGTCGGCCGACTGCGCGATGAAGAAACGCACGTTCATGTGCGAGGTCGGAACGTAGGGATTGAGTGGATGCGTGATCAGCGAGACCGAGACCGCCTCGAAGCCAGCCCCGGCAAGTTCCGGCCGCTGCGCCGTCGCGGCCGCGGGCAGTGCGCTCCCGCGGCTGTGGGTCAGGTGCACGGCCGCCTTCTCGAAGACCTCGCCTTCCGTGAGCACACGCGGGCGAGCGAGACCGCGCTCGTCCTCGTGCTGCTCCCCGGCAAAGCGCGCAGATCCGTCCTCGGTTTCGAGGCCGGTGCAGATGCGATCCTGAAGGTCGAGCAGGTACTCGAGCACCGGACCCGACTCAGGCCGCATCCCGGATTCGCCGTCCGGCTGGCTTCGCCCCGCCGGGCGGAGCAGCTAAATCTTGCCCTGGAGCAGGAACGCGACCACGAAGCCGTAGAGCGAGATCGACTCGATCAGGGCCAGGCCGATGATCATCGGCGTCTGGATGCTGGCGGCCGCGCTGGGATTGCGCGCGATGCCCTGCGTGGCGCCTCCGGTCGCGATGCCCTGTCCGATCCCGCAGCCGAGCGCGGCGAGTCCGATCGCAACCCCGGCACCGATCCCGATGCCGAGTTGGCCCGTCCCGTCCAAGTCCGCCGCATGGGCGACCTCCGGCGCGACGAGCACGACGCAAAAGGTGAGTAGAGTAAGAACCAATCTGCGCATCACGTTACCTCCCTGGGGACGGCGAAGAGCGGAAGCACGGCTCAGTGAGCCTCCTCAAGCGCGCCGCCGATGTAGATCATGGTCAAGAAAGCGAAGATGAAGGCCTGCAAGAATGCCACGAACAGGCCGAGTCCCATGAACAGCCACGGGATTGCGAAATTGAGCCCGAGGCCAAACGAGAGCCCGAGCGCGACCAGCGTATGGTCCGCGAACATGTTGGCCGTGAGACGGATCGTGAGCGAGAGCAAGCGCGCCAGGTGACTCACGAGTTCGACCGGCAGCATCAGCGGCGCCAGCCACCAGACCGGTCCCAGGAAGTGCTTCACGTAGGCGGGTCCGTGATGCTTGATCGCTGCGTAGTTGTAGACGCAGAAGGCGATCAGGGCCCAGGAAAAATTCGTCTCGATGTAGCTGGTCGGGCCGGTCAACCCGGGCACCAGGCCCATCAGGTTGGAGACCAGGATGAACAGCGCCATGGTCGTCACGATCGGCGCAAAGCGGCGCCACTCGGGGCCGATCACATCCTGCATCATCGAGGTGAGGGCCTCGAGCAGGACCTCGAGCATGCCGCGGAGCGTGAAGCGCTCCGGCGGAACCAGACCGCCATCTTCGTCGCGGGCCAGGCCGCGGCGCACCAGCAACCCCAGTACCAGCACCACGAGCGCGCACGCGAGGAGTGTCTGAATCGCGACCGGGACCCCACCGTAGAGGCCGAAAATGTGCGGGGGGTGCGTCATTCGAGCCCCGCCCGCGGGAGCCGGGAAGTCTCGAGTCCGTGCCAGAGCACGGCCGGGACCAAGGCCGAGAGGCCCACCACGAACGCGAGCGGGAGAATCGGCAGAAGCCACAGGATCGCACCCACACAGGCGAGCAGCGCGAGCATGCGCACCCCGAGCAGGACCCGAGCAAAGGGGTCGGGAGACCGCTCGGCGGTCCCGAGCAGCGCGCCCACCCCTCTCTCCATCGCCCACAAATTCACGATCTGGATCCCTCCTCCGAGCGCGGTGCTCCAGACGGCGGGCACTCCATAGGGAATCACACAGAGCACCGCAACCGCGACCAGGAGCCCGTGCTTCGCCTTGAGCCCGGCTGGCCCGAATTTCATTCCGGAGGTTCTCCGCGCTCGGATTTCTCCGAAGCCGCTCGGTCGGCAACACCCCCCGCCTGGATCTGGAGCAGGGTTCGGACACAGGCTACCAGGCCCGCGAGCATAAAGAGAAACAGGAACACCGGTCCGGTGTCGAGCCAGCGATCCACGTAGTAGCCGAGCACCACGCCCACCCCGATCGCGAGGGCCGCCTCGAACGCCTTCTCGAACGCGCGGCCGGTCCCGCTGGACGCCCGGTGGGAGCGGATCCAGGCCACGCTACGCGACCTTCTTGAATGCGCGGCGCGCGGCCTGGAGCAACTGGTCGATCTCGGCGTCGCCGTGTGCCAGCGTCCGGACGCCGGCCTCGTACCCGGCCGGCGCGAGATATATCCCCGGGTCGAGCATCGCGTGGAAGACGCGGCCGTAGCGATCGTGGTCGGCGGCGGCCGCGTCGGCGTAGGTCCGGACGGGCGTCTCAGAAAAAGCGACTCCGAACAGCGCGCCCGCGGCCCGCGTCTGGAACGGCAGCCCGATCTCGAGTGCGGCCGCTTCGAGTTCCTTTGCGACCCTGCTCGAGCGCGCCTCGAACGCGTCGAAGACCCCGGGCGGCGTGATCAACTCGAGTGCCGCGAGCCCGGCCGCGACCGCGAGCGGGTTTCCGGCCAGCGTGCCGGCCTGGTAGACATCGCCCGCCGGCGCGATCCGCTCCATCAGCCGGGCCCTGCCCCCGTAGGCGCCCACCGGCAGCCCCCCTCCGATCACCTTCCCCAGACAGGTGAGATCCGGCGTCACGCCGAAGCGCTCCTGGGCACCGCCGAGGCCGACCCGGAAGCCCGAGATCACTTCATCAAAGACCAGCAGGCTGCCGAACGCATCGCACGAATCGCGCAACCCGGTGAGGAAGTCGGGGTCGGGCCAGACCAGCCCCATGTTGGCCGGGATGGGTTCCACCACGACCGCCGCGATCTCGTCTGGCCGGGCCGTGAACGTCGCCTCGACCGCGCTGAGGTCGTTGAAGGGCACCACCAACGTGTCGGCCACCGCCGCAGCCGGGACCCCGACCGAGCCCGGGATTCCGAGCGTCGCGACACCCGATCCCGCAGCCGCGAGCACGGCATCCGCGTGGCCGTGATAACAACCTTCGAACTTCAGGATCTTGTCACGCCCGGTGGCCGCCCGCGCGAGCCTGAGCGCGCTCATCGCCGCCTCGGTTCCCGAGTTGACGAGCCGGAGCATTTCGATCGAGGGCACGCAGGCCGCGACCCGTTCCGCCAACTCGATCTCGGCCTCGGTCGGCGCCCCGAAGCTGGTCCCGTTCGCGGCCGCGCGCCGGACCGCCTCGACGATCACGGGATGCGCGTGACCCGCGATCACGGCCCCCCAGGAGGCCACAAAGTCGACGTAGCGGTTGCCGTCGACGTCCTCGACCGAACTCCCGGAGGCTCTCGCGATGAAGCGCGGGGTTCCCCCGACCGAGCCGAAGGCGCGAACCGGGCTGTTGACGCCTCCGGGCAGCACCTGGCGGGCGCGGCGGAAGAGCCGCTTGGAGCGGTTGACGCGCACCGAACTCAGTCCTCGGAAGCGTCGAGGCTCACGCCGTCTTCGCGCTCGGCCACGCGTGCGACCGACACAATCCTCTCGTCGGCATCCAGTTCCATCAGCCGTACCCCCTGGGTATTGCGGCCCATGGTCGGGATCCCGTCGGTGCGCAACCGGAGCACCTTGCTGCCGCTCGAAATCAGCATCACCTCGTCTTGATCGTCGACCTGCAGCACAGCGATCACCGGGCCGTTGCGGGCCGAGGTCTTGATAGTGATGATTCCGTAGCCGCCGCGATTCTGTTCCCGGTAGTCCTCGAGCGGTGAGCGCTTCCCATAACCGCGCTCGGTCACGGTCAGGATACTCGCGCCCGGCCGCAGCACCTCCATACCGACCGCGCCTTCGTCTTCGCGGATCGCGATCCCCCTAACCCCGGTGGCCGTCCGGCCCATCGCCCGAACCTGCGACTCGTGGAAGCGGATCGACTTCCCGCTCCGGCTCGCGACCACGATCTCGGCCGACCCGCTGGTGCGCGCCACGCCGATCAACTCGTCGTTCCCGGACAGGTTGATCGCAATGATGCCCCCCCGGCGTGGGTTCGCATACGCATCGAGCGCGGTCTTCTTGATCACGCCCTTGCGCGTCGCAAGCACCACGAATCCTTCTTCGTCGAAACTCCGGACCGGGAGGATCGCCGACACCCGTTCGCCCGGCGAAATGCTCAGCAGGTTCACCAGCGCCTTGCCGCGCGCGGTGCGCCCGACCTCGGGCAGTTCGTACACCTTGAGCCAGTGCACCCGCCCGCGGCTGGTGAAGAACAACACGTGTGCGTGCGTCGACGCAACGAAAAGAGTCGAGACGAAGTCCTCCGTCCGAGTCCCGAGACCCGACTTTCCTTTACCCCCCCGGCGTTGGGCGCGGTAAATCGCCACCGGGTTGCGCTTCGCGTACCCGAGGTGACTGATCGTGACGACCATGTCTTCCTCGATGATCAAGTCCTCGGTGGTGATGTCCTCGACTGCGTCCCCGAGTCGAGTGCGGCGCGGGTCCGCGTACTTCTCCTTGATCTCCTCGAGTTCTTCGACGACCTTGTCGGTGACCTTTCCCTCGCTGCCGAGCAACTCTCGCAGCCCGCCGATGAGGGCGCGCACTTCTGCCAGGTCGTCGAGAATTCGCTGCCGCTCCAATGCTGTGAGCCGC
>JAYZEO010000030.1:0-12853 GCA_036337215.1 Myxococcota bacterium | reverse complement strand
CCCGCGATCCGGATCGCGACCGACGGTCATGCGGTGGCCCCGCTCGTGGCCCATGCGTGGCGCGGGAGCGAGGCGTTGCTGAGTGAGGCCAGTCCCCACGGGGGCGAGATGCTGCTGGATGGGCGCGCGCCCACGGCCGGTGAAATCTGGCGAAACCCCGGACTCGCATCGGTCTTCACGGAACTCGCGCAGGGTGGACCCGAGGCCTTCTACTGCGGCCGCGCCGCGCGCGCGATCCTGAACGTATCAGACTCCCTTGGAGGCCTGCTCAGCGAGGACGATCTCGCCGCACATCGCTCGAGCTTCGAAGCTCCGATCTCGACGACCTACCGGGGCTACACGGTCTACGAGTGCGCGCCGAACGGGCAGGGACTGACGGCGCTGATTGCGCTCAACATCCTGGAGGGATTCGACCTGCGGGCGCTCGATCGCACGGATGCGGCGTATCTGCATCTCCTGATCGAGTCGCTGCGACTGGCCTTCGCAGACACGCGCTGGTACGTGGCCGATCCCGAGCATTGCCCGGTTCCGGTCGAGGCCTTGCTCTCCAAGGCCTACGCGGCCGAGCGACGCCGCCTGGTCGATGCGTCGAAGGCGAACGTCGATCCCGTGCACGGCTCCCCAGTGAGCGGGTCAGACACCGTCTATCTCTGCGCCGCCGATGCGGACGGGAACGCCTGCAGCTTCATCAACAGCAACTACGTCGGCTTCGGGACCGGGATCGGTCCACCCGGCTGCGGCTTCACACTCCAGAACCGCGGTGCGGGCTTCCGTCTCGAGCCCGGCCACCCGAACCGGCTCGAGCCCCGCAAGCGGCCCTATCACACGATCATTCCGGCGCTGAGTACGGATGCGAACGGTGAACTCCATGCCGCCTTTGGAGTCATGGGCGGATTCGTGCAGCCACAGGGGCACGTGCAGGTGTTTCTGAACCTGGTCGAGCACGGCCTGGATCCGCAGAACGCGCTCGACGCTGCGCGGTTTTCGATCTGGAGCGATCCCCCGCGCGGAGAGGTCTTTCTCGAGGACGCGATCCCGGCTGTGGCGCAGCGTGGGCTCGCCGAGCGCGGTCACCGGATCCGGGTCATTGGCGACCTCGGCCGGACCGCCGTCTTCGGGCGCGGCCAGATCATTCTCCGCGATCCCGAGACCGGCGTGCTCTGGGCAGGCTCCGACCCGCGCGCGGATGGGGCCGCGGTCGGACTCTGAGGAAACCAAGAGGGAGTGTCTCTAAACTCGAGTGCGCGTCCACCGGAGCCGGCGGGGGGTGGCGCTTCCGGGCCGGGTTAGCGTGTGACGTCGCGGACGAAGCTGTCGCTCGGCTCCTCGATCGCAACCTCTGCGGTCTCGAGCAGGCGCGCCAGCATCTGGTAGAAGCCGATCGCCAGCGTGATCTCGACCAGCGCGCGGTGTCCCAGGTGTTTCTCTACCGCATCGAAGGTCGCGTCCGAGGCAGAGGTGTTACGCAGCGCATCGTCCGTGAAGCTCAGTACGGCGCACTCGACCCCGTCGAACAGCCCGGAATCGGGGCCGCGGCGCACCGCTTCGATCCGCTCCTCGGAAAATCCCAGGCTGCGTGCGATCGGTACGTGCTGGGTCCACTCGTACTCGCAACCCAGCATGTGGGCCACGCGCAGAATCACGAGCTCGCGGAGTTCGTGCGCGAGTTCGAGGTCCTGCAGGAACGCGCCCGCCATCCGCATGAAGGGTTCCAGCAGCGTCTCTGCATGGGCCACGGTTCCCAGCACCTCTGTGTGTGCCGGCTGAAGTTCGAGCAGCTTGCGCACGGCCTCGGGCGCGGCGTCGACGTCGACCGGGGGGATTCGGGGCATCGGACTTCTCCTCTGGGTCGGGCCAGCATTGCACGGGCTCCCCCCCAGGAGCAATGCTTCGGTGCTAGGCTGCGCAAGATGGCGGGAGCGTCTGCGCACGGGCTGCCCGAGGACCCCGAAGTTGCGTCGGTCCGGGCGGGCGAGCGCTTCGACGAGCCCGGGGTCGACCGCTACCTGCGAGCCCGGCTGCCGGAACTCGCAGACGCGCCCCCGCTCGAGGTGCTGCAGTTCCCGGGAGGGCACGCCAACCTCACCTATCTGCTGCGCTTCGGCGAGCGGGAACTGGTACTGCGCAGGCCACCGCTCGGCCCGGTCGCTCCGCGTTCGCACGACATGACGCGCGAGTACAAGGTGCTCTCGGGGCTCGAGGGCCACTTCGACCGGAAGCCTCGGGCCTGGTTGCTCTGCGAGGACCCCACCCTGATCGGTGCCGTGTTCCTGATCATGGAACGCATGCACGGAATCGTGGTTCGGAGCCAGGTGCCCGCCGAACTCGATCGCCACGCGGATGCGCGGCGCCGCATGAGCTTCGCCCTGATCGAAGCGATGGCGGACTTGCACGACGTCGACTACCGCAGCGCCGGCCTCCAGGATCTGGGGAAGCCCGAGGGCTTTGCCGAACGCCAGGTGAACGGATGGAAGGGACGTTTCGACCGGGCCAAGCACGCCGAGAATCCGCTCTTCAATGAACTCCACGCGCGGCTGCTCGCGAAGTTGCCGTTGGCAGCGGGTGCCGGCCTGGTGCACAACGACCTCAAGCTCGACAACGCGATGCTCGATCCCGAGGATCCGGGCCGGATCGTGACTTTTCTGGATTGGGACATGACCACGCTCGGTGATCCGTTGATCGACCTCGGGACGCTGCTCGGATACTGGGTCCAGGCCGACGACCCGCCCGAGCGCGGCGCGACGCTCTCGGTGACCGCGCAACCGGGTTTTCCGACCCGGGCCGAAATTGCCCAGCGTTACGCGGACCGCAGACGGATTCCGCTCGACACGATCCCCTGGTACGAGGCCTTCGCGATCTGGAAGACCGCCGTGGTGGTCCAGCAGATCTACATTCGCTTCGTGCGCGGCCAGACCGACGATCGGCGTTTTGCGCTCCTCGAGAAACGCATCCCGGTGCTGGTCGAAATCGCGGACGCGGTTGCGCGCGAGGGTGGAATCTAGGGTCCGAGAGAACGGCGAAGTCGGCGACTTGCTCGTCCGCTTAAAAGGCGCTCGCCGGTCTATTCCGGGGCGGTGGCTTCCAGGATATAGTCGCCCGCGTCGTCCACGCGGGCCTCCCATCCCGGATACAGAACGATCGTCGTGAAGGTCTCTTCGATGATCGCGGGGCTGCACATCCGGTGCCCGGGACGAAGCTCGTGCCCGTGGAAGATCTGCGTCGGAGCGAACCCGTGCCCCAGATTCGCGGGCCGGGTCCCCGCAACCGTGGCCGCGCGTACCGGGGCGCCGAAGCCGCCGTGGAACGGGGGCGCCGGGACCGCTGCCGAGCTGATCAGACGCACACCGGTGATTTCGGGTTCCTCCTCTGCACGCAGGTGTCCGTACTCCTGTTCGTGCCTGCGGTGGAAGCGCTCGATCGCGGCATCGCGCACTTCGGGTGTGACGAAGGAGACTTCATCGGTTCCGGGGAGTTCGGTTACCTCGATGGTCAGCGACCAGTTCTGGCCCGGGTAGCGGAGGTTGAGTTGGTAGCGGGCCGAAACCTCGGCCGGCGCGAAGCCGGCGGAGCGAAGGTAGCCCCGAGCGCGCTCGGCCAGTTCCTGCCACAGACTCCGGAGTCGCTCGAGGTCTGCGTTTCCGGCCGAGACGATGTAGGAGCGTTCCTCGTCGATGGTCGGGCGCGCGGCGAGCGCGCCGAGCGCAGAGAAGGTGGGTGAGCTTCGCGGCACCAACACTCGTCGGATCCCGAGTTGCTGCGCCTGGATCGCGGCGAAGACCGGGCCGTTCCCTCCGTAGGCGAGCAGGGTGAGGTCTCGGGGGTCGATACCTTTTCCGGCGGTGGTTCTGCGGACCGCCTGCGTCATGTTGGCGTTGACCACGCGCCAGGCGTCGAAGGCGGCCTCCTCGACGTTGCAGCCGAGTGGTCCCGCGAGGTGCTGCTCGAAGGCCTGGTCGACGCCCTTCCGGGTCAGCTGGAAACTTCCGCCGGCGAATTCGGAGCGGTCCGAGAGTAGACCCAGGACGAGGTTTGCATCGGTCACCGTGGGAAGCTCGCCGCCGCGTCCGTAGCAGACCGGGCCGGGGTCCGCGCCCGCGCTCTCGGGGCCGACCTGGAGCGCGCGGTTCTGGACGCGGCAGATCGATCCGCCCCCGGCGCCGAGTGTTTCGACCGCGACCATGGGAACCGCGACCAGGTAACGGTGGTGCCAGTTCCAGCCGGAGCCGGCGGGGGCCGCGCCGGACTGCACCACCGAGACGTCGTAGCTGGTGCCTCCCATGTCGACACAGAGCAGGTCGGGCGCATCTTTGGCTCTGCCGAGATGGGCGCCGCCCACGACGCCGCCGGCGGGACCCGACGCGAGCACGCGGATCGGGCTCTGGCGCAGGTACTCGCGGGTCATCACGCCACCGCTCGATTGCATCACCAGCAGATCGCGTTCGAAGCCTGCCTCGTGCAGTCGCTCGCTGAGGCGGTCCAGGTAGCGGCTGACGCGCGGACCGACGTAGGCGTTCACGACGGTCGTGCTGGTTCTCTCGAACTCGGGCGCGCGCGGCAGTACTTCGTGCGAGAGCGAGATCTGCGCATCGGGAATCTCCTCCGCGACGAGTTCGGCGAGCCGCCGCTCGTGGACCGGGTTGGCGAAGGAAAAGAGCAGCGAGATCGCGACCGACTCGACGCCCTGCCTTGCGAGTCGACGGATCGCTGCGCGTGCAGCGTCCTCGTCGAGCTCCCGGTAGATCGAGCCGTCGAAGAGAATGCGTTCGGGAACCGTCAGTCGACGTCGACGCGGGACGATCTGGGGAGGCGGCTCGAGCCGCACGTCCCAGATGTCCTCCTTGTAGCCGCGACGCAGTTCGATCTCGTCACGAAATCCCTCGGTGGTCAGCAGCCCCGTGAGCGCGCCCGTCATTTCGATCAGGGTGTTGTCGGCGACCGTGGTCCCGTGGATGATTGCCTCGACGCCTCCGAGAAATTCCGCCAGCGTCTGCCCCTCGCGCGTTGCCAGCTTCTCGAAACCCGTCATCACTGCCAGCGAACGATCCTGGGGCGTGCTCAGTGTCTTCTCGAGCGTGACCTCGCCGTCCCTGAGAAGCGCGAAGTCAGTGAAGGTCCCCCCGATGTCCACCCCGACGCGGCAGGTCATCTTTCGCGCTCTGCCTTGGCGGCGCCCAGTTCTTGCCTGAGTTTCGCGGTGGCCTCGATGTCGATCGCGAGGTCGCCATCGGCCACCGCACCCGTGAGGACGACCCCGTATCGCTCGCGCGCTGCTTCGAGGCTCACGTACTCGTCGAGCACGTCCTCGCAGACGGCCTGTGGCTCGCGCAGAAGCGCATCTTCGAAGCCGGCGCCGCCCCCGTACTGGTAGGCGATCACAGCGTTTTCCGGGAGTTGGGCCCTTACGGAACCCTCGACCTCGTACTCCTCGGGCGTCCCGACGTTGAAGCGGTTCCCGTAGGGACCCGCGTCGTTGCCTCCCCGCAGGCCGCGAAGCGGGTGCTCGACCGAGACCATCCAGGCGACCGCCGTGGTCGGCTCGAGGATCTTCTTGACGTTGAGCGTCCCGGGCTGGCCGCGCCAGCGTCCCGGCCCGCCGGTATCGGTCGTGAGTTCGCGCCCGAGATTGATCACCGGGAAGCGGCTCTCGGCGTCTTCTGCACTCGCGAGCATCAGGTTTCCGAGTCCGCTGCACATGCTGCCCCAGCCGTCGACACCCTGCGTGGCCGAGGCGTCGGAGGAGCGCACGTCGACGCCCTGGTCCATCCACATCTGGCCCTGCGCGTCGAAGCCGATCACGGCATTCGGCATCCCGAGTTTGTAGACCTGGGGCGATGCGCGATCGGGCAGGATCTCGGAGAGCGCGATGCAGATCGCCTCGCCGATCTCGCAGGCCGGGTGGAACGCGCCGAGCGCCGCGGGCTTGTTCGGAGGCGGCTGCACGATGGTACCGTACGGGATGATCATCTCGACGGCGTTGAACAGTCCCTCGTTCTTGACGATCGCGGGGTCCACCATCGATGCGAGCTGAGCCATCGCGTAGCCGCGACTGTTCGAGAAGGTGTTCCAGACGTTGATCAGTTCCGGCCGGTCATCGCTCCCGGTCATGTCGATGGTGAGTTGATCGCCCTCGACGCCGCAGGTCACGTGGACGCGTACGTCGCGGTTTCCGACGGTATCGTGGTCGATCCAGACGTCGGCCTGGTAGCTGCCGTCCGGCCACTTCGCGACTTCTTCGCGGAAGCGTCGTTCGGTCTCGTCGATGTTGAAGTTGACGGCGGCGGCGACGCCCTCGGCCCCGTAGCGCTCGATCAGTTCCTCGAGCAGCCGCCCGCCCAATTCACAGGCCCCGATCATGGCCGCGATGTCACCCGAGAAGGACGGGAGTCGGTTGTTGCGAATCAATAGGTGCAGGATGTCGCGCCGTTTCTCACCGCGGTGAACGATCTTGATTCCCGGGATCGCGAGCCCTTCGTGAAAGATGTCGAGAGAGTCGGGCGAGAACCCGCCCGGATCCTTGCCGCCGGTATCTCCCTGGTGTGCCTGAAGAGCAGCGATCAGCAGCAGCCGGCCTTCGGGTGTGTAAACCGGTGCGTAGACGGTGTAGTCCGGAAGATGCCCGCCGCCGTGATCGGGATCGTTTCCGACGAACAGGTCGCCCGGACCCCAGTCGTCCTGCTCCTGGAACTCCAGGCCCCAGCGAACCGCCATCGGCGAGATGAAGAGCAGCTGCGGAATGCCGACCGAGAGACCCGCCAGACGACCGTTTGCATCCATGATGCTGGCGTTTAGCTCAATGGACATGTTGATGATGGCCGAGGAGGCTGCGCGGCCGAGGTGGGTGGCCATCTCGAAGCAGACGGTCTCGAAGGACCCGCGAATGATCCCGGCCGTGACCGCATCGATCTCGGCCCGGGTGTCGAGGCCCGGCCTACGCGCGGCGAGCCGCTGATTGATTTCCTGGGACATCGGCTTACCCCTCTGCTCGCTTCCCGGCAGGACCCGATCAGGGGTCGCTCTGCCCCGGGCTGCTGCGCCGATCGTACAGCATCAGGTCCGCGTGGCGTGTGTTCCACCAGTAGCGGAGCGTGGAACCCGACCAGTTGTTGGTGATCCGGCCGTCTGCCTGCTTGTACCAGCTGTGATCGGTCGCGGCCCAGACGCTCTGCCCGAGTTCCACCAGGACCCGGCGGTTGAAGGCCTCCATCACGCTACCGCGCACGTCGATCGATCGGAGCTTCCGCTCTCGGAGCTGGCGGAGGCAGTCCAGGATGTAGCGGGTCTGGCACTCGATCATGAAGATGATCGAGTTGTGGCCGAGGTTGGTGTTGGGCCCGTACATCAGGAAGAAGTTGGGAAAGCCCGCGACTGAGATTCCCAGGTAGGCTTCTGCGCCTGCCTTCCAGGTCTCGGTGAGGCTCTTGCCGTCCCGTCCCTCGATCTTCATCGGCGAGAGAAAGGCAGTGGTTTCAAAGCCGGTGGCGAGGATGATGGCATCGAAGCGTCGTGTCTGCCCATCGCGGGTCACGATGCCCTCGGGTGTCACCCGGTCGATGGGTTCGAGTACGACTTCCACGTTCTCACGGAGAAGCGTCGGGTAGTAGTCGTCGGAGATCAGGATTCGCCGCGCCCCGATCGGGTAATCGGGAACGAGTGCACGCGCGAGTTCCGGATCCCTGATCTGTTCTCGCATCTTCCGGGTTGCGAAGCGTTCCATGCGTCGGCTGAGCCAGGAATTTCCGATGAACGCCGGGAACTGGCTCTCCTGCAATGCCCAGAGCAGAGAGCGGTAAGTGCGGGCCAGGATGGGGAAGCGTGTAAAGCGTTGCTTCTCTTTCTCGGTAAACGCGCGATTCCCGCGCGGAAGCATCCAGTTGGCGCTTCGTTGAAAGACCGTAAGGCTCTTCACCTGCTTCGCGATCTCGGGGATGAACTGGATCGCGCTCGCGGCGTTTCCGATTACACCGACGTTCTTCTCGGTGATGTCGCAGTCCGCGTTCCAGCGCGCGGAATGAAAGGAGTCCCCCGCGAAGCTCCCGAGGCCTGGAACTTCTGGGATCTTCGGTCGGTTGAGTTGGCCAACCCCGCTCACGAGAATCTCGGCCTGGATCTCCTCGCCGGCCGTGCTTCGGATCTCCCAGATACTCTCCGGCTCGTTCCAGCGCGCGCTTTCGATCTCGGTTCTGAAGCGCAGGTGCGGGCCCAGTTCGTACTTCCGGGCGCAGTGCTCCATGTAGTCGAGGATCTCGGCCCAACCCACCCACTTGGCGGACCAGTCGGTCTTCTGCTCGAACGAAAAGCAGTACTGAAACGCCTGGATGTCGCACTCGGCTCCCGGGTAGCGGTTGTCGCGCCAGGTCCCGCCGAGGCCATCCGCCTTCTCGTAGATCGTGAAGCTCCGGATTCCCGCCTGGCGGAGCTGGATCCCGAGGCAGATCCCCGAGAACCCCGCACCAATGATGGCGATCTGCGGGCCTGTCTGTGCCGGAGCGTTTCCCATCCCGTGGTCTCTACTTCGTCGGGGGATGTTCCCGAGGCATCCGGTCTCTCAGCGCACTGCTTCCGATCGCGGACTCGGTGGCAATCTCTTCGAGCAGTTTCTCGCCGCCCGATGCCTTGAAGAGTTCCTTGGCCACGGCCGGTACGTGGTAGCCCTCGGGGAGCGTCGGGGCGTTTCGCTCCTTGCGTTCGAGCGCGGCATCCACAAGTGGCGCCAGGCGCTCGGCCTTGGCAGCGCGCTGCTTCTCGTCGCGCTCCTTGAACTCGGGCATCACCTCGCGGCCGAAAAGTTCGCTCGACTCCATGATGTGCTCGTGCTGGTTCCGGCCTGCCTGCATCACGAAGATCAGTTGGTCGACGCCGGCTTCCTCGTAGCGCCGGAGATAGCTCCGCAGTTGGTCGGGCGTCCCGATTGCACCTCGCAGCGCCGAGGTCTCGCCCGCCGCGACCTTGGCTCCGAGCAACTCTTGCTGTTTTGCGATCGCCGCCTCGGGATCGTAACCGCGCTCGCTGCGGCGCTTCTGGAAGTCCTCCCACAGGCTCGTCTTGCCAGGCTCGTGGTCTCCGAACACGGCAAAGAAGGCCAGCGAATAGCCGAAGAAGTTGCCGCCCTCAATGCCGCGCCGGATTGCCTCCCGCTCGTCGTGGTGGAGCATCATCGGCGTAACGCAGGCGATATCGGTATTCACGAAGTCCCCGATCGGAGAACAGCGAGCCAGACGCTTTTCGTGCGCCTCGATCCAGCCCTGGGCCTCTTCCGGATCGATGAACGCGAAGGTCAGGGCGCCGAGTCCGAGTTCGGCCGCCATCATGATCGTGTCGCGCCTCGAGGCTGCGACCCAGAGCGGCGGGTGGGGTCGTTGCAGCGGTTTCGGGACCACGTTGCGGGGCGGCATCTTGACCCAGCGTCCGTCGACCCCCGTGAAGGGCGTTTCGGTCAGACAGCGCACCGCGACCTCGAGTCCTTCGCGCCACTGGTCCCGTTTCTCGAAGGGGTTCACGTTGAAGCCCCCCATCTCGCCCGTGGTCGCGGATTCGCCCGAGCCGAACTCGACGCGTCCCCCCGAGAGCAGGTCGAGTGTCGCGATGCGCTCGGCCGTGCGCGCGGGGTGGTTGTAGAGCGGCGAGGTTTGGATGATGCCGTGCCCGAGTCGGATGTTCTGCGTTCGCGTTGCAACCCCGGCCAGGAACACCTCGGGCGCGCTCGAGTGCGAGTACTCCTCGAGGAAATGGTGTTCGACCTCCCAGATGTATTCGATCCCGACCCGGTCGGCGAGTTCGATCTCTTTGAGCGCGTTCTGGAGCAGTTGGTACTCGTCGCGCTCGCCCCAGGGTCGCGGGAGTTGGTGTTCATAGAAGATTCCGAAGCGCATCTGCTCCTCCTATGGGTCGAAGCGCACAGGCAGTGAGGTGGCCCGGCTGAACATTCCAAAACGTTCCCACTCGATCTGGTCCTCGAGCAGCTTCGCGCTCGGGGGTAGAAATTCGAGTGCGGCATCGAGCATCGTGCCCATCTCGAGCATCGCCAGATTCGCTCCGACACAGTAATGTGGGCCATGGCCGAAGATCGTGAGGTCCGAGCTGTCGCGGTCGATGTCGAAGCGGTCGGGATCGGGAAAGACGGCAGGGTCCCGGTGCGCACCCAGAAAGCTCAGCAGCAGGAGCTGTCCCTTGCGGACTTGTTTTCCGCGAAACTCGAAATCCTCGAGTGCATAGCGCGGGAGTCCAGCCGCACCGAAGTCGTAGCGGAGCAGTTCGCGAACCGCATTGGGCCGCTTTTCAGGATTGCGCCGCAGCGACTCGAGCGCCTCCGGGTTCCGGAACAGTGTCCGCAGTCCCATCGTCATGCCCATCGACGTGGTTTCGCTTCCTGCAGCAACGAGGCCCGAAACCGTAATGATGATCTCCTCCACGCTCGCGGGTCCCTCTTCTTCGTGTTCGCGCAGCAGGTCCGAGATCATGTCTTCCTGTGGCTGGAGCCGACGCTCCTCGGCGAGTTTGCGCACCCAGTCACAGAGTTCGAGGATCGCGTTCTCGGCGATTCGCTTGGCCTCTTCGTCTAGCAGCGGGCTGATCCCGCTGATGACCTCGCGGGTCAGCTGTCGGAAACGGGCCTCGTCGTTCTCCTTGGGCGGAATCCCGGTGATTCGGCTGATCACGGTGTTCGGAATCGGCGAGGTGAATTCCTCGAAGAGATCGACGGTGCCGGTCCGTCCGCGGAGCTTCGACGCGAACTGCTCCACCACGTCCCGGATCTGTCCGTCCATGCGCCGCACCCCGCGCGGTGTCAGCGTCGCGGAGACGAGACGCCGCAGCCGCGCGTGTTCGTCGGCGGGAGCGGAGAAGAAGCCGTGTTCGGACAACCAGCGGAGGTAGCTTCCTTCCGGGGCCGGCCGGTAGCCCGCGTACGCGCGCGGATCGTTCGTGACCCGCGGATCGGTGAAGAGCTGGCGCACGTCGTCGTAACGGATGACGACCCAGGTATCGAGCCCCGGGACGTGGTGCAGCGGGTCGGTTTCTCGAAGTCTTGCGAGAACGCGTTCTGGATGCTCGAAATACTCTTCCGTAAGGAGCGGGTCGATCGAATCGATCGCCGCCGCGAGGGGTTCACTTCCCATGTGCATCGTTCTCCCTGTTGCTCGATTCCGAGATCGCCTCGGCCAGTTCCGGCCAGCGCTCGGCCCGCAGTACCCCGTGAAGCAGGAGTCGCTTCAGCTCCCCCGCGTAGCGGCGCGTGGCCTCACGCACCTCGGTCTCGTTTTCGGCTTCCTGCCGCACCCGAATCGACCAGACGAAGAACGCCGAGACCAGGATGTGTCCCAACATCTCGGCGTCGACCCCATCCTCGCCCATCGGGCTGTCGACCAGGTTTTGCAGGCGTGCCAGGAATTCATTCCACACTTCGCGGCTCTCGAGTGGCGCGTCCGCCAGCAACCAGTACATCCAGAGCCGCGCGATCTCGGGTTGGTCAACGTAGAAGTCGAGCATGCTGTCGATCAGCGCGCCGATCGGGCGTGGCTCCTGGAGCAGGCCGGTGATTTCGTGCCCGATCTCGGCGAGCACGGCGCCCACCAGTTCGTCGCGGGTGCGGAAGTGCTGGTAGGCCGTGGTGCGGTTCACGCCCGCCCGGTGCGCGACCTCAGAGACGGTGAGGCCCTCGGGCCCGCGCTCCGACAGGAGTTCGCGGGCGCTGCGCAGGATGCGCTCGGCGTTCTCTCGCGCGTCTCGGCGCAGGGGGCGGGCGGCGGTCTGACTCATCCCGGGAAGCCTGTCAGCGCTCAAGGTTAAAGTCAACACCGTTGTTGGACTTATTGCTCGAGGCGACGGGTTGCGACGCCGGCCCTCGCCCCGGGGACCACCGGCTTTCCGCGCGCGTCCTCTCGCCAGGCGCGCGGAGCGGGTAGGATCGAGCCGGGCGCCCGTGCAGCTTCTCGCTGAGGCGTCGAGGAGGGACCCCATGGGAGAGTTGCTGCCGAGCACGGCGGTCGAGGCGACGCGCGCGCTTCGTGAGCGACGTGTCGGCGCACTCGAGTTGCTGGACTTCTACCTCGAGCGGGTCGAGCGCCTGAATGGCCCGATCAACGCGGTGGTTGCCCTCGATGCCGAGGGCGCACGCGCGCGCGCCCGAGAGGCCGATGCGGCGCTCGCGCGTGGCGAGAGCTGGGGGCCGCTCCACGGATTGCCGATGACGATCAAGGATTCCCTCGAAGTGGTCGGCATGCCCACCACGAGCGGGGCGCCCGAACTCGAGGATCACCGGCCAGAACGAAATGCCGACTCCGTGCAGCGCTTGCTGGATGCCGGAGCCGTGATTTTCGGCAAGACGAACCTGCCGCTGTACGCCGGGGACTTCCAGTCCTATAACGAGGTCTACGGCACGACCGGGAATCCCTGGAACACCGAACGCGTTCCCGGCGGTTCGAGCGGAGGCGCCGCGGCTGCACTGGCCGCGGGGCTGACGCCGCTCGAACTCGGGAGCGACATCGGCGGCTCGATCCGAAACCCCGCGCACTTCTGTGGCGTGTACGGGCACAAACCGAGCTACGGCATCGTTCCGATGCGCGGTCATATCCCAGGTCCGCCGGGCACGCTCGCCGACGGGGATCTCGCGGTCGTCGGTCCGCTGGCGCGCAGCGCAGCGGATCTCGATATTGCGCTCGAGGTGCTCGCGGGCCCCGATCCGCGCAGCGCACGGGGTTGGCGACTCGAACTTCCGCCGCCCCGCCGATCCCGGCTTGGGGATTTCCGCGTCGCGGCCTGGCTCGACGATGCCGAGTGCCCGGTCTCGTCCGACCTGGGCGAACTGCTCGAGTCCGCAGTGTCGAACCTCGAGCGCGAGGGCGTGAGCGTGGATCGC
>JAYZEO010000029.1:0-18228 GCA_036337215.1 Myxococcota bacterium | reverse complement strand
CCGCCTCGTTCGGACTGGATAGTTCACGGCTCACGGTTGCCTCCGGGGAATGGCGGCCCAGGGACGCGTTCTATCTGCCGACCGATGCCCTCTCGCAGTGGATGCTCGGCGAGCACGAGGCCGGTCGACCTCCGTGGCCCTTGTTCCACGAATTGAGCGATGCTGACGATCACGGTGGTCGGAGTGCGAGACGCCGGTCCTTCGAAGCCGTGGTGAAGGAACTGCGCAAGGAAGGCGGACTGCACAACGATGACACCACCCTGCTTCGGGTGGAGGTGGCCTAGCCGATGTCGCCGTCAAGTTACTGGCCGAGCATGGTCGACTACCAGGAAGCGCTTCAGTTTCCGCGCATGTCCTTCACATCTTCGGAGCTTTGTGACGGCACGCCCGTGGCCAACCAACTCGGTCTGCCACGGCCGATTTGCGGCACATTTGCCAGCGTCTATGAACTGGCCAGCGGGCGCCGCCAGTGGGCCGTGAAGTGCTTCCTTCGGAATACCCCGGACCTGCACGAGCGCTACGCAAAGATATCGGACCACCTCAGAACCTGTCGACGGCTCCGGTACTTCGTGACCTTCGAATACCTGGAAGAGGGGATCCTGGTCCGGGGGAAGCCGTTTCCACTCGTAAAAATGGAGTGGGTCGAAGGCTGCCAGTTGAACACGTTCATCGCGCAGAATCTGTCACAGCCGCGCGCACTCTCGAAGCTCAAGAAGCGCTGGATCAGGCTCCTCGCGGATCTTCGGGCCGCCCACATCGCGCACGGCGATCTGCAGCACGGAAACGTGGTGGTGCGACCGAACGGTCACCTTCGCCTGATCGACTACGACGGCATGTGGGTACCCACGCTCGGGAAAGCGCAGAGCAACGAAACCGGGCACCCCGACTACCAGAACCCCGGCCGAACCCGGGGGGACTTCCACGCCGGGATCGACGAGTTCTCGGGCACGGTGATCGAGATTGCCATCTGTGCCCTGAAGCGGAAGCCGAGCCTCTGGGAGAAGTACGATAACGGCGACAACCTATTGTTTCGCCGCCAGGACTTCCTGGATCCTCGATCCTCGTCCCTGATCTCGGATCTCCAGGCTCTCGGGAACCGCGCGATCAAGAACAAGTTGGAACTCGTGATCGAAGCGTGCGCCCGCAGCAAGCGACGGCCAAAAGGCCGCGCTCCCCGCAGGAACGCCGGCGGCAGGAAGTCGGCAGCCGGCAAGCCGAGCCGCAGCGCCGAGAGCCCTCAAAAGCCGGAGTCGCGAGCCCCGGTACAGGCTTCCTGGCTCAGCGATTACGTCGACGATTACGCCACGTCCTCCGCCAAAAGCCACGGCCGGAGGGGCAAGTAGGCCCTTCGGGGGTTTCCGTCGCTCGACGCCCCGGGATCCCGACACCCTGACCCGTTCGAGCCTCCGAGTTGCTTCCGGCTCTCACTCGCCCGTAAACCGCGGCTTGCGTTTCTCGAGAAACGCCCTCATGCCCTCCTGCTGATCCTTGGTCCCCATGGTTTGCATGACGGCGCGGCGCTCCTCGGCCAGCGCTGCCTCGAGCGGGGCTTCCTCGGCACCAACCACGCAGCGGAGAACTCCTGCGACGGCAACGGGCGGCATCGCGGCAAGTTCGTGGGCCAACGCGTGCGCGCGGCTGCGGAGATCAGCGAGGGGCCAAAGCTCGTGAACCAGTCCGATCCGTAGCGCCTCGGGTCCCGAGATCTTCTTGGCACGCAGAATCAGGTCGAGCGCGTGGTCGCGACCGACACATCGTGTGAGCCGTGCCGTACCACCCCAGGCCGGAACCGCGCCCAAATCGAGTTCGGGAAGACCAATCTTGGCCCCTTGCTCTGCGGCCAATCGGAAGTGACATGCAAGTGGAAGCTCCAACCCTCCCCCGAGGCAGTACCCGTACAAGGTCGCGATCGTCGGCTTCTCGAGTGCTTCGATGGCGGCCAGTACCCGCAGCCGCTGGTCGAAGACTGCCTCGATGCTGCCCTTGCGCTCGACGCCAGCCGGTAGCTGCTTCAGGTCCATGCCGACCGAAAAATTGGCCTCGCCCGCGCCGGTAAACACCACTGCCCGAACCGAGGGGTCCTCGGCAAGTTCGGGGATGCGCGCTTCGAGTTCATCCATATACTCGAGCGACATGCGGTTCATGGGCTCGTCGTTGATGACCAGGGTGGCCACGCCCCCATCACGCTCGACCAGCAGTGGAGCCGAACTCGTCGCGTCGGTGTGTGCCATCGGCAGAAACTCCGTGCAGACTCGCGCCCCGTAAAGCCGGAAACACCCCGACTTCTACGGGACCCCGAATGCTCGGATCATCGACAGCGCGACGGAAGGCTGTCAAGCGCGCGTTCAGTACGGGTGGTGCTTTCCGTCCAGTGCACGGAAGCGCCGGTGACCGCCTGCGTGAATGGACCTGAAGATCACCCGGACCCGAGCCGGGGCCCGAGCAGGTAGATCAGAGTCGCGCTCAGGGCGCCGACCACCAGGGCCGCGGTAAACCCGACCGCGAGGGGTGCGAGTCCCAGGACCCGGAGGCGCTTCAGGTTCGTTCCGAGACCGACCGCAGCCATTGCCACGGCCAGGCACCACGCCGACGCCAGGGAGGCTGCGCCGATGAACTCGTGCCAGTCGACTTCCGACAGGCGTCCAGCAAACGGAGTCGCTCCGAGATCGCCCAGCGTGCGCAGCAGTGCCAGCGCAACGAAGCCGAAGACGAAGAACGGCACCATCTGAAAAAAGCGTGGCCTCGGGCGAGTCAGCGAACCGGCCCCGGCGCGTGCGTACACGACCCCCATCAGCGGGATCACGAGGAGCATGAACAGGTTGCGCAGGAGTTTCGTCACCGTGGCGACGTCGAGCGCCTCCGGCGACCCGAACTGCTGGAGGTAGAGCATGCCGGCTCCAGCAACCTGGGCGGTGTCGTGAATCGCCGTCCCGAGGAACAAACCGGCGAGGACCGGGTTGCCTGCAAAGAACCAGTACGACAGGAACGGGTAGCTGAGCAGTGCAAGCAGCCCGAACAGCGTGACACAACCAATGGCGTAGCTGGTTTCGTCCTCGTCGGCCTGGATCAGAGGGGCTGTCGCCGCGACCGCGGTGTTGCCGCAGATCGCGGTGCCGACGGCCACGAGGGCCCCGAGTCTTCTGGGAAGGCCGAGCGCGCGAGTCACCGCTCCGACCATGAGGAGCGCAGTCGCGATGGTCGCGACCACGATGGGGAGTGCGAGCAACCCGATCGTGCCGACTGCGCTCAAGCTCAGGCGGATTCCGAGCAGTGCCACCCCGATGCGCAGGATCCGCTTCAGACAGAGCTGTAGTCCGGCCTCGTAGATGGCCGGAATCCCGATCGTGTTTCGGATCCCCAGTCCGAGCAGGATCGCGAACAGGATCGGGCTGATCGGGGACTCGGCGAAGCCGAGCAGCGAGGTACCCGCCCACCCCGCCGCGAGCCTTCCCACGAGCGCAAGGCCGAGGGCGATGAACACCCCGGGGAGAACGCTCCCGAGCCACTCCAGCCACTGGTTGCCGCGACTCCGCCACGGGGGCCGGGCCACCCGCGCGCCGGCGCCCGTGTCCTCGGCCGGAAGCCCCTCCATGCTTCCCGCCCAGCGAAACAGATCGGGGTTCTTGTAGGGGTCGGAGGAGACGACCGAGCGAGGAGCAGGCGGCACCCTATCTCCCCCTCCGAAGTTCGGCGTAGCTCGCCGGCCAGGACGGCCAGGACTCGAGCCTCGCGCTCATTCCGCGCCCCCCGTGTGCCAGAGCGGCCTTTACCACCGCTGGAAGGGTAGCCCCGAAGTCACGAAATATCCTCCCAATTTTCCTATTTTATGCGCTATTTTGTAGACTTATTTTTCAAGATATTGGATTTACGTAGGAGACTTCCCCATGGACGAAATCGACCGCCAGATCCTGGAGGGTCTCCAGCAGGACGCCCTGCTGACGCTCGACGCACTCGGCAACCGCGTCGGACTCAGTTCCACCCCGTGCTGGCGGAGGGTCCAGAGACTCGAGGCCGCCGGGGTGATCCAGCGTCGCGTGGCACTCCTCGACCCCGAGAAGCTGAACCTGCCCCTCACCGCCTTCGTCGCGATTCGGACCAACCATCACGAACCGGAGTGGCTCGCGCGCTTCGCACGCGCGGTCGTCGACATTCCCGAGATCGTCGAGTTCTACCGGATGAGCGGCGAGGTCGATTACCTGCTGCGCGTGGTCCTTCCCGACATCTCGGCGTACGACCGCGTGTACAAGCGCCTGATCGGCGCGGTCGAACTCTACGATGTCAGTACCAGCTTCTCGATGGAGAGAATCAAGTACACCACCGCGCTGCCCGTGAACTACGCGACTTAGGGGCCGGGGGCGACAATGCCGAAGATGCGAATTCTCGTACTCGCGCTCGCGGGGCTGCTGTTCGGCGCCGGTGCTTGCAGCGACCAAGCTGCGAAGGCTCCGCCCTCGATCCTGCTGGTGGTGATCGACACGCTGCGCGCCGACGCGGCTTCGGCCTACGGCAGCGCCGAGGGAACCACGCCCGGCTTCGACGCGCTGGCCGCCAGCGGGCAGCTCTACACCCGCGCCTACGCGCCCTCGCCCTGGACCGTGCCCTCGCACGCCTCGCTCTTTACCGGCAACCCCATCGATGCGCACGGCGTCGGCCTGCACGGTCGCGTCGTGCTCCCCCAGGAGGTCGCCACCCTGGCCGAGCGCCTCCGGGCCGCCGGCTACGAGACCGCCGCCTTCAGCGAAAACGCCCTGATCAGCCCGCTTTTCGGCTTCGAGCAGGGCTTCGAGCACTTCTCGGTGCGTACCGCCGAGGAGCAGATGGCCGCCAACCAGAAGCTCGTGATCGACGTGGTCGACGAGCTGTCCCGCTGGCTCGAGGCGCGCGACCCGGAACGTCCCTTCTTCGTATTCATCAACCTCTATGACCCCCACGAACCCTACGCCGTGCGCGCCGAAAACCCGTTCCTGCCCGCGGGCGCGACCGAGGCGGATGCCAGGCAGGTCGAGGCCGGCCGGCGCACCTCGCACCTGATCTGCGAGCGGCTCCCCAGCGAGAGCCAACTCGAAATCCTGCGCGGCCTGTACCTGGGTGAAGTCGCCTGGGCGGACCGCAAGCTCGAGGCCATCCTGGCCCTCCTCGGAGATCAGTCCGCTTCGGGCCTGGTCACGGTGGTGACGTCGGATCACGGCGAGCATTTTGGGGAGCATCGCCTGCTGGATCACGAATTCAGCGTGCGCGACACGGTGCTGCGGATTCCGCTGGTGGTGCACGGCCGGGCACCCGGGCCCGCCGTCATCGAGCGGCCGGTGGAACTGCGCGACGTCACGCGCTCGCTGCTCGACTGGGCCGGGGCCGACGCCTCCGGGATTGCGGCGGCCGGCCTCGAGGTCAGCAAAGGCAGCGCAGCGGATGAGCCCGCCAGCCTGTTCGCGCTCTACAGCGACACCCGGATGCGGCTGCCCCCGACCTTCGACGCGGCCTCGGCCCAGCAGATGCGCGATTACAAGCGCCAGGGCTGCAGCGCGGAGGACCGGGTCTTCGGCGACATGGTGGCGGTGACCCGCTACCCCTTCAAGCTCAACTGGTACGAGCGCTACCCCAGCGAACTCTTCGACTTGAGCCGGGACCCCGGCGAGCAGGCGCACCAGCAACAGCGCCACCCCGAGGTCTTCTCGATCCTCGAGCAGCAGGCCCGCGAGTTCGCCACCCGCACCGGCCTGGCCGGCGGAAAGGCCCAGGAACCGCTCTCGCCCGAATCCGAGAAAGCCCTGCGCAGCCTCGGCTATATCGACTGAGCCCGCGTCGGTCTGCTCGTGGAGGTCGGCGTTCGGGCCGAAGCGCAGTGTGTTCCCTGCGGATGTAATGGTCAGCTTCGTCTGGTTGGCGCGATCACTGCGAATACACACGCTGAGATCGGCATCGGCATCGGGAGCGACGCCGGCCACCGCTTCTTCGCACTTGATACGCGGACTGCTCCGGAAAGACTTGCATCGGGCTGGAGGGGAACTTACGCTTCGCCCGTGAGGGCCTTCAGCTACGACGGCGGGTTGTCGATCCGAAGCGACATCCCAACCGCTCATCGCGCCGTCTGGCAGCAACTGGCAGGGCCCGGGACCTGGTGGACGGGCGCGGAACGCGTCGCGATCGCCGACGAGGTGCGACGTGCCCGCGATTGCAGCCTCTGTGCCGAACGCAAGCAGGCGCTGTCGCCCGCCTCGTTGGAGGGAGAACACGACCACCGGGGCCAGCTTCCGGAAGCCGTGGTCGAGGCCGTACACCGTCTGGCAACCGATGCTTCGAGGCTCACAAAGACCTGGCTCGAGAAGCTGTCGGCCTCGGGGGTCCCGGACGGACACTACGTAGAACTCCTCGGAATCGTCGTCGGAATCGTGAGCATCGACGAGTTCCACCGGGCGCTCGGGCTTCCGCTCGAGTCCTTGCCGGCACCCGAGCCCGGAGAGCCGACGCAGTACCGCCCGGACGGGCTCCGCGAGGGGATCGCCTGGGTCCCGATGCTGGTCCCGGCGGAGACGGGCGAGGCAGAGCGCGATCTGTTTCCGGGCGGCCGAACTGCAAACGTCGTGCGCGCGATGAGCCTCGTCCCGGACGCAGTGCGCATGCTCCAGCGACTTTCCTCGGCACACTATCTCCCCCTGGAACTCGTTCCTTCCCCGGGCAACTCCGGCGGCCGAGCGCTGGACCGCCTACAGATCGAGTTGATCGCGGGCCGGGTCTCCGCGCTGAACGAGTGCTTCTACTGAACCACCTCGCATGCAATGCTGCTCCGTGTGAGCGGCCAGGTTCAAGGCCGGACGGTCGATGCGGGCGCGGTGACGACCGGCGAGAGCGTCGGTAGCGGCGTTCGGGCGGGAAGTGAGCTGATCGCGTTTGCCGAAGCCGCGGTTCGGGACTCCGAGGATCTCCCCGCGGCGCGGAGCGGGGTCGCAAAGGCGCTCGGCGAGGAGGCACTCATCGATGCGGCCGCGATTATCGGGAACTTTCAGCGCATGGTCCGGATTGCAGACGGAACCGGCATCCCACTGGACCCTCCAATGGCAATTCTGAGTGCGGGGCTGCGAAGCGAGCTCGGGATCGATGCCTACGGCTCTGCGAAGAACACGCCACCGACCGGCATGCTCAATCGCTTGCTCGGCAGAATCCTGCAGCCCTTCCTGGCCAGCTTCATGAAGCGCTTCCGGCCACCGACCGCAAGGATCTCCGAACCCCCGTCAGCCACCTAACCGCTCAGACCCGCCGTCACTCTGGCTTGGGGCCGAGTCGCTGATCAGGTCGACGCGTCGGCCGGACTCGCTTCTGTGATTCCCACCCTCCGGTCATCGCCGGTCGCGAATGGTCGTATCATGGCCCGACTGGAGAGCCGCCTGTCTTCCCCCGCTCCACAGATCACGCCGACCCCTGCACCCGGGGCCGCGGCCGGGCGCCTGCCGCTCGGGATCGCCATGGCCTACGGCCCACCGGTGGTGGGCGCTGCTTCCATGCTCTTCTTCGTGCAGTTCTACTTCCTGAACTTCGCGACCGACGTGCTGCTGATCTCCCCGGCCGTGATCGGAGTCGTCTTCGCGCTCGGCCGCTTGTGGGACGCCCTCACCGATCCGCTGGTGGGCACCTGGAGCGACCGCACACGCTCGCGCCTGGGCCGACGCCGACCCTGGCTGTTCGCAAGCGCACCCCTGCTATGGCTGACCTTCGCGATGGTCTATTTGCCGCCGCGCGGGCTGTCCGATACGTCAACCCTGGTCTGGGTCACCATCGGACTGTTCGCCTTCTACACGGCCCTGACCGGCTACCTGATCCCGAGCCAGGCGTTGGGCGCCGAGTTGACCGACGACCATCACGACCGCAGCCGCGTGTTCGGACTGCGCGGTGCCTTCTTCACACTGGGCATGATCTACGCGTTCGGCGGCATGCAGTACGTGATGAACGCGCCAGACCCGCGCGCCGCGGCCGGCCCCGTGGTCGCGGTGGGCGTCGCGCTCGGCCTGCTGCTGCTGATCCCACCCTGGCGAGTGCGCGAGCGCAAGGAATTCCAGGGGCGCGGCTCCCAGCGCCCCCTCCGGGCAATGACCGACGTGCTGCGCAATCCCCATGCGCGCCTGCTGCTGTTCGTGCAGTTCGTCGAGATGGCCGGCGCTGGCGTGCTCGGCATCCTCTCGCCCTACCTGATGAAGTACATCTTGAAGCGGCCGGACCTCGTCGGGGTGCTGCCCGCGATCTTCGTGGTGTTCAGCGTCGCGTCGATCCCCGTCTGGGTCCGCCTGATGCGAAGCTACGGCAAGCGCAACGTGTGGCTGGTGGCGATGGTGCTATTCGCCTTCACCTTCGGGGCGATCGCGTTCGTGCAGCCCGGGCAGTGGCTGCTGATGGGCGTGCTCCTGTTCGGCGCCGGGACCGCCGCGGGCTGCGGCGCGGCCGCGGGACCGTCGATCCTGGCCGACGTGATCGACTCCGACGAGTACCTGACCGGGGAGCGCAAAGAGGGCGCGTACTCGGCGGCCTGGGGCTTCGCGATCAAGTCCGCGAACGCCCTGGTCATCTCGTTGACCGGGTTCGCACTCGCGCTCGCGGGCTTCGAGCCTAACGCCGAGCAGTCGCGCGAGGCCGAGATCACGTTGCGCGCGCTCGCCGGCGGACTGCCCTTCGTGCTCTACCTGACGGGCGCCTTGCTGTTCTCGCGGTTCCGACTGAACGAGGCCGAGCACGCGCGGATCCGCGCGGAACTCGATCGACGGCGCGAGGCCTGACGCACCGCAAGCCAAGCCGGCCGAACTTCGCGGCTCGGCTCATACCATCGTTCCGGTGATGGCTAGAGGATGTTGGATTCGGTCGTCGCGATCAGCCATTGACCCGCGAGACCCGCGCTCCGGTCCTTGCCAATCTCGGCGACGTGGGCGCTCGTGGCGATCTCGATGAAGACCTTGCGGCTCGGGTACTCGACCAGCGCGATCACCTGGAAGTCCTCGTCACTCTCTCCGATCACCATCGAGTCGACACGCCCGCTCCAGATGAAGCGCCCGCCCTTCGACTCGACGAACTTCCGCATGTTCTCGCCGTAGCGCCTATAGGACTCGACGCCCGTCATGCCCTCGTTGCCGCCGTCCGCACGGTTCTTGAACGAGAGCAGGTTAACCATCACCACCGGGGTGTCTTCGGGCCCCTTCATGAGTTGCTGAAACTGCTCGGGTTCGGGCGCCTGGGCGATCTTCATCTGCGATTCTCCTCTAACGTGGAAGTCCAGCCCGGAGCCTACCTCACGGCGTCCCCCTCGCATAACCGGACACGAAGCTCCGGGCCCAAAGGCTCGCTTGTTTCTCCTAGCCCCGCTGGCGCTGTAGTATCCGTCTCATGAAATTCGGCATCTTCTACGAGCACCAACTTCCCCGTCCCTGGACCGAACGTGGGGAGTACGAACTACTCCAAAACTCCCTCGACGAAGTCGAACTGGCCGATCGTCTCGGCTACGACTTCGCCTGGGAGGTAGAGCATCACTTCCTGGAGGAGTATTCCCACTCTTCGGCACCCGAAGTCTTCCTGGCCGCGGCCAGCCAGCGCACCAAGCAGATTCGCCTGGCGCACGGGATCATCCAACTCACCACCAACCACCCGGCTCGCGTGGCCGAACGAGTCTCCACCCTGGATCTCCTCAGCCATGGCCGCGTCGAATTCGGGATCGGAGAAGGATCGTCGATCACCGAGCTGCACCCCTTCGATCGGCGCTTCCGCGACAAGCGCGCCGTCTGGGAGGATGCCGTCAGGGCCGTGATGCCCATGTTCAGCTCGGAAGGGCATGAATACCACGGCGAGTACTTCGACTTCCCGCTTCGCAACGTGCTCCCCAAGCCCTTCCAAAAGCCGCACCCCCCGCTCTGGGTTGCGTGCTCCCAGATCGACACGATCGAGATGGCGGGGCGACGGGGCATGGGTGCCCTGGGCTTTCAGTTCGTCTCCGCCGAGGCCGCCGAAGCCTGGGTGAACGCCTACTACAATGCCTTCGTGAAGCGGCTGGACAAGTTGGCCGACTACGAGACGAACCCGAACATCGCGGTGGTCAGCGGCTTCATGTGCGCCGAAACCGACGAAGAGGCCTATCGCAAGGCCGACGGTTGGACCTTCTTCCAGTTTTCCCTGCGCTTCTATTCCACGCACGGAACGATCGCACCGGGTTCGGTGAGTCTCTGGGATGAGTATCTGAAATGGAAAGAGACCCCCAAGGGGCAAAAGCAGCGAAAGACGGGCTTGATCGGTTCTCCGGAAACCCTGCGCCGCAAGCTGCGGAAGTTCGAAGCATCGAACGTCGACCAGGTCATCCTGCTCAACCAGGCCGGGAACAACAAACACAAAGACATCTGCGACAGCCTGGAGCTATTCGCCCGTGAGGTCATGCCCGAATTCCACGCTCGGGAGCCGGAACACCAGGCCTGGAAACGCGCCGTTCTCTCTGGCGAAATCGAACTCGAAGACGTCGACACCGAACCCCACAGCATGCAGGGCACCGCGCGACCGACGATTACTCGAGAGGGTACGCGAACTGCCGAACCGGGTTCCTGAACGGGGGCCAGCCTGGAACTCCCCCTGCAAAACATTCGAGTTCTGGACTTCTCGCGCGTCCTCGCGGGACCCTTCGCGGGGCGCATGCTCTCGGATATGGGGGCCGAGGTGGTCAAGCTCGAGCCACCCGAGGGCGACGTCACCCGAGGCTGGGGCCGGATGCGCGCGGGATTGTCCGGCTACTACACCCAGCAGAACGCGGGGAAACGCAGCGTGTGCGTGGACCTCGAGGCCCCGGGCTCCACGCAACTGGTACGCCGACTCGCGGCCTGCGCCGACGTCGTGATCGAAAACTTCCGGCCGGGCGTGATGGCCCGCCACGGGCTCGCCTGGAAGGATCTCTCCGCCGATCATGCACGCCTCGTCATGCTCTCGATCTCGGGCTTCGGTCAGGAAGGTCCCGAAGCCCATCGAGCCGCTTATGCGTCGGTGCTCCACGCTGAATCCGGTTTCGTGGCCCGTCAATCCGCGCACGATCGACGCAGCGCCAGCGACCCCGTGCTCTCGATCGCCGACATGAACGCCGGCCTCCACGGACTCGTCGCGATTCTCTCGGCCCTGTACCTGCGCGAACGCAGTGGTCTGGGCCAGCACATCGACCTCGCCATGCTCGACACGATGCTCGTCACCGACGACTACGCGAACTTCGCGCTGGACGAAATTCCGTTGATCCGGGGCGGCGGCGAAGTCTGGGACGCCCCGGGCGGGCCGATCATGATTACGGGCGACTTTCGCACCGTCTGGAAGCTCCTGGTCAAACACCACGGAGTCGTCGACCCGACGCCGCCCGGTGCGCCGCTCGAAGAAAAGATTCGGCTACGGCGCGAGACGGTGGCGACCTTCTTCGCGGCTTTCCCGGACCGGCCTGCACTGATCCGGGCCCTCGACGCCGTGAACCTCGCCTGGGGGGACATCCGCTCGAACCACGCCGCGTTCGCGTCAGCGACCGCACGCGCACGGGGCACCGTGGCCCGGGTCGACGATCGGGGCGGCGGCACCCGGCCGGTCGTCGAATCCCCCTACCGGTTCTCCGACGCACGCACTCACGTCGCCGGCGGCCCGGCCTACCGGGGCGAACACAATCGCTGGGTTCTCGAGACCTGGCTCGAGTTGTCTCCCGGGGAAATTGAACGGCTCGAGCAGGACGGCATTCTCCACGCCGAACCGATCCCCTGAACCCGCGCCCGAGCGCGTCCGAGCGGCGAGTACGGACGCGAAGCCGATTCACCCGGAAGACAGCCAGGACAATCAACTCTAAGCGCGCGTATCTCAGACAGACCGGAGAACACTCATGGAGCGACTTTCAGGCAAGACCGCGATCGTCACCGGGGGAGCGAGCGGTATCGGGGCAGCCAGCGTGCGACTCTTTCTCGAAGAGGGGGCCCGCGTACTGATCGCCGATACCCAGGTGGACCGAGGCCAAAAACTCGCCGATGAACTCGGTGAAGACGCCGGCTTCCGCCGCGTCGATGTCACCCGGGAAGACGATCTGCGCGGGGTCGTCGACGACTGCATGAAGCGCTGGGGCCGGCTCGACTGCATGTTCAACAACGCGGGCTTCGGCGGAGCCCTCGGATCGATCGAGACCACGACGGTCGAAGAGTTCGACATCACCTTCGACGTACTCCTCAAGGGCGTTTTTCTCGGCATCAAACACGCGACGCGAGTGATGCGTCCACAGCGCAGCGGCTCGATCATCAGCACCGCGTCCGTGGCCGGGCTCAAGACGGGCGAGTCACCGCACTTGTACGCCGTCGCCAAGGCCGGGGTGATTCACCTGACGCGTTCGGTCGCGCTGGAATTGGGCGAACACGGAATCCGCGTGAACTGCATCTGCCCCGGCATCGTGGCGACGCCGCTGGCCGCCGGCAGCCCGAAAGTCGGCCAGGAAGGCCTCGACAAACTCGCCCGCGAGCTCGCAGGCGCCCAGGTCCTGGGCCGGGTGGGGCAACCCGAAGACATCGCCCGGGCCGCCCTGTGGCTCGCGAGTGACGAAGCGGAGTGGGTCACCGGCCACGCCCAGGTCGTCGACGGCGGCGCATTCGCGGGGCGTCCCTGGCGTCGGCAACCCGATTGGATCACCGGCGACCGGCCGCTCAAGCTCTATCGCCCGGAAGGCCGTTAGCCGACAGAAACCCGGATCCTCCGATCCTCCCGTCCCCGTCGGGACGACTTCCCGGAGCGAGGCTCCGCCTCAGGCCCCCTGCACCCGGGCGCGACGGCCGGCGAGCTTCTTCTGGTAGCCGGACTGAAGAATGTCGACGGCCACGAGCACGATGATCGAGAAGTAGAACGTCGACTTGGCCATCGGCTCGACCGGGTATCCGAACAGCGTCAGGTGTGCCTCGTGGCCACCCTCTCCGAGCAGGACGACACCCACGATCAGCAGGATGAACAGGCCGAGCACCTCGTACTTGCGGTTGCGCGCGATGAACGCGGACACCGTGTCCGCGAGCACGAGCATCAAGATCCCGGAAACCACGATCGCGATGGCCAGCAACGTGAAGATCTTCGTGATCGCGAGCGCGGACAGGATCGAGTCGAACGAGAAGATCAGGTTCATCATCACGATCATCGCGACCACGCGGACCGCCGGTTTCGGGGTTCGCTCTTCGTCCGCCAGGTGCTCTATCGCGAGCAGATGCGAAATCTCCCTGACCGCGGTGTACATCAGGAATCCGCCGCCCAGCAGGAACACCAGGGTAGAGAAGGTAAACGAGCCCTCGATCACGCCCTCCACGTGAATCTCGAACCACGGCGCCGTGAAGCTCTCCAGCAGCTGCATGATCCCGAACAGCAGCACGACGCGCAGAAAGAGTGCAATCACGATCCCCCAGAGCCGCACGCTCGCCTGCAACGCACGAGGCGCGCGCTGTGACTCGATCGAGATGTAGAGCAGGTTGTCGAAGCCGAGCACGACCTGAAGAAAGAGCAGGACGCCAAGGCTCGCGAAGTTCTCGAACGTGAACAGATCCATGCCACCCTCCCCCGTGAATGGAAACCAGAACCGCCTATGACTCTCTGGCTCCTCGCTGCTTCCAGGCCCTTATCATCTCGAGGTGGTCGGGCTCCCCGGCGTACCGGAGGACCTCGCCCGGAATCGGGACCCATGGTTGAGCGCTCGAGGTCCAGATGTGCGCGATCGGTTGGAGCCAGCTCTTGTCGTCGAGCGTGCCTGGGCGCAGAACCAGTAGCTCCGGGAATCCCTGGGGCTCGCTCCAGAGGCGACAACCGCAGGCCGTGCAGTGCTGATCGCACCTACGGATTCCCTGCGTCGTCTCGAACGAAGACCGCTTGGGCTCCCCTCGAAGGAGCTCGAGAGAACGCCGATGGATCAGCATGGACATCACGAAGGCGCTCCCGCTGACCCGTTGGCAGTCACTGCAGTGGCAGATGTGGAGCTCGAGCGGGTCTTCGAGTAGGCGGTAGCGCACGGATCCGCAGGCGCAGCCTCCGTCGCACGGAAGGGTCGGTTCCGGCATCGTGGTTTCACCTCTTGGTGTTGATCGCGTTCGCCGAGTTCCGGGAAGCGGCCCGGAACCGGAGTTCCAGTGGGTACCGGTCCGGGAACTCGCCTGGCTCCCCTATCCTCTACGAAGAGGCAGAGCGTAACGGCCCCCGTCGCGTGGCGCCGCCGGCTACCTAGAACCGATCGGTTGGACGGGCGCGACAAGCAAACGGCGAGTCCGGTCCCCCGGCGCGTAATGATGATCGGTCGTGACCGGACAGCGCGAGCGCCCCGGCCTACACTGCGGCTGGGAGGAGGTCCCGCCATGGACGAGATCACGATCGGGGCGAGTGGGCTCCGGGTTCCGCGCATCGGCATTGGTGCGATGCCGTGGAGCGACAGCACGGGCTTCGGCTACGGGAGCAAGCTCGGTCTGGGCGAGGCGCGCGGCGCGTTCGAGGCTTGCGTCTCCGCCGGAGTGAGACTCTTCGACACCGCCGAGATCTACGGGTTCGGGAAGTCGGAGCGGATCCTGGGCGAGTTGGTGCGGAAAGAGTCTCGGCCCACGAACATCGCGACGAAGTACGCGCCCTACCCCTGGCGGCTCGGGCGCGGCACGCTGGTGAAAGCGCTGAAGCGATCGCTGGGCCGGCTCGGGGTCGAGAGCGTCGATCTCTACCAGATCCACTTTCCCACGCCGTGGGCGAGCATTCCGCAGCTGATGGAGGGGCTGGCCGACGCGGTAGAGGCCGGGCTCACGCGCACGGTGGGCGTCAGCAACTACTCCGCGGACCAGATGCGCGAGGCGCACGCGGCACTCGCCCGGCGCGGCATCCCATTGGCTTCGAACCAGGTGGAGTACAGCCTGGTGAAGCGAACGCCCGAGACGAACGGGGTGCTGGATGCGTGCCGCCAGCTCGACGTTGCGTTGATTGCATACTGTCCGCTCGGGCGCGGTGCCCTGTCGGGTAAGTACAAGCGGGGCGCGAGCCCGAGCGACCGCCGCAGGCGCACGAGGCTCTTCCAGGACGAGACGCTGGAACGCATGGCACCGCTCCTCGCCGGAATGCGCGAGGTCGGTAGGGCGCATGGCGACGCGACCCCGGCGCAGGTGGCGCTCAATTGGCTCGCGCGGCAGTCGCACGTCCTCCCGATCCCGGGTGCCAAGAACGAGACCCAGGCACGCGACAACGCGGCTGCGCTCGACTGGACGATGAGCGAGAGCGAGGCCGCGCGCCTCGACGCGTTGTCGGAGAGCTTTCGCTCGCGCTAGAGGAGGGGATTCAGATGATCTCCCCTCGTACGGTGACGTTCCTGCTGTGGGCGGTCTCTTGCGCGGCATGCGCGGAAGAGCCCGTCGGTTTCCGTGTTGCTGCCGCAGAGACCTGGCCGATCGAAGTCTACGTCGACTTCCGCCTGGTGGACGGACAGCCGGACTGGCCCGGGCGACTGCTCGACAAGTTCGGCTGGGCCAACTCTGCGATTCAGACGAAGAACCATGAACTCGACGTGGCCTGTCCGGTCGAGATCGTCGCGGCTTCGGTGAGGGTCTACCGCATCCACGAGGGTGGCCTCGGCGAGGGCGGGGGTCCCATCGACGCGCTGCGCATGCCGCACGATCGCCTGCACGAGCCTTCGGGGCAGAGCTTCGAACCGTCGCGCCTCTACCTTGCGCCCGGACCGGGTTGGGCATTTTCGCGCGAGCAAGAGAACACCAGCTACGCCTGGCTGGGAAAGTGGCGGGAGGGCAGTCCGCGGGGACGCGGCGGCGGCAGCGAAGGGCTGATCGACCCCTGGAGCCGGAACGGCTGGGTCGTCGCACACGAACTCGGCCACCTGACCGGTGCGCAGCACCGGATCGTACGCAGCCCGGAAGACTGTTCGTTCATGTCCTACGGCAAACAGATGTTCCCACTGCTCCCGGCCAACGAACTGTGTCCCAACATCGGCAGGCGCATGCTGCGTGCGCAGTGCGATGGTTGGTTGAGCAAGGCGCGGGCGGCTCGCACCCCCGTCGCGAGTCCGGCCGATGCCAACCGTGACGGCCGGGTCGACGCCGCGGACGCCACCGCGCTGCGCACGATCCTGGCGGCCGGACCCCCGGCCACTTCGCCTCCAGCTTGCCTTGGCTGGACCTCTCCGGGAGCGTGCGAACTCTTCCCCGCGGGCGATGCCAACCGCGATCTTCGCGTCGACCCGCTGGACCTCGAGAGCCTCGCGGGTGTTGGCGTCGACGCCCCCGCAGGAGACCCGCTGCCCGAGTGAACTCCAGTTCGCGGGAATCTGAAGCCCGCTTGTCTCTCCGACCCCGCTCGGGTCAGCTCGCGATCTCGATCGGGAGGTTGAGCGGGCGCTTGAAGATCCCCATCGACTGGAACTCCATCAGGTCGTCGCGCACACGCGAACCCGGCGTCAAGATGTCGAGGGCCGCGTCGAGCATGCAGCCCATCTCCTGGCGAGCCAGGTTCGCACCCAGGCAGTAGTGCGGCCCGTGACCGAACACCATCGAATCCCGGGTGTCGCGATCGATGTCGAGGACGTCGGGGTTCGGAAACACGGCCGGATCCCGGTTCGCACCTCCGAGGGCGAGCATCAGCATCTGCCCCTTGCGAATCGTCTTGCCACGCAGCGTGAAGTCGCGCACCGCGAAGCGCTGCATGCCCGCGGGCCCGCCGAAGGCGAAGCGCATGATCTCGTTCACGGCGTTCGGGATCAGGGATCGGTCGTCCCGCACGCGCTTCAGTTGCTCCGGATGCTCGAGCAGCGTGCGAATCTGTACCAGTCCCCCGAGGTTGGTGGTCTCGCTGCCTGCTCCGATCAGGAGCGAGACGAGGACCACGATGTCGTCGTCGTCGAGCGTGGTGTCGCTCTGCTGCGCCCGCAACAGGTCCGAGATGAGATCTTCGCGCGGGTTTGCGCGTCGCTCTGCCACCATCGAGCGGACCCAGGGCGCCATCTCCCGGAGCGCCTCTTCGGCCGCCTCGACCGCCTCGGGCGGCGCGAACGGGAAGAAGCCGCGGATCAACTGTTGGGCGATCTCGCGGAAGCGCACCTCGCCCGCTCCGGGGTCCACGCCGAAGATCCGCGCGATCACGGTGTTGGGGATCGGGTTGGTGAAGTCTGCCATCAGGTCGAGAACCTCGCCCGGTCGGTTTCGCAGCGGCGCCGCGAAGCGCTCCACCACCTCGCGGATCTGCGCGTCCATGCGGCGCACGGCGCGCGGTGTCAGGGCACCGTTGAACAGCCCCCGAAAGCGCAGATGCGCTTCGGTCCCATCCCCGATCGCCTGCCTGTCGGCGAGCCAGCGCAGCATCGTGCCTTCCTTCGCGGGCGTGAAGTGCTCCCACTCGGTGCGGCGCTGACTGGCATTCTCCGGCTCGTTGAAGAGCCGCTTCACGTCGTCGTGGCGGGTCACGAACCAGAAGCCCAACGGCTCGACGAAGTGGACCGGGTCCTCCTCGCGCAGGCGGTGCAGGAGCGGAGCCGAGTCTTCGGCCTCCGCAAGGTCGAGGAAGAGGTCTCGGTCCGGGCTGGCGGTGGCTTCCATGGCTCCCTCCGATGGTGTCGGGTTTTGCGTAAAATGGACTTATAGTCTATTATTAGACTCGTTGTCAACTATACCCACCAGCTCACGCTACGAACGCCGCCGCCAGGAAACCGCGGACCGCATCGTTTCGGCGGCCGCGGCCCTGTTCGGTGAGCGGGGCGTAGAGAAGACCACGATCGCCCACCTGTGCGAAGAAGCCGACGTGGCGCGCCAGACCTTTTTCAACCACTTCGGATCCAAGCAGGACCTGGTGAACGAACTCACCCGCCGCGGTCGGGACTACTTCGTGGAGTTCGTCGAGGCGGCGCTCCGCCATCCCGGGAGCACCGGAGACCGAATCGCACTGCTATTTGCGCAAATCCACGATGCCACCGCAGCGGTCGGACCCATGCATCAGGACCTGCTGTCGGCGACGATCGGAGCCAACTACGCGTCCGACGAAGAGGGGCCGCGCCAGCGCATTGGCCAGCGCAGCGTAGAGAAGCTGATCCGCCGGGGGCGTTCCCTGGGCGACGTCTCGCGCAGACACACGGTCGAGGATCAGGCCTCCCTGGTCCTCGGCGCGCTCTACGAACTGACGACGGCCTGGGCCCACCGCGCCGACTTCGCGATCCTCGAGCGCTCCGCTCGCATGGCGCGCCTGCTCGCAGACGCGTTGTCGCCCTCC
>JAYZEO010000028.1:0-48441 GCA_036337215.1 Myxococcota bacterium | reverse complement strand
ACGGCCTGAGTAGTTCGCCCGCCGGCGCACCGGTTGCGGCGGCTAGCGTTTCGGTGGCGCATCCGGGTCGATTCCGGCAATCGACTGGGAGTCTTCCGCAGCGCTCCCGTAAATTCCGCGCGCCATCAGCGAGAGTTCGCTTTCTCTTCGTCGGAGATAGATAAAGGCTCGCTGTGCGTGTGCCTCCCGGTCCTCGGGCGCCGCCTGGGTCGCCAGTTCGATCAGGTGGCAGGCGAGGCGCAGTTCGCCCGCCTCGGCGAGCTTGCGCGCGCGTTTCGCCAGGGCCGGGACTCCCCCCGCGAGTTCCGCGATCTCGGTCGCCAGCGCCGCGTCGGGCGCCGGCTTGAGCCTTGCCGGATTGCCGTCGTACCAGCCGCCGTAGAGGCGCCAGATGTTTCGGATCACGAACTCCGGCTCGTCGTAGATCGGCTGCATGTAGGGTTTTTCGAGTAGCGCGGGTGGAAGCGTGACGGCCTGCAGGATCCGGTCGAGTGGCTCGCCGTCGTTCATGTGTCGAAGCGTGCCTTCGACGAGGATTTCGAGTCCGCGTGCGAGATCGTCGAGCACACGGCGGATGCGATCGGTGCCGCCCACCGGGAGACCGTGCGCGGGCAGCAGCAGCTCCGGCTCGAGCGCGGCCATTTCACGCAGCGCCCGCGACCACTCGAGCGGATAGCGCTGGACCTTCTGCGGGTTGCCGGCGTTTGGAAATACCCAGGTCACGAAGTCTCCGGCGCAGATGGCCTTCTGCTGGGGGAGCCAGGCCCAGAGGTGGTCGTCGGTTTCGCCTCGGGCGTGGCGGAATTCCAGTTCGAGTCCTCCGACCCGGGTGCGCAGGCGGTTTCGAACCGTGGTGTCGGGTCGTACCCAGACCGAGGGTCCGAAGCCCCCGGCTCGACTCGAGCCCAGCAGGCCGCGACGGAACTGACGGGCGTTGATGGCTGCGTTGTAGCCCTGTGTCTGTTCGTAGCGATCGAAACGAGCGGGCAGATTCTCGTGGCCGATCACCCTGGGTGCCGGGCGCTTCCGCTCGCGCGCTTCCTCGAGAATGGCCCCGGTACCGCCGACGTGATCCACGTGTCCGTGGGTGTAGGCGATGGTGTGTACGCGCTCGTCCGACCAGGCGCGCAGCGATTTCAGAATCCCGGGCGCGAAGAGTTCCAGGCTGGTGTCGAAGAGCACGAGCCCCGCTTCGGTCGTGAAGGCGACCACGTGCGAGAAGGCTTCTACGACCGCGATCCCCGGGGCGACCTCGGAGAGTTCCGTCGTGATCCGGTTGGTCGAGCGCGGGCCATCGCTCGCGCCGCTGTCGATGAAGCGTGCGGAGAGCGAGAGCAGGTCGGTCATCGCCGGTTCTAGATTCGAAGTTCGCCGGTTTCGAGCGCGCGGAGCCGTTCCGCTGTGAGTTCGACGTAGCGCCCCGCAGCGTCATCGCGCACGAAGAGCGGGTCTTCGACCTGGCTCCGGTCGTAACCCTGGTCCTGCAGGTCGCCCTTCTTGAGCTTGAAGGTACCGGTCACTTCCGGCTCTTTCTGAAGTCGGACGAACACGGGCGCCGCGTAGGAAGGGAGCGCACCGGAGACGAGTTCGTAAAAGGCTGCTCCATCGAAGGCCGTCGGATCTTCGAGCACCAGGGCCGCCATCCCGGCGCGCCCATCCGTGCCCGCGACCTCGACCCCGTAGACATTGGTCATCTGTACGCCGGGGTAGACCCCGACGGCCTCGGCCACCTCCTGGGTAGAGACGTTCTCGCCCTTCCAGCGGAAGGTGTCCCCGATCCGATCGATGAAGTAGAAGTAGCCTTCGGCATCGGCCTTGAGCAGGTCGCCGGTGCGGAAGAAGAGGTCGCCGTCTTCGAAGGCGTCGGAAAGGATCTTCTTCTCGGTGGCTGCTTTCGAGGTGTAGCCCTCAAAGCGTCCGCGTGCGTCGTCGCTGGTGGACGGCATTGCGCCGATCAGTTCGCCCACCTCGCCGGGTTCGCACTCGATGCAATGGCCGTTTTCGTCAAGCAGGTATTCGTCCTTCTCGACGTCGTAACGGATCAGCCGCGCGTCCATCATTCCCTTGAGCGGGATCCGTCCGACGGACCCGACCTTGTTGTCCATGTTCAGCATCGCGACGTTGCCTTCGGTGGCACCATAGAACTCGATGATGCTGGGGAGTCGGAAACGATCCCGGAACTCCTCCCAGATGTCGGGACGCAGGCCGTTTCCGATGATCAACTTGATCCGATGCTGGCCGTCCCTCGGGTCGGCGGGTCGGTTGAGCAGGTAGCGGCAGAACTCTCCGATGTATTGGAACGCGGTCGCGTCGTAGCGACGGATGTCTTCCCAGAACTGGCTCGCGCTGAAGCGCCGCCGGAGCGCCAGGGTACCTCCGGAGAGCAGTACGGCGCCGGCCGCCATCGCTCCACCCGCGCTGTGATACAGGGGAAGCGCGCAGTACATGATGTCCTTCGGCCCGAATCCACCGAAGCGCGCAGCGGTACCGGCACTCACGAACTTGATGTGGCTGAACCGGGCCGCCTTTGGAAGTCCCGTCGTTCCCGAAGTATAGATGTAGAAGAGTTCGTCTCCTGTACGCGCGTTGACTCGGACCTCGCGCGGAGGATTTCCGGTGGGCTGGGTCCCGAGCGCTGCCGTCAGATCCTCTGCGTTTTCGGGAAAACGTGCGGCGGCCTCGTCGCTCTCGCCCTCTTCCCTCACGACGGCGAGCTTCCATGTCGCGTCGCCGTCGAGCGTCTCGTAGAGGGCCAGGCACTCGCTTCCCACGATTGCGAGGCCGGCGCCGGATTCTGAGATCGCGTGGTGGAGCGCCCGGCCCGGCTGGTTGGTGTTGATCAGGGCGGCCGTGATCCCGACCTTCGCGAGGCCCGCCCAGACGCACAGGAACTCGGGCCTATTCTCCATCAGCAGCGCCACGACGTCGCCCGTGCGCAGTCCACGTGAGATCGCCCAGTGAGCAAACCGGTTCGCAATCTCGTTGTACTCGCGGTAACTGAGTTGGCGGTCTTCGTACAGTACGACAGGGTGGTCGCCGCGCTTTTCGACCTGGCGCTCGATCAGGTCGGCCAGGGTCAGGTCGCCATCGGGCACGAGCCGTCGCAGAGGCAGACCGTATCGAATCAACCGATAAAGCTGTGTCAATTTTCCTGCCATCGGCGCAGCCTACCATAGGGGTCTCGAGAGAAAGGGGATCGATGTCGGGGGTCGTGGGCGTGGTCGTGAATCCGGTCTCGGGGCGTGACGTGCGCCGCGTGGCTGCCCGGGCGGGGGATTCGACTCCGCAGAGCAAGCGCAACCAGGTGGCCCGGATCGTGATCGGGGCCGCGGCGAGCGGAGCAGCCCGCGTGGTCGTCGCGCGCGATCCGTTCCGTGTCTCCGAGGAGGCGGTCAGGCACCTGCGCCTCGATGCCGAGATCGAGGTGATCGACATCGGGGCACGAGTCACGGCCGATGACAGCGCCCGCGCGGCCGAGGCGATGCGCGCTTCCGGCTGCGGGGCGCTGGTGGTGCTCGGCGGTGACGGCACCCAACGAACGGTTGCGAAAGCGTGGCCCGGGGTGCCGATGGTGCCGGTTTCGACCGGCACGAACAATGTCTTCCCGTTCATGCTCGAGGCGACGCTGGCCGGGTCCGCGGCGGCCCTGGTGGTCTTGGGTGAGATGGCGCTCGAGCAGGTCGCGCCGCGCGCCAAGTGCATTCGGGTCGAGATCGACGGGGGGCCGCGAGATCTGGCCCTGGTGGATGCGGTGCTGCTCGTCGGGGACTTCCGCGGGAACCTGCTGCCCTTCGAGCCTGCACATCTGCGGCGGCTCCTGCTCGCCCGAGCCGAGCCCGCCGCGATCGGAACCTCGCCGATCGGCGGGCTGTTGCATCCGGCCGGCATCGACGACGACTTCGGCGTCGAGGTCGAGTGTGGCGGGGCAGTGGAGGGGTCGTGCGAACTTCGGGTGCCGATCTCGCCCGGCCTCTACCGCCCGGTTCGGGTCGCGTCCTGGCGCCGCGTCGAACTCGGGCAGGCGGTCGAGTTCCGGGGCCCGGGCGTGCTCGCCTTCGACGGCGATCGCGAATACACGCTCGCGCCGGGACAGAGCGTGCGGCTCCGGATCGACCGCTCGGGGCCGCGGGTCATCCGGACCGGCCGCGTCTTTTCCGAGGCGGCTCGCCTGGGCCTGTTTCTCGATCGCGGGGCCTGGCGCGACCCGCACGCGGGTGGCTGATCCCCTCTGGCTCGCGTGCAGTCGTTGCGGCTACAGGATCCCGTCCCAGGCGGCGCGCTCCGCGTCGAGGGGTGCGTCGCAGCGCTCGCAGCTTCGGTCGAACAGCATCGTAGCCCGCGTCTGGGCGTCGTACGTCGGCCACTCGGGGAGTCCGGGGTGCGCCGGGTCGCCGCTACGTGCGAATGCGATCCAGGCATCCATGATCCGCTGCGAGAGCCGTTCCGCCTCCGGGCCCGTGCCTGCGAAGCGGTCCATGGTCGGGGCATTGAAGCTCCCGAACACGAACGGCAACTCGAGCGCGTGGCAGGAGCCGAGCGCGCCGCGGCGCGCGGGTGATTCCCAGGTGAACAGATAGCCGTAGGTGCCGGCCGGGTGCGCTGCATGCGCCTCGGCCAGCCGGATCGCCGGGATCCTGAAGGTGTGATCCGAGTCGATCGCATCCAGGAGTTCCGCGGCCTCGGTCGAGGCGTGTCCTTCTCGCGCACGTCGGTAGGCGTCGATCAGGGCCGGCGCCCGATCTTCTGCCCGGCGTGCCCGGAGCAGCGCCCGCACGCGCTTTTCGAGTTGCTCCGCGCTGACCTCTCCGCCCGCGAGTCCAATGTTAAAGAGCTTCGACTCGTCGCGGTTGGTGCCGACGAGCAGCGGGATCTCGCCAGAGGCCCCGGCCCGCACTGCCTCGAGCGGGTGCTGCGGCAGCGAGTTGGGGTCGACCACGGGAGCGAACGCGAGTCCGGGTTCACGCTGCAGCGCGACCAGGGCCTTTGCCTGGGCCTCGAGGATTCGCTCGACCGGTAGCTGTCGGAGCTTCTCCGCGTCGGCGCCCGGCAAGCCGAGTTCTCCACAAAAACGTTCCGCCACGCGTGCGGCGCTCTCGGCGCTGTGCACATGATGCGCGGCCCCGCTCTGCGGGATCGCGCGGTGGAAGAGTCCGGCGGCGCCGGGCATGCCGAGCAAGGTCGCCACGGCCATACCGCCCGCTGACTCGCCGAAAATCGTGACGTTTCCGGGGTCGCCTCCGAATCGCTCGATGTTGTCACGCACCCAGCGCAGCGCCGCGATCTGGTCGAGCTGACCCAGGTTCGGGTCCGCGCCCGGGACGGTCAGGTAGCCGAGCGCACCGAGGCGGTAGTTCACGCTGACCAAAACGACGTCGCCGCGCGTGCACAGCGGTCCGCCTTCGTAAAGTGCCTGGGATCCCGATCCGCCCGTAAAGCCTCCGCCGTGGATCCAGACCATGACCGGTCGGGCGGCGCTGTCGGCCGCGGGTGTGTAGACGTTCAGGAACAGGCAGTCCTCACCCTGCGGCCCGGGTTCCATGCCCGGGAGCGGGCTCGGGTTCTGGGGCGCAGAGAGTCCGAACTCGGTTGCGGGGCGTGTTTCGCTCCAGGGCTCGGGCCCTTCAGGGGCCAGGAAGCGCCGCGCGCCGACGGGCGGTCGTGCGAACGGGACTCCCAGGAAGCGCTGGTGCGCGTCGGCCTGAGTTCCCGCGATCTTTCCGTAGGTCGTTTCGATCTCGATAGCCATCACGAACTCCTCTCCCGCAGCAGCCGCCCGGTTCGCGGCGTTGCCTAACGTCCCCGAAAAACCGGGTCTTCTTTCTTGAGGAACGCCGCCGTGGCGTTCATGAAGTCCTCGCTTCGACCCGTACGCATCATGGCCTCGGCCTCGAGGTCGAGCAGGTCGCGCAGGTGGCTGTGAATCGCGAGGTTCAGGTTGCGCTTCATGTAGCGGTACCCGAGCGGCGGGCCCGCCGCGATCTTCTCAGCGAACTCACGTGTCTCCTTGCGAAAGCTGTCGCTCGAGAACTTACGGTGGACGAGCCCAATCTCGTGGGCTTCCTCTGCACCCACGCGGCTCCCGAGCATGTAGAGTTCGCGCGCCTTCGCGGTGCCCAGGATCTGAGTCATGAAGTAGGCGCCTCCGAAATCCCCCGAGAAGCCGATCCGTGCGAACGCCGTGGTCATCACCGCGTGCTCTGCGACCACGCGAAAGTCGCAGGCCAGCGCCATCGAGAAGGATGCCCCCGCGGCGGCTCCGTTGATCGCGGCCAGCGTCGGCTTGGGCATCGTGTGAAGCAGCCAGGAGGACTCCTGGAAATGCTTGAGTTGGTCGATCGATGCCTCGAGCGTTCGGTCCGCGCGTGAAACCGGGTTGCCCCGGGTTCCCGGGGGTGCCAGATCTGCGCCCGCCGAGAAGGCGCGTTCGCCCTCGCCCGTGAGCACGACGCAGCGAACCTCGGGATCGTTCGCGACCTCGCCCAGACGTTCGGGGAGCACCGCCAGCATTTCCGGCGTGAGCGCGTTCATGCGATCCGGGCGGTTGAGCGTCACCCAGCCCACCCCATTCTCTCTTTCGACCCTGACGCTATCCGACATCAGGACCCCTCCGTGGCCCGAGGTTCGTTCCCGAGCGGCGCTTCCGCGATTTTCAGCAGTTGTTTGCCGAGATTCTTGCCCGCGAACAGCCGCAGGAAGGTCTCGGGTGCGTTCTCGAGTCCGTGCTGGATGTCCTCGCGGTGCACGATCCTGCCCGCGCGGACCCACTCCAGCAGCTTCCCGACGCCTTCGCCGAAGCGCGGAAGGTAATCGAGCACGATGAAGCCCTGCATCCGCGCGCGCTGGATCACGAGGTTCATCAGGTTGCGCGGCCCCGGCGGCGGTTCGCTCTCGTTGTAGCCCGAGATCCCGCCGCACAGAACCACGCGAGCGTTTTGAGCGATCTGTCCGAGGCAGTCATCCAGGATCGGCCCGCCGACGTTGTCGAAATACACATCGATCCCGTTTGGGCACAACTCGCGAAGTTTCTGGGAAACCCGCTCGCCCTTGTAGTCGATTGCCGCGTCGAAGCCCGCGGCCTCGGTCAGCCAGGCGCACTTCTCTGCGCCACCCGCGATTCCGACGACGCGACAGTCGTGCAGCTTCGCGATCTGGCCCGCGACCGAGCCGGTGGCTCCTGCGGCACCCGAGACCACGACGGTTTCACCCGGCTTCGGCTCTCCCAGATCCAGTAGCCCGAAGTAGGCCGTGAGTCCGGTGATGCCGACGACGCCCATCACCCAGGTCAAGGGAATTCCCGGTGGCACCGGATTGGCGAGGCCCGGAGCCGCGAGTGCATAGTCCTGCCAGCCGAAGGTGCCCTGCACGAAGTCGCCTTCTTTGAGATCCGGATGCCGGGTCGCGACGACCTGGCCGACGGAGCCGGCCCGCATCGGCTCGCCGATCTGCACCGGCGGCACGTAGCTGGGGCGATCCTCCATCCAACCGCGCATCGCCGGATCGAAGGAGAGGTACAGGTTGAGTACCAGCACCTGTCCGTCCTGGGGCTCGGGCAGCGGCGTCTCCACGAACTCGAAATCGCTCTGTTTGACGAGGCCCCGCGGCCGTGCGGCCAGCAACCACTGGCGGTTCATCTCGGGCATGTGGGTCTCCTTTGCTGCGGGGGACGAGGGTCTCAGACCCGGCACCCGGAGATCAACCGAGCCGGTAGAATCAGGCCTTTGCGGGAGGATCTCGCGTGTACCACGAATACTCGGAATACGACGGCCTGGGCCTCGCGGAACTGGTGCGCAAGGGCGAGGTTTCGGCCGCAGAACTCGTCGAAGCGGCGATCGAGCGCATCGAACGGCACAACCCGACTTTGAACGCGGTCGTCTACAAGGCGTACGACGAGGCCCGCGAGACCGCGGCGCGCGAGCTGCCGCCCGGACCCTTCCGGGGGGTGCCGTTTCTGATCAAGGATCTCGGCTGCCCGGTCGCCGGGATGCCGCGCACTAGCGGGAGCCGTTTCCTGGCCGACGAGGTACCGGCCGAGGACGGGGAACTCACCCGGCGTTACCGGGCCTCGGGCGTGGTGATCCTCGGCAAGACCAATACCCCCGAACTCGGTATCACCGGGACCACGGAGTCAGCCCTGCTCGGTCCCTGCCGCAATCCCTGGAACCCCGATCACATCTCGGGAGGCTCGAGCGGCGGAGCGGCGGCCGCGACCGCAGCAGGAATCGTTCCGCTCGCGCACGCGAGCGACGGCCTCGGATCGATCCGGATTCCGGCGGCGTGTTGCGGAGTGTTCGGCCTCAAGGTGACGCGCGACCGAAACCCCGGGGGACCGCTCGACCCGGGCCGGGCGATCGGTTTCAGCGTGGACCACGTGGTCAGCCGCAGCGTGCGCGACAGTGCCGCGATGCTCGATTGCAGCGACGGGCCGGAGCCGGCGACGCCGTTCGCCTACCCGGCCAAGGCGCGCCCCTACCTCGACGAGGTCGGCGCCGATCCGGGCCGGTTGCGCATTGCGTTCACCTCCGAGACTCCGCGCGGGGTTGCGATCCATCCCGAGAACCAGGCGGCGCTCGAAGAGACCGCGGTGCTGCTCGAAGGGCTCGGGCACGAGCTCGTCGAGCGCGGACTCGGGATCGACTATCGGGAACTCTACCGCGCGCAGCAGCGGGTCTCGGGTGCGAACGCCGCGGCCAATTACCTCGAACTCGTCGCCGCGCGCGGGCGCGAGCCCGAGGAACACGAACTCGAGCCGCTGACCTGGGCCGGGATTCGCGCGGGCCGGAAGCTGACGGGTGCCGAGGTGATGGGCGCCTGGCGCAGCTTGCGCGTGCTATGTCGGCAGACGCTGTCACTGTTCGAGGAGTTCGACCTGCTCCTCACCCCGGTCATGGGAACCCCGCCGCCCGTGATCGGGCACATCGATCCCGTCACCCTGGAACCGCGTGAGGTCTCGAAGCGTCAGGCCGAAGCGTTTCCGTTCACGCCGCCCTTCAACTTCACCGGCCAGCCCGCGATGTCGGTTCCGCTCGCCTGGAGCGCTGACGGTCTGCCGCTCGGAATGCAGTTCGTGGGCCGTTATGCCGACGAAGCCACGCTATTTCGCGTGGCTTCGCAGCTCGAGCGCGCGCGGCCATGGAGTAACCGGCAGCCGCAGGTCTTCGGTTAGCAAGGCAGCCCCGCCCGGTGCCCGGGCGGGGCCTGCAGTCTCCGATTCGGGGCCCGGCGTCGCCGGGCTAGTTTCGGCCGGTCGGGATATCTTGGAACGCGACGCCCTTGTCGAGCCGGACTTCGGGCGGTAGCCCGAGGACGCGCTCCGCGATGATGTTTCGCAGGATCTCGTCGGTGCCGCCCGCGATCCGGATGCCGGGCGCCCCCAGGTAACTCGACTGCCAGCTGGACTCGTCGTCCATCAGCGTGCCGGCCTGTCCCTGCAGGTCGCACGCGAAACCGGCGAGTTCCTGGCTGAGCGGGGCACCGACCAGCTTCCCGATCGAGGCCTCGGGTCCCGGCGTCGCTCCCTTGGAGAGGGCCGTCAGGGTCCGGTAGCCCGTGTACTGAAGGCCCTTCGAGCGAATGTAGAAGTCGGCCAGCCGCTGCCGGACGTAGGGGTCCTGAAGCGCCGGCCGCCCGTTCCAGTCGGTCTCGCGCGCGAGCCGCATCAACTCCTTGAAGCCGTTCGAACCGCCGCCGCCCCCGATCGAGGCGCGCTCGTTCATGAGCGTCGTGATTGCACCGCGCCAGCCGTCGTTCACTTTTCCGACGATGTTCTCGTCCGGGACGCGCACGTCGCTGAAGAACACCTCGGTGAACGACTTTCCACCGTTGATCTGCTTGATCGGCCGGATCTCGATCCCCGGAGATTCCATGTCGACGATGAAGTAGGTGATTCCGGCGTGCTTCTTCGCGGCGGGGTCCGAGCGCGTCACGATCATGCCCCAGCGGGAATACTGCGCACCGGTGGTCCAGATCTTCTGGCCGTTCAAAACCCACTCGTCGCCTTCCTGGACGGCGCGGGTTTGGAGTCCGGCCAGGTCCGAGCCGGCCGCCGGCTCGCTGAAGAGCTGGCACCAGATTTCGTCGCCGCGCAGCATCGGGTTCAGGTAGCGCGTCTTCTGCGGGTCGCTGCCGTGCGCCATGATCGTCGGTCCGAGCATCCCCTGGCCGATCCCGAACACGTTCGGGGGCGTGCGATAGCGGCCCTCCTCCTGGTTCCAGATCACGTTCTGAATCGAAGAGGCTCCGCGGCCCCCGTACTCCTTGGGCCAGGTGATGCAGGCCCAGCCGGCATCGGCCTTGTGCGCCTGCCAGGTTTGAGACTCCTTGATCAGGTCTGACCGGTCCGGGCCCTGGGCCATTCCGGTCGGGGACTCGTCGGCGCCGAGCCGTTTGGCGTTGGCGTCGAGCCAGCTGCGAGCCTCAGCTCGAAACTCGGACTCTTGCGGGGTGTCGTTGAAATCCATGCAGGTCTCCTCAGGCGGCCGACACGCGGTCGAGCCGTTCGATCAACTTGTCGCGCCATTCGTTGGCGTTCCCGAGAGCGAGTCCCAGGAGCTTTGCGCGGCGGTAGAAGAGGTGGCAGTCGAACTCCCAGGTGTAGCCGACGCCCCCGTGGAGTTGGACCATTTCTTGGCTCGCGAGATCGAATGCGTCGCTCGCACTCGCGCGTGCGCCGCAGGCCGCGACCGCGAGCTCCGGGCTTTCGCTCGAGAGCGCCCACGCCCCGTAGTAGGAGTTGGAGCGCGCCAGTTCGATCTTCACGTACAGGTCGGCCAGCCGGTGCTTGAGCGCCTGGAAAGACGCGATCGGGCGGCCGAACGCGTAACGCTCCATCATGAAGTCCTTGGTGATCTCGAACGCGCGAGCCGCGGACCCGACTTGCTCGAACGCCATCAGCACCGCGGCGCGGTCCAGGATCGACTCGGCGAGTTCTTGTCCATTGCCGGACGTTCCGAGCAGTTCGGCCCGCGCGCCCTGAAAGCTGATCCGGGCAAGCGAGCGCGACGGGTCGATCGACGTCAGGGTCTCGCGCTCGACACCGGGTGCGTCGAGTTCGGCGATCACGAGCGAGATCCCGCTGTCGTCACGCGCATTCACGATCGCGAGCCCGGCTACGTCGCCATCCGGGACCGGTAGCTTGACGCCCGCCAACTCGCCGGCCTTGAAGGTGGTCTGGATGCTGGCCGGCGTCGGCCTGCCGCGCCGCTCCGCGATCGCGAAGGTCCCGATCAGCTCGCCCGAGGCCAGGCGCGGCAGGTAGCGCTGCTTTTGCTCGTCCGTGCCCGCCAGCATCAGCGCCTCGGTCGCCAGGTAGACCGAGGACGAGAACGGGATCGGTGCGAGCGCGCGGCCCACTTCTTCGGCAATCAGTGCCAGTTCGAGTTGGCCGAAACCGGCGCCCCCGTACTCTTCGGGGATCGCGGCGCCCAGCCAGCCCATCTCGGCTGCGGCTTGCCAGAGTTCGCGGCTGTAGGATTCGTCTCCCTCCAGGATCTTTCTGCAAAGGCCGAGCGGGGCGTTCTCGGAGAGATAGTCGCGCGCGGTCTTCTGGAGGAGCTTCTGCTCTTCTGAGAAGTCGAAGTTCATCTTGGGGGCACCTTTTCTCGATTGTTCGCGCCCGATAATACTACGAACCGCCTCGCGGTCGCCCGGGATCCGGGCGGGTCCGTCTGGTTCAGAGCCCTTCGAGGTGTTCCGAGAAGTTGAAGCTCCGGAGGCTCGGCTCGGGCGCCAGCAGCAGTTCGGAGAGCGCGCCGTTGTCCATCACGCGGTGCCAGTCGGTCTCGTGCTGGCCCAGGAGCCGTCCCATGGCCATGCTGAGGGCGCCACCGTGGGTCACCACGATCACGCGCTCGCCCGGGTGTGCGGCGTGAATTCGCGCCAGGGCCCGACAGACGCGATCGGTGACCTGGCGCGGAGACTCGCCGCCGTGGGGGGCGAAGTCCGGGTCGCGTCGCATCTCCTCCCAGAGTTGGTGGGTGCGGGCGAGTTCCCGATAGCTCTTGCCTTCCCAGCTTCCCAGGTCGAACTCGGCCAGCTCCGGATCGGCCTGCAGTTCGAGACCGAGGGCGCGCCCGATCGGGGCAGCGGTTTGCCGGGCGCGCTGGAGCGGGCTTGTGTAGAGGGCTCGAGCGCCGGCGTGATGCTGGCTCAGGTGCTCCGCCGCGCGCTCGGCCTGCAGTTGACCGCGCTTCGTGAGCGCGGTGTCGGTCGAGCCGTGCCAGACGCCGTCGAGATTTGCCGGAGTCTCTCCGTGCCGGACCAATAGCAGGATCGTCGGGGGCATGCGCGCGGGCAGCATAGCCCGCGCGGCGCGGGATCGTCGAAACGATGCTAGGGGTCGCTCAGTCGGCCTTTGCTGCTGTGAGCGATCGGACCCGATTCCGCCAGGAGCGAAGCCTCGCGGGAAGATCCTCGCGCAGCGTCGTGCGCACCCGGTTCCAGAAGCGCTCACGCCCGAGTTCGCGCAAAATTTCGAGTGCGGCATTGCGACCGCATGCGCCCATCACGCCCCCACCGGGATGGGTCCCGGCGCCGCACAGGTACAGGCCGTCGAGCGGCGTGCGGTAGTTGGCCCAATCCGGGAGTGGCCGCATGAACAGCAATCGGTCGGGGCTCATGGCTCCGTGGAAGATGTTTCCGCCCGTGAGCCCGTAGGTGCGCTCGAGATCGGGAGGCGCCAGCACTTCGAGGTCTTCGATCCGGTCGGAGAAACCGGGCGCGGCCTCGTCGCAGAGCGCCAGGACGCGGTCGCGCGCGAGGTCGCGCAGTTTGTCCCAGCCGGGATCGTCCATCGCAAGCTCGGGCGCGTACTGCGCAAAGAACGAAGCGATGTGCTTGCCCTCGGGTGCAAGTTCGCGATCCAGCACCGTCGGGAGCACCAGTTCGACCAGGGGCCGTTCGGAGACGTCGCCCCCCCGGGCCTGATCGTAGGCGTGCTCGATTGCGTCGAGGTCGGTCGCGCCCAGGTGGATCGTGCCGCCGAGGGGCGGCGGTGCGTCCCGGTCGGTGACACGGAACTCCGGCAGCGCCGAGAGTGTGGCGTTGATCTTGAACACGGGACTGCGAAAGTCGATCGTGTTCAGCCCGCGCACGAAGGCCTCGGGGAGGTGCTTCTCGCCCACGAGGCCCTTGAAGGTGTGGTAGGGGTCGGCGGACGAGACCACCAGGTCTGCCTGGATTTCCTCCCCGTCCTCGAGGGCCACGCCGGCCGCGCGTCCGTCGCGCACCAGGACCTGAGCCACCGGCGCCGCGGTCCGAATCTCGACGCCGGCCTCACGCGCCGAGCGCTCCAGCGCGTTCGCGAGGCCGCCCATGCCACCCTCGACGTAGGCCCAGACTCCGCGTCGACCGGTGACCGATCCCATCACGTGATGGAACAGCACGTAGCCCGTGCCCGGCATCGACGGCGCGGCGAACGCGCCGATGACTGCGTCGGTGGCCAGCGTGGCCTTGAGCGGCTCGGAGTCGAACCATTCGTCGAGCAGGGCCCGGGCCGGGCCGAGCAGCAGCCTCAGGCTGCCCGAGAAGTCTCGTCCGAGTCGGGCTCCGAGTCTTGCCGCCTCGAACCACGGGAGCAGGTCGGAGCCTCCACCGAACCGGGTACTGGGCGGAGGGCGGTCCAGGGTCGGCTCCAGCGCGCTCGCGATCTTCTCGAGGAATGCCTGGTACCTGGGGTACGCCTCCGCATCGTGCTGCGAAAAGCGCGCGATCTCGGCGAGGTCGTGTTCGCGGTCATACCCCAGCACCAGTGAGCGCCCGTCGGGCAGTGGCGTGAACGAGGATGGATACCGGGGCAGGAGCCGCAGCCCGTGCCGAGCGAGTTGCAGTTCCTCGAGAATCTGCGGCCGGAACAGACCGAGCACGTAGGCGGCGCGCGAAATCTGGAACCCTGGCCAGCGCTCTTCGGTCGAGGCGGCGCCGCCGAGCAGTTCGCGACGCTCGACCAGACGCACATTTACGCCCTTGCGCGCCAGGTACGCAGCGCAGACGAGACCGTTGTGGCCTCCCCCGATCACCACCACCTGCGCCTCCGGCATCAACTCAAAGTGTAGCCGCGGTCGGCCGTGAACGGGACTCTGCGCGGCACCGCGGCCCTTTGCCTAATCGAGCCGTGGCCGGCCGCTCTGGCCGTCGCCGTTCGGTGCGAATTCCGCCGGGGCGGTTCCCTCGCGGAATGACTGGAACACCGCGTTGGTCGTGGGACGGGCGAGCAGGCCCGTTTTCGGGTCGATGCGCGTGAACTGGATACCGCTCGGCACCGGGAACTCTTCGGGTGGGAGTTCGCGCAGCACGCGCTCCATATAGGCGACCCAGATCGGGGCGGCCGCGCGCGAGCCCGCCTCGTTCTTGCCCAGCGGCCGGGCGGTGTCGAAGCCGACCCAGACGCCGGCCACGAGGTCGGGGGTGAAGCCCAGGAACCAGGCGTCGTGGTTGTCGTTGGTGGTCCCGGTCTTGCCCGCGACCGGCCGTCGCAGGCGCCGCGCCCGCCAGCCCGTGCCTTCCTCTACCACCGCGCGCAGCAGGTCGGACATCAGGTAGGCGTCGATCGGGTCGATCGCGAAGCCGTCCGGGACCCGGTACTCGGGCGCGGTGCCGTCGCGTTCCTGCTCGGCTTCGGACAGGGTCTGCTCGGTGAGTTGCAGGAGGATCGGGTCGATCTCGGGCTCCTCGGGCCTGGGGGTATTCGGGTCTTCGAGTTCGCTGCGGTCGGTGAGCAGCGGCACCCGCTCTTCGAGCAGCGCCCCTTCCCGGTCCCGGATCTCGAGAATGTAGATCGGGGTCGTCTCCCGGCCCCCGGCTGCGAAGATCCCGTAGCTCCGGACCAGTTCGGCCAGTGTCACCTCGCTGTTTCCGAGTGCGAGTCCCAGGTTGCGTTCGAGCGGAGCGTGGATTCCGAGCGACTGCGCCATCTCCATCACCGCGTCGATCCCGATCTTCCGCGTGACTTTCACGGTGGCGAGGTTCCTGGATTTTGCGAGCGCCTGCCGGTAGGTGATGGGTCCGTAGAACTTGCGCCCGTAGTTTCGGGGCTTCCAGGTTCCCCCGGTTGCCGCGTCGTCGTACACGATCGGGGAGTCGTAGACGATCGTGGCCGGGGTATCGCCCTGCTTGAGGGCCGCCGCGTACACGATCGGCTTGAAGGCCGACCCGGGTTGCCTGCGCGACTGAACCGCGCGGTTGTACTGGCTCCTGTCGAAGCTGTAGCCCCCGACCATGGCCCGGACCTCGTCGGTCGCGACGTCGATCGACACCAGCGCACCCTCGGCCTGCGGTTCCTGGTAGAGCTGCCACACCGGAACCGGCGTCGGGTCGTAGGCGGGCGGGTTCGCAGCGTTCGGGTCCGGTGGCTCCGGGACTCGTTCTCCGATCCGCTCGAGTTCGATCCGGTAACCGCGTTTGAGCGCTTGCCGCAGGTGCTTGATGTGATTGCGGCGATCGAGCCCATCGAGTTCGGGATCGGGTTCCCGCGCCCAGGAGATCTCTTCGAGACGCAGCCGCGCGAGTTCGGCGCCGCCGAGCGCGACGTGGGCGAACTTTCCGGCCGGATCCACGCCGACCACCAGCCCCTGGAGCCGGGTGCCGTCGGGCCAGGGCCCGGGTCCGTTTGCGGCGGCCAGTTCGGGGAGCGCCGAGCCCCAGGCCGAGACGGGCAGGCTTCGAATCGGTCCCCGATAGCCGCGCCGTTGGTCCTGGGCCCGAAGCCCGCGCCGGAGTTCCTGGTATGCGGCCAGTTGGTGAATCGGCGCCAGCGCGGTGCGAACCGAGAGGCCCCCCGTGAGCACCTCGCTTGCGCCGTAGCGATCGACCAGGTAGCGCCGCACCTCCTCGACGAAGGATCTCGAAGCCACCCGCAGGGGATCTTGCGCGGGTTCCCTGAACTCGAGTTCCTGCTGGAGAGCCGCGAGTTCTGCTTCGGGCGTGATGTATCCCTCTTCGCGCATCCGCCGGAGCACGAAGTGCTGTCGGGCGGAAGCGCGCTCGGGACTGCGGAAGGGCGTGTAGCGCGACGGCGCTGGGACCAGGCCCGCGATCAGCGCCGCCTCGGCGAGCGTCAGGTCCTCGACACCCTTGTCGAAGTAGGTGCGCGAGGCCGCTTCGAGGCCATAGGCGCCCGAGCCCAGATAGATCTGGTTCAGGTACAGGAACAAGATCTCGTTTTTGTTCAGGTGCTCTTCGATCCGCATCGCCAGGACCATGTCCTTGAGCTTGCGGATCCAGCTCCGTTCCGAACTCAGCAGGAAGGTCTTGGCCACCTGCTGCGTGATGGTGCTGCCTCCCTGGCGGATCCCCCCTGCGCGCAGGTTGGCCCAGGCCGCGCGCGCGATGCCCGCATAGTCGAGGCCCTCGTGCTCGTAGAAGGCGTCATCCTCCGACGAAACGAAGGCCCGGACGACATGTTCCGGGATCCGCTCGATCGCGACCACCTCGCGTCGCTCACGCGCGAATTCTCCGATCAGCGTGCCGTCGGCCGCACGGACGCGGGTCACGAGATTGGGCCGGTAGTCGGTCAGCGAGTAGAGTTCCGGCAGTCCCCGCAGGATCAGGGCGTAGAACAGCACCGCACTCAGGCTCCCGACCAGGACGGTCGCACTCAGAAGGGCAAGCGCGCGGTAGAGCCAGCCTCGCAACAGCGGTTCCTCGCCCGGGGGAAGTTGGAAACGGTCGCCTGCGAACCTACCCCAGGCCCGGGGCCGATTCAAACCGTCCGCGGGCCTGCGCCCACTTCTGGTCGGAGCCGTTGTCGGCGACCGTCCCCTTTTAGAATCAACCACTTGCGATTTCTTCAGGTTTGACAGAGCGCGCGGCTGGATCTTACGATTCGGGCGCCGTGCGGCATGTCTTTATCGTCGACCCCCTTCCGGAACTGCTCCCCGGCCAGGACAGTTCGATCGCGTTCATGCGCGAGGCCTGGCGTCGGGGTCACGAAGTGTGGACCGGTCAGGTCGATAGTCTCGGCGTCGGCGAAGGAGGCCGGCCCTTTGCGTGGCTCCGGCAGATCCAGCCCGCCGAGGACGAGCCCTGGTACCAGGCCGGCGTGTCCCTGCACAGCTGGCTCCACGAATTCGACGTGGTCTGGATGCGCAAGGATCCGCCCTACGACCTGGCGTACTTCTACGCGACCCAGTTGCTCAGCCTGGTCTCGGGACCGACGTTGGTCGTGAACGATCCGGCGGGCCTCCGGAACGTCGACGAGAAGCTCTTTGCGACCCGCTACCCCGATCTGGTTCCCGAAACGCTGGTCAGCTCGCGCGTGGAGGAACTGCTCTCATTCCGGGACAAGTTCGGGGGCGATATGGTGTTGAAGCCGCTCGGGGGACGCGGCGGAGAGGGCATTTTCCACATCACACCCGGGGATCGAAACTGCAACACGATCCTGGAAACCGCCACGCAGTTCGGCACCCGACCGCAGATCGCGCAGCGCTACCTTCCCGAGATCCGCTACGGCGACAAGCGTATCTTGCTGCTCGAGGGTCGGCCGATCGGGGCGGTACTGCGGATCCCGCGGCACGGGGAGTTCCGAGCCAACTTCCACGTCGGCGGAGCGCCCGCGAAGGCCGAGATCACGGATCGCGACCGCGAGATCTGCACGCGGCTCGAGCCCGGCCTGCGAGAGCACGGGATTCTGTTCGCCGGGATCGACGTGATCGGAGACTTTCTCACCGAGGTGAACGTGACCAGTCCGACCGGGGTGGAAGAGATCAATGCCCTCGATGAAACGCGACTCGAGGAGCAGGTATTGGACGCGGTCGAGCGACTCGTCGTGGAGCGTCGCGGCGAGGCCTAGGGCCGGGGCGCACCCCGACGGGTCGCGGGTTCCGGCCGACCTGGTTGCCGATCGCGGCCTCCGGTAGGCCCTCGACCTCGAAGGCATCCCGGGGTGCCAGCGCCCGACGTGCGGGCCGGCGGTCTCTGATGCTGGCGACGGCTGTACCCTCCGCGGCTCGGGCTCTGGGTCGTCGGGGTAGTCAGCCGGGGGGCGCGTGCTCTAGTCTGCGACTGGGGGGCACCGATCATGGTTGAAGCTTCTGTCCTCAAAGAGCAGTGCAGCCGGACCCTTCTCGATACGGATTTTCCCGAGTTCGGGGAACGCCTTCCGGGCAAGGTGCGCGACGCCTATCTCCAGCCGGGTCGGCGGCTGTTGCTGGCCACCGACAGGATCAGCGCCTTCGACGTGATCGTCGGGACGATTCCGTTCAAGGGCCAACTCCTGAATCAACTGGCGGCGTTCTGGTTCGAGCGCACGCGCATGGTCGCGCGCAATCACCTGCTCGCGGTGCCCGACCCTGCGGTTTCGGTCGTTCGCGAGTGTCGGGTCATGCCGGTCGAGTTCGTGGTTCGCGGCTACCTGGCCGGCGTCTCCGACACCTCGATCTGGACTGCGTATGCGCGTGGCGAGCGGGAATACTGCGGCCACCGGCTGCCTGAAGGGCTCCGCAAGAACGACCGGCTACCGGAGCCGATTCTCACACCGACGACCAAGGCTCCCAGGGGCCAGCACGACGAACTGGCTTCGCGCGCGGGGTTGCTGGCTGAAGGGGTCATCTCGGAGACGCACTTCGACGCGGCCGAGCGGCTCGCACTGGAGTTGTTTGCGGAGGGCACGGCCTGGGCCGAGAAGCAGGGCCTGATCCTGGTCGATACGAAGTACGAGATCGGCCTCGATCCCGAAGGGGAACTCTGCGTGGTGGATGAGATCCACACCTCGGATTCCTCCCGCTACTGGCGTGTCGCCGGGTACGAGCAGAGCCTCGAAGCCGCCACGGACCCGAAGGCGCTCGACAAGGAATACGTTCGCAGTTGGCTCGTCGATCGCGGTTATCGAGGGGACGGCGAGCCTCCCGAGCTTCCCGAGGAGGTTCGCTGCGAGGCCGCCCGGCGCTACATCGAGGCGTATGAGTGGATCACCGGCGGCCCCTTCGAACCGTCGCTCGAGGAACCCGAGCCGCGAATCCGGAAGAATTTAAGGGAATTTTCTTCCAAAAAAATTTGACCCGGAAAACAAGCTTGCATAACTTCTGGGGCGTCCCGTCGAGAACGGTGATTCGTCGTCGGTTTCGTGGACTGGGCCGGACAAGGTGAGCTGGCTCGACCGACGGTCAAACAGGGCGCGGACAGGGGGGAACATGGCAGCGAAGGTTGCGAAGACCGGAATCAAGAGGGAGTCCGGCTTCCTCTACTATCTCGACAAGCAGGGGGACATCTCGCGTGTCGCGATGGCTCGCGGAGGCGGCAGTCAGCCGAAGAAGCGGCCGCAGAAGGTGGCGAAGCCGGGGGTGGAGAGGGAGTCCGGTTTCCTTTACTTCATCGACAAGGCCGGCGATGTCTGCAAGGCGAAGATGGCGCGGCGAGGGCGCGCGGGCGGAGGCCGGAAGGCAGCACGCCGAGCACCCGCACGGCGCAAGAAGGCGGCGAGCAAGAAGACGGCGAGCAAGAAGACCGCTCGCAAGAAGGCGACGAGCAAGAAGACCGCTCGCAAGAAGACGGCTCGCCGGAAGAAGACGGCAACTCGCAAGACGACCCGCAAGAAGGCGACACGGAAGAAGGCCGCTGGCAAGAAGACGGCGCGTCGCAAGACGACCGCGAAGAAGACGACTCGTCGGAAGGCCGCGGGTAGGCGTCGTTAGAACGGGTTCGGAGGTCGCGGCAGAGGCCGTCGGCTCCGGGATCCAAGACTGAACGCACGACCAAGCCTAGAGGTTGGGCATCGAGGTGCGGGGGCGGCGTAATGCTGCCCCCGTTCCTGCGTCGGGCCCCCGTCCCGGCTCTGCCGCTGCTATGATCGCATCATGGGGGAGCGGTTCGCGGTTACGGAACTCGACGCTCCGGTCGGTCGCCTGCGGCTCGTGGCTTCGGAGCGGGGACTGGCGCGCCTCGGGCTTCCGCGCGGCGGCGACCACGGCTTCTCAGGCTGGATTCGGCGGCGGTTACCCGACGCCGAGGAGGTCGCCTCTCTGCCGGTGCTGGAGCGCGCGTCGAGGGAACTAGACGAGTACTTCAGCGGTCGCCGGATGGTCTTCGAGGTACCGCTCGATCTGCACGGCACGCCGTTTCAGATTCAAGTCTGGAACGCGCTGCGCGAGATCCCGTTCGGGCAGACCCGCACCTACGCGGAAATTGGGCGGGCGGTGGGGCGGCCCGGTGCGGCGCGTGCCGTCGGGACCGCGAACGCCTCGAACCCGATTCCGTTGATCGTGCCCTGTCACCGCGTGATCGCCGCCGGTGGAAAACTCGGCGGGTACGCGGGTGGGCTCGCGATCAAGCGCCGGCTGCTCGCGCTCGAAGGTGAAGCTGCGCGGGCTGACCTGCTCTGAGCGAGCCGTCGCCGCGCGGCGGGCGCTAGATTCGATCTAACGCCTGGTCGAGGTCCGCGATCAGGTCCTCCGCATCCTCGACTCCGCACGCGTAGCGGACGAGGTTGTCCTTGATCCCGAGTTGGGCGCGTTCCTCGGGAGACTTGTCCCAGTAGGACACGACCGCGGGTTGCTCGACGAGCGACTCGCAGCCTCCGAAGCTCGGGGCGATGTACGGAATCTGCAATGCGTCCACGAACTTGGAAGTCGCCTCGAAGTCGGGCACGACCTCGAAGCTCACGACCCCCCCGAAGCCCGACATCTGGGCGCGCGCGATCTCGTGCTGCGGGTGGCTCTCGAGTCCGGGGTAGTGGACTCGCTCGATCTTCGGGTGCCGATCCAGGTGGAGCGCGATCGCGCTGGCCTTGGCGTTGGCCCGGTCGACGCGCAGTGCGAGGGACTTCATCCCTCTCAGCAGCAGGTAGGCGGCGTGAGGGTCGAGAACGCTTCCCAAGATTCCCAGGAGTTCACGAACCGGCGCCAGCACCTCGGTGTTGCCGACGAGGGCTCCCGCCATCACGTCGTTGTGCCCGGCCAGGTACTTGGTGCCCGAGTGGATCACCACGTCGGCTCCGAGTTCGAGCGGCCGCTGGTTGATCGGCGTGGCGAAGGTGGCGTCGATCACGACCTGGGCGCCGCGTGCGTGGCAGAGGCCGGCCACGCGAGGAATGTCGATCACCCGCAGATAGGGGTTGGTGGGAGATTCCGAGAAGAACAGCGCGGTCTCGCGATCGAGCGCGCGCTCGAGCGCGGCGATGTCGGACGGTTCCACGACCGTGGTCTCGATCCCGAGCTTCGGTAGCACGGTCGCCACGAACTGGCGCGTACGCCGGTAGCAGTCGGTCGTGGTGACGATGTGGCCGTTCCGAGGGACCAGGGCCAGCAGCAGGGTCGTGATGGCGGCCATTCCGGTCGCCGCGGCCACGCAGGTCTCGCCGCCTTCGAGTTGCCGGAGCTTCTCGGCCGCCGCCTGGGTGGTCGGGTTCCCGTAGCGTCCGTACTCGTAGCTCGGGTGACGGCCCTCCTGGTAGTCGATCACCTCCTGGGTGTCGCGAAACCAGAAGGTCGAGGTCTGCACGATCGGGGTCGACAGCGCATCCGAGACGCGCGGCCGTCCCTCCCGCTCGCCGCCGTGCACGGCGCGGGTAGAGTCGCCGCCCGGGCGCGGGATCTTCGGATCGGGCATAGGCGCGCGAGGTTATCCGCAGAGGGTAGGGGGGTCAACCAAGCTAACTGCCCGCACTGCGGGCGCTTTCCTGTGCTCGACGGTCCGAGATCCGATCCCGGATTGCGCGCAGGACGGATTCGCCGAGGGCCAGGTTCCCGCGCCCGCGACCGATCCGGACGCCGGGCCGCGCGGGTCCGTGGAAGTCGCTGCCCCCCGTAGCCACCAGGCCGTGAAGCTTTGCGAGACGTCGCAGACGCTTGCGTCGCTTGGGGGTGTGGTTCGGGTGCCAGATCTCGAGACCGTCGAGGCCGTCCGCGACCAGGGGTTCCACGAAGCGCTCGATTCCTCCCGCCGCATCGACCCCGATCGAGAGCGCGGGGTGCGCGAGCACGGCGATTCCGCCCGCGGCGTGGATCAACTCGATCGCCTCGAGCGCGGCGAGTTCCGGTGGAGGCACGAATGCGGGGCGGCCGCGGCGCAGGTAGCGCGAGAAGGCTTCGTTTGAATTGGCGCAGACACCCAGCCCGACCAGTGCCCTCGCGACGTGCGGCCGGCCGATCACGCCGGGTCCCGCCTCTGCGCGCAGCACTTCGAGTGGAAGCTCCACGCCGCACTCTGAAAGCAGGGCCGTGATCCGCTCGGCACGTGCGCTGCGACCCGCGTGAATGCGCTCGAGGCGCGCGAGCAGTTGCGGTCGGGCCGGGTCGATGCCGAGGCCCAGGAGGTGCATCTGGCGCCCGCTGTCCGGCTCGGCGACCGAGAGTTCGACTCCGGCCAGGACCTCCACGCCGAGTTCGCGTCCGCGAGCGGCCGCGGTCGCGATCCCGCTCACGTCGTCGTGGTCGGTGAGCGCGATCACCTGGACGTCCTCCCGGGCGGCTTCGTCGGCGAGTTCGGCGGGCGAGAGGGTTCCGTCCGAGCGGTTCGAGTGCAGGTGGAAGTCACAGCGCATCAGTCGCAGTCCTCGACGTAGCCGAGCGCCTGGAGCCGCCGGCACTCGCTGTCCCCGATCTCGGCGAAGCTCTCGCTGTGGGCGGCCGCTGCGGCGTCCCTTCCCAGCACCCGGAGCGAGTCCGAGAGATCCGCTTCCCGCCCGGCCCCGGTGCCGGCCAGATCCCGCCTCTCGTGCGGATCGGCCGAAACTTCATAGAGTTCGGCCGGGTCGAGCCCGCGCGGATTCCCGGGATTCGCCCGGATCAGCTTCCAGCCATCGATCCGGATCGCCTCGAGCACGTTTCCCTCGTGGTCTTCCTCGGCGTAGACCACGCGCTCCTGGTCCGGCGTGTCGGTCAGGGGCCGGCCCTGCATGCCCGGCGGAAGTCGTGCACCGGCTTCCGAGAGCAGCGTCGGCATTACGTCGAGCAGGCGGACCTGCTCGGACCGCAGCGCGACGCGCGCGCGCCCGTCGCGCGGCCACGTGATGATGAGCGGCACCGCGATCTGCTCGTCGTAGAGCGTGCGTCCGTGCCACCAACCGCCGTGTTCGAGGAACTCCTCCCCGTGGTCGGCGGTCACTGCGATCAGGGTGCGGTCGTAGATTCCGCGGCGGCGGAGATCCTCGAACAGTTCGCCGAGCAGGCGATCCACGTGCTCAACTTCCGCCAGGTAGCTCTGGAACATCTCGTCGCGCAGCGTCGGGTCGGGGTCCGGGACCAGCGCGCGACCGATCGCGTCGCCACGGTCCGGATGCCGGAAGTAGGGGTCGTGGGGCTCCATGTAGTGGAGGAGCAGAAAGAAACGCTCGTCCTGATGCCGGTCGAGCCAGGCCAGGGCCTCCCGGTTCACGGCCTCGCCGGGCTGGTAGGCGTCCCCGGGACGCACCCCGCCGCGCAGGCGTCCGGCCACGCGGCGTGCGAGTTCGTAGAGCAAGAGCCGCGAACTGGAGTCACTCACGCCGAACAGGTAATCGGGCGCCAGGTAGTGATATTCGTCGAAGCCCTGCTGAAAGTTGAAGCTCGGCGCCAGGTTGATGTTCGTGACGATGCCCCCGGTCGAGTAGCCGAACTGCTGTAACGCCTCGGCGATGGTCACCACCGAATCGGGAAGCCGCGACGGCTTGAGCGTTGCGCCGTGGCTGGCCGGGTAGAGCGACGTCAGCAGCGTCGCCATCGAAGGCTTGGTCCACGAGGCCTGGGCGAAGGCGGCCCCGAACACGGTGCCGCCCCCCGCGGCGAGCGCGTCCAGCGCCGGGGTTTCGATCTGGTCGCCCTGGTAGAGGGGGAGGACGTCGGCCCGCAGCGTGTCGATCGAGATCAAGAGCAGGTTGGGCGCAGCCCGCAGCGCCTGGGCGATCGGTCGCGGCGCGGGGGGTGTGGCGGGTCTCGGGCCGAGCGTGGCGCCGAGTCCGGCCGCCGCCGCGATCGCGAGCGCCGAGATGGCGAGGGCCCAGGGAGCGCGGACCAGAACTCGTGCGCGACTTCCCGCAAGCGCCCCCACGCCGACGAGCAGCGCGAGCGCCAGTACGCCGCTGGCCGCGAGCGACCCCAACAGCACCGGCGCGCCCGGAAGTTGTTCGCCGTAGACGTCGCGATAGAGGAAGAACAGCGTCGCGACAAGTCCATAGGGGACGAGGCAGGCCGTGAACGCGAGCGCCGAGACCCAGCGCTCGAGAATCGCGCGGGGGAAGGGGGGCAAGGCCAGGAGCGCTCCACCGACCAGGCCCGCCATTCCGAACAGCGCGCCATAAGCGAGCGGTCCCGTCCAGAAGACCTGGGCCTCGCTCCCGAGCTTGCCGATCGCGGTCAGGTAGGCGGCCTCGCCGAATCCGATCGCGAGGCCTGCGTAGAGGCCCCCGGCGAGCCCGAAGCCGGCTGCGCTCGCTGCGCGGCGGGCCATGCTGTCAATCTGGCCTGCCGAAACGCGCTCGCCTGCTTCCGTGCTGGCCGGCCTGCCCAACTCGGTCGCCGCGCGTCGCGCCACTGCGTAGTCGATCTGTACCCCGTTCACGCGGCAGTAGTCGGGCCGGTAGTTCTCCCGCCGCAGGAACCAGGGGACCACGCCGAATAGCGTCGGGAGTTCGGCGGCCAGAAATCCGATCAGGCCCGACGCCGCAGCGAGGCCGAAAGTCATCTGGTTTTGGAGCAGTAGCCCCTGCGCGAGTTCCCGGATTCCCTCTCCCGCGATCGTAAACGGAGACAGCACGGTCGCCAGGATCTGGATCGAAGACGCGAAGGTCACGATCCAGAAAGGGGAGTCGGAGGCCGAGACCCCGAGAGCCCGCGCGGCCGGCACGTACATGGCCGCGGTCGTGAAGTGCTGGACCAGCGAGAGACCCCAGGCGGCGAGCAGGAGCCCTTTGCGATCGCTGTAGGCGGAGGCGCCGTCCGCGATGCGGCTCAGGCTTCCGCGCAGAGTCGGGAGCGGAACCCGGACCAGGATCCAGCGAATCAGCCTCGGACCGGGCCAGAACAGCATCAGACTCACGATCAGCAGCGGTGTGAGGGCGACCGGAATTCCCACCGTTGCGATCAGCGTCGCGTACTCGGGGAAGCCCGCGGCTCCGAGCGGCAGCGCGATCAGAAAGGTGCCGAAGATGGCCGAGGAGCCCAGCAGCTTCTCGACGATCGTAGCTGCCGAGACCTCGATCGTGCGGCCGCTGAAGCGGCTGGCATCGTAGAGCTTGTAGCCGTCCAGGCCCAGCGTCGAGGGCAGGAAGGTCCCCAGGAAGCGGCCGATGAAGAAGGCTCCGACGATGTGGCGCACCGGCAGCTCGACCTTCTGGCCGCGCAACATCAGGATCCAACGCGTGATGCTGGCCGCGATCCCGACCAGCTTGAGCAACATCGCGTAGAAACAGAACAACAGGAAGCTGCCGAGCGGAATCCCGGAGAGGTGCTCTCCGAGCAACGATAGAATCGTGACCCCGTTCGTCTCGTGCAGAAAGATCAGGCCGAGAACACGGAGTGTGAGATAGGCCTTGAGCAGGAGAATGCCGCGCGAGCGCCACGGCGGTGGGACGAGGCGATTGAGACCGAGCGCGACCAGGGCCAGCAGGGCCAGCTCGGAGAGGAGGCGCAGCGCGACCATCGGTTAATTCGGGGTCTCGCCGGCACGGGCCCAGCTGCGCAGGCGCGCGAGAACGAGACCGATGACTTTGTCAGCCTGCACCTCGACAGCGTACCGGACTCTGCAGCTGTTGGCGGAGCTGGTACGGGTCAGCTGCCCGCGCGCCGCTCCCTCCTCGACCCGCACGGCGAGTTCCAGATCCTCGAAGCGGAACAGCTCGGGCTCCGTGGCGGCGATGACGGCCGCCGGGTCGTGCAGCAAGGCCGCGGTCTCGCCGAGGTAGGGGCGTTCGGCCTCCATCAGGGCCCGGAGCAGCCCTTCCAGAAAGCGCGCCCGCCTTCCGGTCCCAAAGGGATCGGGTCCCAGGTCCGGCTCGCGCACGATCAGGCGCGACGTGACCTCGAGCCCGATCAGGTGAAGCGCGATGCGCGCATCGAGCAGTGCCGCCAGCGCCTGCGGATCCGCGTAGCAGTTGAATTCCGCGAGTTCGGTCACGTTGCCGCGCGAAAGCGTCCCCCCCATCCAGAGGAGCTCGGCTCCACCCAGCAGCAGCGGTTCCTGATGCAGCAGCGCCGCCAGGTTGGTGAGGGGGCCGACCGCCACGATTCGGTCGATGCCGCGGCTCTGGAGACATGCCCGGAGCAGTTCGGCGGCAGATGTGGTGCTGGGATCGGTCGTCTCGGGCATGGCTACGGCTCCACGCCCGTCGCCGCCGTGGAACTCGGTCGCGTGCACGGTCCCGAGCGCGATCGGGCCGGCAGCTCCGCGCCCAATCGGGAAATTCGCACCAGCGAGCGATCGGAAGCGGAGGGCGTTGTCGGTGACCGTCTCGATCGGCGCGTTGCCAGCGACGGTCGTCACCGCTGCGAGTTCCAGTCCGGGTGAGGCCAGTGCGAGCGCGAGCGCGAGCAGGTCATCGAGCCCGGGATCGGTGTCCAGCAGGATGCGCTGTCGGGATCCGGAGTTCCGCGGGCCCGCGGCCGGGTCGTCGGCCCCGGTCGCGCGAAGCGTGCGGCTCACGGAGCCGGTGTCTCGTAGCCCGCCTCGTCGAGCCGGCCCTGCAGGATCAGGCGTCGCCGGCGCTGGAACTCGAGCTCGGTCACGAGCCCGCTACGCCGGGCCGCGTCGAGCTGATCGAGCGCCTGGATCTGGGCGTCCGTCACCTCGGGCGGAAGCCCGAGTCCGACCTGGGCCGGGTCCTCTTTCTCCTCCTCGGGAAGCTCCATCAGAATCTGGCGCCGCCGAAGTCCACGCCCGTAGCGACCGAGCCGCAGTGCCTTGCGGTAGGCGGGGCTGCGCCAGTCGATTACGAGGGTGCGGGCACTCGTGCGCGCCTGGGCTTTGCCGGGCACCAGATCGAACGGAGGGCGCCGCGCCGGAAATTCCTTGGGGATCTTGTAGACCTCGATCTCGTCGGTGACCCCGGGCTTCTCCAGGGGCTTCTCGATTGAGTAGAAGCTGATGTGGAGTTGGTCGTTGCGCATGAACAGGCGAAACGCGGTAGCGCGGTCACTGGTGAAAATCCCGAACCTGCGATCCTGCGACAGCCCGGCCGCCGCGACGGCGTCGCCCGGACCCGCCTCGGCCAGCGCCTTGCTGATGCCGTCCGCGAGCAGGTAGAGGTGTTCGCCCCGGATGACGGACTGTTCCTTGCCGTCGGAGTCCTTGTATCCGAGCGTGGCCAGGATGTGGGCGACACGCACGGCCGCGATCGTGGCCGGATGCTCGTAGTCCTGCGAGACGACCTCGCCTCCCTGTTCGGTGCGCTGGAGTTCCACCTCGACCTGGTGGTTGTCGGAGCGGAACACTTGCTGTCGAACGAACTTGGGCCCGCACCCTACGGCTGCGAAGAGCAGCAGAAAAATCGCGAGCGCGCGGATCGGATGCAGCGTGGGCCTCACCGCGTCGCCTACTCGAACTCGCTCTTGAGCTGGCGAGAGGTGATGTCGGACGCCGCCTCGCGGAAGTCCCGACCCTCGTAGAGTACCTGGTACACGCCCTGTGTGATCGGCATGTCGACGTCGTGTCGGCGCGAGAGCCGATAAGCGGACTCGGCGGTCCGAACGCCCTCGGCCACCTGGCTCAGGCCCTGGAGCGCTTCTTTGACCTTCTTGCCGCGTCCGATCTCGAGGCCCACGCTGCGGTTGCGCGACAGGTCGCCCGTACAGGTGAGAATCAAGTCTCCGATCCCCGAGAGGCCCAGAAAGGTCAGCGGATGCGCGCCGAGTTCGGTTCCGAGTCGCGTAAGTTCGCGCAGCCCGCGGGTGATCAGCGAGGCGCGCGCGTTTTCCCCGAGGGCCATGCCGTCGCAGATGCCGATCGCGATCGCAATCACGTTCTTGAGCGCTCCGCAGAGTTCCACCCCTAAAATGTCGGTGTTGGAGTAGCAACGGAACAGCGGTGAGGACAGGATCGCCTGTGCCGCGATCGCGTAAGTCTCGTCCCTGGCCGCGACCGTGACCGCGGTGGGTCTGCCTTCCGCGATCTCGCGCGCGAAGCTCGGGCCCGAAAGTGCGACGATTCGCTGACCCTGCCCGGGCCCCACGATTTCCTCGAGGACTTCGTGCATCAGCTTGCAACTACCGGGCTCGATGCCTTTCGACGTGGTCACCAGGAGTGCGCCGGGCTCGATGAACCGGGCCGCCTGGGTCCAGACTTTTCGCACGCCGTGGCTCGGGACCACCGACAGCACGACCTCCTTCCGGTGCAGTGCCTCTTCTAGCGAGGTTGTCGCCCGAACCCTCTCCGGGAGGCGAAAGTCCTTGAGGTAGCGAGGATTCGATCGGTCGCGGTTGATGGTCTTGGCCACCTCCGGGTCGCGGGCCCAGAGATCGACCGCGTACTGCCGCTCCGCGAGCAGTATTGCGAGGCAGGTGCCGAAGCTTCCCGCCCCGATGACGGCGCAGCGTGTCGGGTTATCGGCCGCCGGGGTCTGCGAACTCACGCCGCAAGCCTATCGGAGCCGCGTTCTAGTTGACAGTACCGGGGCCCCAAAGTAGCTTTCCGCCGCTCGATTCCCCGCGAAATCGAGGCCTTGCACCGAGGTCGCCCCGTCGGAGATCGGTGCGTTCGGTGTGGTCGGGGCGAGGAGAAGGATGTCGGAGTACGCGGGTCTCGGACTCTTCATGGCGCTCGGCGCGGGCTCGATCCTTCTCCTGCTGGTGCTGACCATTGTACTCGGGCCCAGGCTCAGCTTTGCCGAGAAGGACGAGCCTTTCGAGTGCGGCGAGAGCCCGCTGGTTTCGCCGTACCGGCGCTTTCCGGTCAAGTTCTACATGGTCGCGCTGTCGTTCATCATCTTCGACCTCGAGGTGGTGTTTCTCTATCCCTGGGCGGTGGTGTTCCGGGACCTCGGCTGGTACGGGTTGCTGGTGGCGGCGCCCTTCCTTGCCGTGCTCTCGATCGCGCTCGCTTACGAGTGGATGAAGGGCGCGCTGGAGTGGGATTGATGAGGGCCGAGATCCGCGAGAGGATCGAGAAACTCTTCGCTCGCTACCCCGACAAGCGCGGCGCACTGCTTCCGGCGTTGTATCTGGTGCAGGCGGAGCGGGGCTTCGTCGACCGCGAGGCGGCGTGCGAGATGGCCGAACTCTTCGACCTGGCCCCGGTCGAGGTCATGGAAGTCCTGACCTTCTACAACATGTTCTATACCGAGCCCCAGGGACGCCATCATGTGTATGTCTGCACGAGCCTGCCCTGCAGCCTGCGCGGATCACGAACGCTGCTGCGCGAACTCGGCGAGCACCTGGGGGTCCGTCCGGGTGAGACCACGGCCGACGGCCGCATCAGCCTGGGTCGCGAAGAATGCCTGGGCTCCTGCGGGACGGCGCCGGTGCTACGCGTCGACGGGCGCTACTGCGAGGATCAGGACCTCGACTCCGCGCGTCGAATCGTTGACGAATTGGAGTAGCGGCGTTGATTGAAGCGCCTGTCGTCACCTCGTACCTCTCGGAGCACTACGCGGACGAGGCGTACACGACGCTGGCCGGGTACCGGTCGAAGGGTGGGTACCAGGGCCTCGAGAAGGCGCTCGCGATGGAGCCCGCCGCGGTCCGGGAGACCGTGAAGGGTTCGGGGCTGCGCGGGCGCGGGGGCGCAGGATTCGTTGCGGGCGTGAAGTGGGGCTTCATGCCGGAGCAAACCGACTCCATGAAGCTGATCGTGTGCAATGGCGACGAGTCGGAGCCCGGTTCCTTCAAAGACCGCCTGATCATGGAGCGCGCGCCGCACCAGGTGCTGGAGGGGATTCTGATCGGGGCCTGGGCGATGGGGGCCGAGCGTAGCTACATCTACGTACGCGGTGAGTATGCGCTGCCGGCGGAGCGACTCGAGCGTGCGATCCAGGAACTCCGCGACCAGGGAAGGCTGGGGCGCGACTGTTTCGGGAAGAGCGGCTTCTCTCACGACATCATCGTGCACCGAGGCGCGGGCGCCTACATCTGTGGAGAGGAGACCGGACTGCTGGAGTCGCTGGAGGGGAAGAAGGGGCAGCCGCGGAAGAAGCCGCCCTTTCCGGCGCAGTACGGGGCCTTCGGTCTTCCGACGACCGTGAACAACGTCGAGACCTTCGCTCACGTGCCCTTCATCCTGGAACGCGGGACCGACTGGTTTCGCGGTTTCGGCACCGAGAGGAGTCCGGGCACGACGCTGTTCGGGGTCTCGGGCCACGTCGAGCGGCCGGGACTGTTCGAGAAGCCACTCGGGACTCAGCTCGGCGAATTGATCGAGTTGGCGGGCGGGGTGCGGGGCGGCCGCGGGCTCAAGGGCGTTGGGCCGGGGGGTCTCTCGATGCCGATCCTGCCGGCCAGCGATCTCGATGTCGGCATGGACGAGGAGTCGCTGTCGGCTCGCGGGAGCCACCTCGGGACGGGCGGCATCATGGTGATGGACGAGACCACCTGCATGGTTCGGGTGGCGTGCGTCATTTCCTACTTCTTCCGCGACGAGTCCTGCGGTCAGTGCACCCAGTGCCGCGAGGGGACCGGCTGGCTTTACAGGCTGAGCCGCCGCATCGAGGAGGGGCGGGGTCAGCGGGGCGATCTCGAGGTCCTCGGGAGCGTTCCGAAGATGATGGAGGCGCAGACCATCTGTGCCTTCTCGGATGCCGCGGCCTGGCCGATCCAAGGATTGCTGCGTCACTTCCGCGAGGACTTCCAGAGGCATCTTCCAGAGAAGTCGTGCCCCTTCAGTGAAGGCTTCGAGTTCTAGGCATGCCGACGATCAAGGTCGACGGAACGGAATACGAGGTCGAGCAGGGACGCAGCGTCCTGCAGGCCATCGACGATCTCGGCCTGCTCATGAACGGCGTAGAGATTCCCCACTACTGCTGGCACCCGAAACTCTCGATCGACGGGTCCTGCCGACTCTGCCAGGTCGAGATCGAGGGGATGCCGAAGCTCCAGATCGCGTGCAACACGCCGGTCAGGGACGGCATGGAGATCCGCACCAGGAGCGAGGCGGTGCAGGACGCGCGCCAGTCCGTGATGGAACTCTTGCTCGTGAATCACCCACTCGACTGTCCGATCTGTGATCAGGCCGGCGAGTGCAAGCTCCAGGACTACGCCTTCGAGTATGGCGTCAAGCACGCGCGCACCCGAGAACCCCGGCGCCCCGCCAAGAAGGCCACCGAACTCGGTCCTACCATCGTTTTCGACCAGGAGCGCTGCATCCTGTGCCGTCGCTGCGTTCGCTTCTGTCGCGAGGTCCCCAAGACCGGGGAACTCGGGGTGTTCGCTCGCGGGGAGGAGTCGCGCCTCGAAGTGTTCCCGGGAATGAAACTCGACAACCCCTACTCGATGAACGTGGCCGACATCTGTCCCGTTGGTGCGCTCACGACCAAGGACTTCCGCTTCAAAGTGCGGGTCTGGTTCCTGGATGACGTTCCCGGCGTTTGCAACGGCTGCTCGAAGGGCTGCAACATCTGGGGTTCGCGTTCGAACAATCGGCTCTACCGCTACTTGCCGCGGCGAAACGATGCGGTAAATCAAACCTGGATCTGCGACGAGGGGCGACTCTCGTACCGTCGGGTTTCGGAAGGCAGACTCAGCGTACCGCGCATCCGGGGCCGCGAGGTCGGATACGCGGAGGCACTCGCCGCCGCGGCCCGGATCCTGTCTGAAGCCCGTACTGCCGGCGCCACGGTGGTGGGGGTGGCTTCGCCCTTCGCGGCGAACGAAGATCTGTTTGCGCTGCGGGGCTTGCTTTCGGATCTCGCTGCGCCGGCTGCCGTGTACACGGTTCCGCGCGGGGCTTCCGACGATCTTCTGATCCAGGCTGAGAAGGCTCCGAATGCGGACGGGGCCCGGGAACTGGGCATGCGCGAGTCGGCCGATGGCCCGGGCGCGGCCGCGGTCGCGATCGTGCTCGGTCACGGTTACGGACCGGAGGCTTTCGAGGCGGTCGACTCGCTGATTCTGATTGACACCCACGAATCCCCGCTGGAGCGGTCGGCCGAGGTGACGCTTCCGGCGCGTTCCTTTGCCGAGAAGGTCGGTACGTTCACGAACAGTGCGCGCCGGGTACAGCGCTTCCTGCCGATGTTGGAACCACGTTTCGAGGCCTGGTCCGAGGGTGAGATTCTGCAGCGGATCGGGGCCGAACTCGGGCTCGATCGCTTCCGGCAAGCCTACGATCCGGCAGTGCTCTCCAAGCTGATCGCCGAAGAGATTCCGGCCTTCGAGGGCATCTCGATCGAGAACCTCGGCGACGACGGTCGCGAGCTCCGCTAGATGGACGTCGCCCTCGTCGCCAAGACGCTGTTCATTTTTGCGGTCGTGGTGCTCGCTTTCGCGCCGCTGATGACCTGGGTCGAGCGCAAGCAGAGCGCGCTGATGCAGGATCGGATCGGCGCGAACCGGGCCGACGTCCTCGGAATCAAGGCAATCGGCCTGCTCCACCCCCTGGCCGACGTGATCAAGATGATCACCAAGGAAGATACGATCCCGGCCGGCGCGCACCGTTTTCTCCACACCCTGTGTCCCTTCATTGCCGCGGTCCCCGCGGTGATCAGCTTTGCCGTGATTCCTTACGGGGGCAGCTACTCGGCCTGGGGCGTGCACTGGAGCCTGGTGGTCGCCGACCTCGACTACGGCCTGCTCTACGTGTTTGCCGTCGGAAGCATCGCGGCCTACGGGACGGTGCTGGCTGGCTGGGCCTCGAACAACAACTGGGGCATGCTCGGCTCGCTGCGGGCCTCGGCCCAGATGCTGTCCTACGAGGTCGCCATGGGCGTCTCGGTGCTCGGGATTTTCATGATCTTCGGGTCTCTGCGCATGACCGACATCGGTGTGGGCCAGCAGGAGACCTTCCGGGTGCTGGGCTTCCTCGAGCACCTGGGCTGGGTCGCGCCCGCCACCCCCTGGGTCGGCTGGGTGACGCTCCCCGCCTGGGGGATCGTCCTCCAGCCGCTCGGGTTCTTCATGTTCCTGGCCGCGCTGATGGCCGAGAACAAGCGCGCACCCTTCGATACGCCCGAGGGCGAGAGCGAAATCGTCGCGGGTTACTTCATCGAGTACAGCGGCATGAAGTTCGGGCTCTTCTTCATGGCGGAGTGGATCGAGGTCGTCGTGATCGCGGGCCTGATGACGGCGCTCTTCCTCGGTGGCTGGTCGCTGCCCTGGATCTCGGATCAGGAAATGATCGGCTGGCTCTCGGGGGCCTTCGGCCCGAATCTGGCCAACGTGCTCGCCATGGTCGTGAACGTGAGCGTCTTCCTGGTCAAGGTCTGTTGCATGATCTGGGTGCAGCAGATTCTGCGCTGGAGCCTGCCGCGCTTCCGCTACGACCAGGTCATGAATCTGGGCTGGAAGATCCTGCTTCCCCTTTCTCTCGTGAACATTTTCGTGACCGCGATCCTGATTCTGCTGGTCGACGAGTGGGCCTCCTGATGGAATCGATTCTTTTCTGGGTGTGTTCCACCGGCGCGATCGGGGGCGCGCTCGGGATGGTCGTGACGGTTCGCAACACCGTCTATTCAGCGCTCTGGCTGGTGGTCTCGATGCTGTCCCTGGCGTGTCTCTTCATCATGCTGAACGCGCAGTTCGTGGGGCTGATCCAGATCATGGTGTATGCGGGCGCGATCGTCGTGCTCTTCCTCTTCGTCGTGATGTTGCTCAACCTGACGGGCGGTGTGATGGGGGCGGAAGAGCAGCCGCTGCTCAAGTTCGTGGGCGTGGCCCTGGGGATCGCGGTTTCATTACAGCTCGGATCGATCCTGCTTCGAATCGACCTGCCCTGGCCGGAGGTCTCGCCGAGCTACGGGACCACGGCCGAGATCGGCCAGGCGCTCTACACCGACTACCTGCTGCCCTTCGAGGTCGCGGCGGTACTGCTGTTGGCGGCCATCATCGCGGCGCTGGCGCTGGCCAAGCGGGAGAGTGATTGATGGAAATCCCGGTCGGGCACTATCAGGTCGTGGCCGCCGCCCTGTTCATGATCGGGGTCATCGGGATGCTGGTCCGGCGGAACATGATCGTGATGTTCATGTCGATCGAACTCATGCTGAACGCCGCGACTCTCTCGTTCGTGGCATGGAGCCGGCTCTGGGATTCGATCGACGGACAGATCTTCGTCTTCATGGTGATGGTGGTGGCAGCGGCGGAGGTGGCGGTCGGGTTGGCGATCATCATCAGCCTGGTCCGAAACCGAGACAGCGTGAACATCGAAGAAACGAGTCTGCTCAAGTGGTAGGTGACGCCTAGATGGAATCCACGAACGAACTGCTGCGCTGGATTCCCCTGCTGCCTCTGGTCGCGGCAGTCGCGAGCGGTCTGTGGCTGCTCTTCCTGCGCTCCCCGATGCCGCGGGGCGGCGTGATCCTGATCGGCTGCGGCGCTCCGATCGCTTCTTTCCTGCTCTCGATTCAACAGGTGTTCGAACTCACAGGGGCCGTTCCGGAAAAGCGCTTCATCGTCGATCGCCTCTACACCTGGATCGGAGCCGATCCGTTCCACGCTGAACTTTCCTTCCTGCTGGACCCGCTCTCGGCCGTCATGATCCTGGTCGTGAACGGGGTCGGCTCGCTGATCCACCTCTACTCCGTGGGCTACATGGACGACGACCAGCGGGAGGACCGCGGCTTCCAGCGCTTCTTCTGCTACCTGAACCTGTTCACCTTCTCGATGCTGATGTTGGTGCTGGGCGACAACCTGGTGGTGCTCTTCGTCGGATGGGAGGGGGTCGGGCTCTGCTCGTATCTGCTGATCGGCTTCTGGTTTCTCGACGACCACAATGCCGCCTGCGGGCAGAAGGCCTTCGTCGTCAACCGGATCGGCGACTTCGGCTTCCTGCTTGGCATCTTCCTGGTCTTCTGGGCTTTCTGGGATGCGGGACACCCCACGATTCAGTTCTGGTCGATGTCCCAGAACATCGCGGCGCTCGAGGGGCACACGCTGGCGCTTCCCGCCTGGCTCTGGTTCCTGCCCGCATTTCCGTCCTGGAGCCTGCTTACGGTTGCAGGGCTGTGTTTCTTTCTGGGCGCCTGCGGCAAGTCGGCGCAACTTCCGCTTCACGTCTGGCTCCCGGACGCGATGGCGGGTCCCACGCCGGTCTCGGCCCTGATCCACGCAGCCACCATGGTCACGGCCGGGGTCTACATGGTGGCCCGGCTTTCTTTCCTCTACTCGCTCACGCCGGTCGCGCTCTCCACCATCGCCTGGGTGGGCGGCCTGACCGCACTCTTCGCGGGAACCATCGCGCTCTGCCAGAACGACATCAAGAAGGTCCTGGCCTACTCGACGGTGAGCCAACTCGGATTCATGTTTCTGGCAGCGGGCGCCATGGCCTACAGCGCCGCGATCTTTCATGTCGTGACCCACGCGTTCTTCAAGGCGCTGCTGTTTCTGGGTGCCGGCTCGGTGATCCTCGGCATGCACCACGAACAGGACATTTCGAAGATGGGCGGGCTGCGCCAGCGCATGCCCTGGACCTGGGCAACCTTCCTGGTGGGGGTACTCGCGATTTCGGGCGTGGCGCCGCTCTCGGGTTTCTTCTCGAAGGATCAGATTCTTCTGGGGGCGCACCTCGCGCACCACGTGCCCGGGCAAGGCTGGCTCTGGCTGATCTCGGTCGTGGCGGCCGCGATCACGGCCCTCTACATGTTCCGGCTCTATTTCCGCGTGTTTACCGGCGAGAGCCGGGCCCCCGCAGAAACCCGGCGCGGCATCCGTGAGCAGGGAAATTGGGTCGTGGTGCCACTCGTGGTGCTGGCGCTGCTCTCCGTGATCGGGGGCGTGTTCGGGTTGCCCGACATTTACGGTGAGGTTTTCTTCGGGATCCCGGATTCCAACAGCCTGCTCCACTTCCTCGAACCGGTTTCAAAGTCTGTCGCACACGACGTCACGCACGTTCGGGAGTTCCTGCTGGCCCTGCTGGCGCTCTCGGTCGCGGGACTCGGGATTCTCGTGGCCGCGATCCTTTACTACTTCCGAGTCGACCTGGTGGCGCCGCTGACGGCTCGGCTCGCGCCGTTCTACCGACTCGTGCTCAACAAGTTCTGGGTCGACGAGTTCTACGACCGCGCGGTGGTACAGCCGACGCTGAGGGTGGCCGACCGGGTGCTGTTTCGAAGCATCGATGCCAGGCTCATCGATGAGGTGGCGGTGAACGGGGTGGGGCGCGTGGTTCGTGCCGTAGCCGACCGCGGCCTCAAGTACGCCCAGAGCGGGTTCACCCAGGCCTATGTGTTCGTGATGTTGATCGGCAGCGTGGTGCTGCTCGGCTACCTGGTCTCGGGGAGCTAGCGTGTTCGACATTCAGGAGAATCTGCTTTCCTGGGTGATCTTCCTGCCGATCGCGGGTATCGGGATCTTGCTGGCGCTCGAGGCGGTCGGCCGGATCTTCATGAGCCGCCGGCTCTCGGATCGCAGTTGGCGCGCGGCCGGGATGGGCTTTGCACTCGGAAACTTCGGACTCTCTCTTCTGGTCTGGCAGCGTTTCGATCCGACGGACGGTGGCCTGCAACTCGTCGAGCATTCGGCCTGGCTCCCCGACCTCGGCATCCAGTACTACGTGGGTGTCGACGGGATCAGCCTGTTCCTGGTGGTGATGACGGGCTTCCTGCTTCCCATCACCTTGCTGGCTTCATGGACCGACATCGCTTCACGCGTGAAGCAGTACGTCTTCTTCATGCTGTGCCTGCAGACCGGCATGATGGGCGCATTCCTGTCGATGAACCTGTTCCTCTTCTATCTCTTCTGGGAACTGATGCTGATCCCGATGTACTTCATCATCGGGATCTGGGGCGGGCCGCGGAAGCTCTACGCGACGCTGAAGTTCTTTATCTACACGATGGTCGGAAGCCTGCTGATGCTGGTGGGGCTGCTGGTCGTCTACTACTTGAACGCCCAGCAGTTCGGGTTCTTGAACTTCGACTACATCGGCCATGGCGGAGCTTCCGGGATCATCGACACGGTGATCCCGACGGCGGGCGCGCCCTGGTGGCAGACGCAGTTCTGGCTCTTCCTGGTCTTCGGCCTTGCCTTTGCCGTCAAGGTTCCCATGTTCCCGTTCCACACCTGGCTCCCGGATGCCCACGTAGAGGCCCCCACACCGGGTTCCGCGATCCTCGCGGGGGTGCTGCTCAAGCTCGGGACCTACGGCTTCATCCGCTTCGCGATGCCGCTCTTTCCCGAGGCCGCGGTGGAACTCTCCGGCCTCGTCTTCGCTCTCGGCGTTACGGGGATCATCTATGGCGCGTTGGTCGCCATGATTCAGCAGGACATAAAGAAGCTCGTGGCGTATTCGTCCGTCAGTCACCTTGGATTCGTCATGATCGGGCTCTTTGCCATGAACCTGCAGGGTCTGGAGGGCGCGATTCTGCAGATGGTCAATCACGGGGTTTCGACGGGCGCGCTCTTCATCCTGGTCGGGATGATCTACGAGCGGCGCCACGTGCGTGAGATCTCCGAGTTCGGAGGACTCGCGAAGGTGATGCCGGTGTTTGCGACCTTCTTTCTGATCGCGACCCTGAGTTCGATCGGGCTTCCGATGCTGAACGGTTTCGTCGGGGAGTTTCTGATCCTGCTCGGGACCTTCGCGGCGGCTCCCTGGGTCGCGGTACTTGCGACGACGGGCGTGATTCTCTCCGCCATTTACATGCTCTGGATGTACCGCCGGGTGTTCTTCGGCCCCGTTACGAACAATGCGAATCGCGGCCTGCTCGACCTTGATACGCGTGAAAGGATCGTCGCGGTTGCGCTGACGCTCCCCATGTTCTGGATCGGGATCTATCCGGCTTCGTTCCTGCGCCCGATGGACGCCGCCGTGTCCGAGTTGATGCGCACCATGGAGCAGCGGGGGGCAAACATCGCAGCCCACAACGGCGGCCAGTCGGCGCTGGCGTCGCTCCCGGCGGAGACCTCGGAGCGCGTTTCGTGGCTTCGTGACAAGGATCATGCCTCGGAGGCCGCAGAGTGAAGGCGCCGGACCTCGACCTAGCCGCGATCGCACCGCTCTGTGCGGTTGCCCTAGGGGCGGTGTTGATCCCGCTACTCGACGTGCTGCTGGGTCGCACGAAGACCTTCCTGTCTCGGCCCGTGACCGAGGCGTGGGCGGGCACCGTGATGTCGCTGGCCACGACGGGGGTGCTGCTGGTTGCGCTCGTCATGTGCTTCGATGCGGCTGGATCCGCGCCGCGAGTCTTCAACCGGGATCATCCGATGATTCTGATGGACGGGATGACGAATTTCCTGAACATCGTGATTCTGATCGGGTCGCTTCTCACCGCGCTGGCCTCGGGCAAGTTCCTGGCCGATCTCTCGATCAATCGCGGCGAGTACTACGCGCTGCTGCTGGCGGCCGTGCTCGGCATGATGCTCCTGGTCGCGGCGACCGACCTGATGATGTTATTCGTCGGACTCGAACTCATGAGCATTCCGGTCTACGCGATGGCCGGGTTCCGTCGCGACTCCCTGCGCTCGAACGAGTCCGCGCTCAAGTACTTCCTGGTCGGATCCTTCGCCTCGGCGATCCTGCTCTACGGGATCGCGCTGATCTACGGTGCGACGGGTACCCTCTCGCTGCGCGAGATCGGAGCCAGGTTCGACGTGGACGACCCGGTGCTCCTGATCGGCTCCGGGTTGCTGCTGGTCGGACTGTCTTTCAAGATCGCGACCGTTCCCTTCCACCAGTGGGCGCCTGACGTGTACGAAGGCGCGCCCACCACGGTTTCGGGCCTGATGGCCACGACCGTAAAGGTGGCGGCTTTCGCCGCGTTGATCCGGGTCTTCCGAATGGCCTTCGGCTCGATCGACGAACTGCTCTATGCTGCGCTCTGGGTGATGGCGGTGCTCACGATGACGGTGGGCAACCTGATGGCGATCATCCAGCAGAACACCAAGCGCATGCTCGCCTACTCGAGTGTCGCCCACACCGGCTACCTGCTCGTCGGCATTCTGGTCGGGACGCAGGTCGGGATTTCGGCCGTGCTGTTCTACCTGCTCGCCTACACCTTCATGACGCTCGGGGCCTTCGGCGTAGTCGCCGTGCTCGCCCAGGCGGGCCAGGAGCGAGAACGGATCGAGGATCTCGCGGGACTCGCGAACTCGCGCATGTTCCTGGCCGTGGTGATGACGATCTGCATGGTCTCGCTTGCCGGCATCCCGGGAACCGCGGGCTTCATGGGCAAGTTCTACATCTTCCGCGCTGCCGTGGAACAGGCGTTCGCGACGGGTAGTTCGAGCCTGATCTGGCTCGCCGTGATCGGGGTGCTCAACAGCGCCGTCTCGCTCGTGTACTACCTGCGCGTGCCGATGGTCATGTTCATGCGAGAACCGGAACCCGGCCAGGAGCCCGACCGCTCCGGGACCTTCGAGGGGTTGGTGCTGGCAGTGTGTGCCGTGGCCGTGATCCTGCTCGGCATCTGGCCGGAGGACCTGAACCTGATCCTGACCCGCGTCGACGTGCTCCACTGGGCATCGGTCGCCTCGGCCGCGCCCTAGCCGGTCGCGTCAGTTCTCGAGGCAGGCGTAGCTGGCGAGCGCCAGGCTCCCGCCGCGCAGGTCGCCGAGCAGGTCGCTCTCCATGTGGTTCATCACGTAGGAGACCGTGAGTCGCGCGTCGAGGTCGATCCAGGCCAGCGATCCGCCCCATCCGCCCCAGAAGCAGACCCGCTCGTTGGGCCCGAGTGGCATCGCTTCGGACTTGAGCCCGAAGCCCATGCCGAAGCGCATCGGCACACCGAGCACCAGGTCCTGTCCGCTGGTCTGCTCCTCGAGAATGACCTCGACCCCTTCGGGAGACAGCAGCGTCACGCCGTCGACCGCGCCGCCGCACGCGATGGCCGAGTGGATGCGACCCACGCTGCGTGCGTTCCCGATGCCGCCCGCAGCGGGAATTTCGGCCGCCCGCCACGCGCGCGTGCGCGGCTCGGTCCCCGTCAGTTCGCAACTATTGAAGGTGCGGATGGCGACCTCCCCGGGGCTTTCGGGCTGGTTCGCAGGTAAGGCCTCGGGAGGCACCAGTTCGCCCACGCGTCCGTCGTGCTCTGCGGCGAGTCCGATGTGGAAGTCGGCCCCGAGGGGCGCGCTCACGTTCTCGCGAAAGAAAGTCCCCAGGCTCTGGCCCGTCACGCGCCGCACCAGTTCGCCCTGCAGGAACCCCTGGGTGATGGCGTGGTAACCCGAGACGCTTCCGGGTTCCCACCAGGGCGCCTGGCCCGCGAGTTGGGTGGCCACCGCGTCCCAGTCGTAGAGTTGCTCCGGGCGAATCGGCGGGTCGAATCCCGCAACCCCGGCGCTGTGGCTCATCACGTGACGCACCAGCACCCCCTGCTTGCCGTTCTCGGCGAACTCCGGCCAGTACTCGGCCACCGGTGCCGAGAGATCCAATTTTCCCCGGTCTGCGAGCATCAATACGCAGAGCGCGGCCATGGTCTTGGTGGTGGAGTACACGTTCACGATCGTGTCTTCCGCCCAGGCAGCTCCGCCGGGCGCGGCGGCGCCCGCCCAGAGATCGACCACGGGATCGCCATCCAGAGTCACACAGACACTCGCTCCGAGTTCGGCACCTCGCTCGAAGTTTGCCGCGAAGGCATCGTGTACCGGGCGAAAGCGTTCGTCGAAACGTCCGTGAATTTCCACGCGGGGCTCCTCCGTGTCCGCAAAGCTCACTCCGAGTCTACCGGAAGGGCGCGGCCTGGGTGCGGCGCCGCGGCGTTCCAGAGAGTCGCTTTGCTAGCCTGATGCGCAGGGTCGGTTGAAGACGATCGGCGCGCGGGACCGATCCATCCGCAGCGTGCGGCGTCGCGAGGAGGGCGAGATGATCCAGGGCGCTTGTTTGTGCGGCGGTGTCCGTTTCGAAATCGATGCGGCCGCAGGCCCTTTCGAGCTCTGCCACTGTTCTCGCTGCCGGAAGCTGTCGGGCTCCGCGTTTCTTGCGGGCGTCGGCGTTCGCGCAGAGAACTTTCGCCTTCTCGAGGGTGCCGCGCTGATCCGACACTATGACGCGCCGATTCTGCGGAAGCCGCCCGCCTATCGGAGCAGCTTCTGCGGGCGTTGCGGATCGCCCGTGCCGAATCCGCCGCCGGATGCGACCTGGTTGGAGGTGCCCGCGGGGCTACTGGAGGGCGACCCGGAGCTCCGCCCCGAGCGGCATATCATGGTGGATGCTCGCGCCCCATGGTTCGAGATCACCGATGGCGCACCCCAGCTCGACCGGGCCGCGCTGCGCCGGTTGCGCGCTTCGCAACCTTGAACTCCGATCGCTTGCCCCGGCTCTGGCAGCATGGAGGTCGACCGCCCGCCATTGGGTGTAGGCTTCGGGTCTGGAGGCATGCCTAATGTCGGTAACGTCAAACAAGTCAGGTGGCAGCGTGGTTCCGAGTTTTCGATACCGGGATGCGCCGGCCGCGATCGCGTGGCTCTGCCAGGCCTTTGGCTTCGAGGCCCAGCTCGTGGTGCCGGGGGGGAACGACACGATCGCGCATGCCCAGTTGCTCCTGGGCGACGGCATGATCATGCTCGGGTCCGCGAATTCTCACGGGGGCAACGCCTACGACAAGGTGGTACGGCCGCCGGATGAACTCGGCGGGCACGTGTCGGGGGACACCTACATCGTCGTCGACGATGCCGATGCCCACTACGCGCGCGCAGTGGCGGCGGGTGCCGAGGTCCTGATGGAACTCGAGGATGCGGGCTATGGCGGCCGGGGCTACAGCTGCCGCGATCCCGAGGGGCACGTCTGGAGCTTTGGCACCTACGATCCCCGGGTCAGCGACTGAAGCCGGCCGCGCTGCCCGTACGCTAGCCTTCGCGCGGTTCGATCCGGAACAGCCAGATATCTTCGGGCCGGTCTTCTGCGGTCCGATCTGCCATCCGCTTGTACTTGCGCGCGGCCGAGGCGAAGTAGTCCTCAGGGTCGGGTTCCAGGATCCGGGTCGCGTGCGCCGGGAACACGCGCTCGCCCACCTTGATGCGCACGCGCGGATCGTCGAGCACGTAGTGGGTCCAGGCCTTGTCCGACCCGCCCTGGGCGGGGACGATCAGGGTTCCCTCGTGTACGAAGCAGATCGTGGTGACGGAGTGCGGGCCTTCGGGCCGCGTCTCCACCGCGATCGTGAAGTGAGCGTCGCTAAAATCCCAGTCCGCGGGGAAGGGCGCCTCGCTTCCGGAAAGGCGGCCCCCGGCGAGCGGCCCGATCGGATCGGTCCAGATGAGGCGCGCGCAGGCTGCCAGAACCACGACCGCGGCGACGGCCCAGCCGATTCGCTTGAGCCACCTCATGCGGAAGCGACGCGCTTGTCGCGCCGCTCGCGTTGCCGCTGCACCATCTCGCGCCAGTGTTCGCGGATCACGAGCAGATAGGGGGGCGGTGGGTCCGGAAGCCAGGTCGTCTCTGCGGGCGGGTGCGGCCACTTGTAGGGCAGGTGCTCGACCCAGCCGGGCTCGGGCGCACTCGCGAACAGCGCGAGCGCGTCCATCAGGATCTGTCGGTGCAGGTCGGCCTCGCCTACGTCACCGAGCGCGCGCGCCATCGGGAACTCGATGGCGGCCACGCGCGGCATGCCGACCGCGCGCTGGACCGACCAGATGGAATTCAGGACCACCGTGGGGATCCCCGCCTTCTCGACCTCGCGTGCGACCAGACCGGCCGTCAACTGGCACTGGGGTCAGACCGGAACGAACAGCGCCAGGTCGACGGCCTCCTCGACCATGGCCTCCGCGATCTCGCGGCAGCTCGGCTGGAACCGGCGCAGGTCGACCCCCTGAAAGCCCATGATCGAGTAGTGGCTGGGTGCGACCTCGCCGACGGCGCCTTCGGATTCGAGTTCGCGAAGCAGCGGAACCGGAAAGCACACGTCGAGGTCAGCCATCAGGTGGCGGGTATCGATGTGCAGGTGGTGGGCCTGGATCGTGTCCGTGGTCACGTCCCGACGCAGGCGCCGCCAGGTCGGATCACCCCACGAGGGACGCTGGCGCTCGGTTTCCATGTCGAAGGGCTGGTCGCCCTTCATCGAGAGACCCGCGGTCGAGACGACGCTGATGCGACTCTCCGAAAGCGGCTTGGTCACCGGGGCCCACGGGATCTCGGTCGCAACCTCCGCGTACTCCGTGCTGCCGCGCAGTACGCCCGCGATCGCGACCTCGAGAAAACGGTAGGGATCGCACTCACCCTCGCGCGGAGGGCTGCCCCAGGTGCAGTCTGGATCCGAAAACGGGTTGCTGCCCAAAATGGGTCTCCCCCACCTGACGAGATACGCTCGGTATCCGCGCGGGTCACTTGCCGGCGCCTTGATGATAGGCCGCGCGGGTGGATTCGTGTCAATCGCTCCGCGGACTCAGCCGTCCTCTTCAGCGTCCCAGAGGGAGAGCACGTGGCCGTCGGCGGGCTGGGTCCGGCCTGCGAGGGTGTCGAGATAGACCCGTTCGACGCAGTCGCGGCCGTCTCCGCGTTGCACCCGAAGCCACTGGCTGCTCCAATCCCGGAACTCGGACCAGGCGGCGCCGAGTCGCTCCTGCAGCACCCCGGCTCCCCAGTCCTGCGCGCGCTTCTGCACCTGGCTGGGTGCAAAGAAGAACTCGGCCTTCGGCCCGGGCAGTCCTTCGTCGCTGCGCGGGGCGTCCCAGTGCGTGGCTCCGATCGAGCAGTCGTACTTGAGTTGGTCCCGGAAATGTCCGTGCAGGACCGCGTTCACCTTCCCGTTCCCGGCCATGTCGACGAACACGCTTGGCAGCCCGGCATCGAGCGATTCGATCTCTTCGTAGCCCAGGACCCGGTCATAGCAGCCCAGGCTACTGACGAAGTCGAGGTTGCGCGCCGAGGTCAGGCCCACCGCCCGGGCCCGCCCGCGCTTCGAGACCTGGTGCGCGAGCGCGATCGAGGTTTTGCTGGATGCGCTCGAGATCAGAATCACTTCGGCGCCGAAGAGGTCCCGGTCGAACAGAAAGTCCTCGGCCAGGAACGAGGTCATGAAGAGGCCGCGGAGCAGCATGTGCGCGTCCTCGCGGTCTTCGCGGTAGAGCGGGTCTGCCTTGACCGGTGAGTACTCGTTGTAGGCCGGGGCAAGCCCGGCGCGGTGGGCGGCACCCTCGACGATGCGTTGCTCCGACGCCTGGCCGGGCTCGATCACCAGGTAGCGCGAGATCGGAAAGAAACCGAAGCAGCGGGTTCCGGTCGCGACCTCGGGGTGGCGCGAGGCGATCACGTCCCCGAAGCCCATCGTGGGAATCCGTCCCCAGCCTTCCTCGGTCGGAAAGAAGCGCCAGTAGCCCAGCAGGTCCCCCGCGAACGCGTAAGAAATGTTGTTGGCCGTGAGCGCGAAGCGGTCCACGCGAAACAGCACTTCACCTTGTAGAAGGTCCGGTGGCTTCGGGGTGCTCACGAACTGGCTTCGGGACCAGTCCTGCTTGTCGACGAGGAAGTCGAGGCCGTGCTTGCTTGCTTCGGTCATGTCTGCTCCTCCAGCGGGTCGTTCAAAGCCGCGCGCGCAGGATCGCTCGGGACCAGAAACGTGACCCAATCGCAAAGTCCGGCATACGTTTTCGAAGCAGGTCCGAGTGCCTCCGCGCGGTGCGCGGGCTCGGCCACACCCGAGAGCCGAAGCCGCTGGTCCATGCTTGCGTACACCGAGAACACTACGCCTACTCTACGCTGCGCGTGCCTCTACGGGGTCGGCCCTGGGGCAGATCGCGGTAGGCGTCGCCCGGCTTTCGCAGCGCGTGCTCCGGTCACCGCTGGGGAGCCTGCTGCTTGACGGAAACCCCCGTTCCTACCCTATCCTGTATGCGCCGGGATCCACCGGCGCACAGCCGCAGATCGGGGCGGCTGAGCCGAGGGAGAGCGCATGAGCTGGACCAATCTGGGAGTTTCGAGCTACGCCTTCAGCCAGGGATTGCACGAACTCGGGAACGGCGTCTATGCCTGGCTGGCACCGGATGGCAGCTGGGGCTGGAGTAATGCGGGATTGGTCTCGGACGGTTCCGAGTCGTTGCTCGTCGATACGCTCTTCGACCTGGCTCTCACGCGCGAGATGCTCGGCGAAATGCGAAAGGCCGAGCCGGCCGCGGCCGAGCGGATCGACGCGGTCGTGAACACGCACGCCAACGGGGATCACTGTCACGGAAATCAACTCGTGGCGGATGCTCGGATCATTGCGTCGAAGGCGGCCGCCGAGGAGATGAACGAGCTGCCGCCCGCGGTGATGGCACAGATGACTGAAACCCTCGGGTCCGAAGACACGCCGCTCGGGCGATTCATACAGCGCGCCTTCGGCGCGTTCGACTTCCGCGGGATCGAATTGACGCTGCCGACCGAGACATTCGAAGGGGAACTCAGTGTCCAGGTCGGCGCGAAACGCGTGGATCTGATCGAGGTGGGTCCCGCGCACACCCGCGGCGACGTGCTTGCGTATCTGCCGGATCAGCGCGTGGTGTTCACGGGTGACATTTTGTTCGTCGAAGGCACGCCGATCATCTGGGAGGGGCCGGTGTCGAACTGGATCGCGGCCTGTGATCGGATCCTGGCCATGGAGCCGGAGGTGATCGTGCCCGGGCACGGTCCGATCACCGATGAGCGCGGGGTTCTGGCCGTCAAGGCCTACCTCGAATACCTCACGATCCAGGCGCGCGAGCGCTACGAAGGTGGGCTCAGTGCGCTCGAAGCGGCGAAGGACATTCCGCTCGGCGAGTTCTCGTCGTGGAGCGATCCGGAGCGGATCGTGGTGAACGTCCAGGCGCTGTACCGCGAGTTCTCGGGCAAATCCGAGGACGAAGACAAAGTGAACCAGCTGGTACAGATGGCGGAGTTTCACGAACGCTGAACGCGGCCGAGCAGCTCGCTCGCGCACCGGGGTCGGACGGGTCCCGCCCGCTTGACGCGGATTGCGTCAGCGCGAGATGCTGGGCCGGGAGGATCCCGTGCCTGCGCTTCCCGAATCGATGCGAGCCGCCGTGTACCTGGAGAAGGGGAGCCTCGCCGTAGAGGCGCGACCGCTCCCCGAACTCGGGCCGCGCGACGCGCTGCTCGAGGTCAGCCACTGCGGCGTCTGCGGTACGGATCTCCACATGGTGATGGAGGGCTGGGGCGCGCCGGGCTCGATCGGGGGTCACGAGTTCTCGGGAACCATTGCCGCGCTCGGGCCCGAGGTCCATGGCTGGGAACTCGGAGAGGCCGTCATCGGAGGCGGCGGGCGCGGCTGCGGCGAGTGTGAGTACTGCAGACGCGAGCGCCCGAGCCTCTGCGCCGCGACCAGCCCGCCCGGCGTCGGGGAATTTCAGGGGGCGTTCGCCGATTACGTGCGCGTCGACGCGGGCGCGCTCTTGCGGGTTCCCGACGGGCTCTCGCTGCGCGCGGCCGCACTGGCCGAGCCGCTTGCGGTCGCACTTCACGGGATCACGCTGAGTCGGGTGCGTTCCGGCCAGCGCGCCTTCGTCTCGGGGGCGGGGCCGATCGGGGCGCTGGTGGTCGCGGCGTTGCGCGCGCGTGGGGTCGACGAGATCTGTGTCAGCGAGCCACGGAGCGTCCGCCGCCGCCTGGCCGAGCGGCTGGGCGCAACGCGCGTGGTCGAGCCCGCGGAACTCGAGGTCCCCGGCATGCCCTTCGAGATCGTCGATGCTGCTTGCGAGGTCGCGTTCGAATGCTCGGGTGCGCGAGACGCGCTGCCGGCGGCATTGGCCCAGCTGCGCAAGACCGGAAGCTGCGTGATCCTGGGCACCGGAATGCAGCGCCCACGCATCGATCCCAACCGAATTCTGCTCAACGAGTTGACGCTGACCGGGGGCTACAACTACGACCGGGACGGCTTTCCGCAGGCGCTCGAGTTGCTCGCCTCGGGCAAGCTCCCAATCGACGATTTGATCGAGTCCACCGATGTCGAACTCGGCGATCTCCAGCAGGCGATGGAGGGACTCGTGGGTGGCCGGGTCGCGGGCAAGGTGCTCGTCGCGCCTCGCAGCTAGTCCGAAGCGCAGGAAGGAGAGAACGGTGTCAGCATCCGCAGAGCCCAGTGGAGTCTTCAATCACGTAGCAATCAGTGTTCCCGCGGACTCGCTCGGCGAGCAGGGCCGCGCGGAGTTACTGCGGTTCTACGGCGAGGTCTTCGGCTGGAGCGAGATGCCCACGATGACTCGCGACCGCGAGCTTCTCGTGCTGCGCGTCTACAGCAACGAGCAGTTCGTGTTTCTTGCCGCGAACGAGAACCCCATGTCGTGTCCGGAGGGTGACCACTTCGGGATGTCCGTGGGCTCGCCCGAGGAACTCGAGGGGATCCTCGAGCGCGCGAAGAAGTTCCAGGCCGAGGACGCGCGCGTCGAGATCATCGACAAGCAGGTAGAGGACTTCGGGGTACTGAAGCTCCACAACTGTTACCTGCGCTATCTGCTCCCGCTGAGGATCGAACTCCAGTGCTACGAGTGGGCCGAGGGCTTCGGGGCGCAGAGCCTACCCGAGCGCTAAAGGTGCAGCGGCTGCGCGGGTCAGGCCGGCCCGCCGCGACCGCGTCCACGCTCCCAAACCCCCTATAATGATCCGCCCGGGCGGACCAGCCCGCGCTGACCAGTGGAGGACCCCCCATGCCGATCGACCGAGACAAGGCGCTCAGTCAGAGTTATCCCGATGGCGAAGGCCACTACGGCCCGGACGACGCGATCCTGTATCACCTAGGCGTGGGCGCCGGGGTGCCCGCGACCGACCCGGGCGAACTCGAGTACACCTACGAAAAGAACCTCAAGGTGCTGCCGAGCTTCCCGACCGTGGTGCGGGCGGGAGCGGGCGCGAATATCTTCGGGACACCCGGCCTGGAGTTCAACCCGGCGCTGCTGCTGCACGGGGAGCAGGACGTGGAACTCCACCAGCCCTTGCCGCCCAAGGCGAAGCTCACGAGTTCCGCCCGCATCGCCGACATCTTCGACAAGGGCAAGGCGGCGCTCGTGATCGTCGAGGTCAGCAGCAAGGACGAGAGCGGAGAGCCGCTCTTCACCAATCGCATGTCGCTGTTTCTTCGAGGGGAAGGTGGCTTCGGGGGTCCCCCGGGTCCCAAGGTCGAGAACGCGCCGCCCGACCGCGAACCGGACGGAGTGATCGAGTCCCCGACCCTGCCGCAGCAGGCTTTGCTCTACCGTCTGAACGGCGACAAGAATCCGCTGCACTGTGATCCCGAGTTCGCAAAGAGCGCGGGCTTCGATACACCGATCATCCACGGGCTCTGCTCCTACGGGATCGTGTGCAAGGCGATCGTCGACGGCGCCCTGGATGGAGACGTGACCCGGGTGGCCCGTTACCAGGCGCGTTTCCGCGGCATCGGCTTTCCGGGCGAGACCTACCGCACCTCGTACTGGCGGGAAGGCGATCGGCTGCTGGTCGAGGCGCGCTCGGTCGAGCGCGACGCGATCATTATTTCGAACGCGGCCGTGACACTTCGGAACTGAGGGCTGCTGCGATCTGCTGCGACCGGTCCGGGTCGGTGCTTCATCATGCCCATCGGGGGGC
>JAYZEO010000027.1:0-15524 GCA_036337215.1 Myxococcota bacterium | reverse complement strand
GTAGTCGCCGGTCTTGCGGCCCCGTTCGCCGCGTTCCTGCTGCTTGTAAATCCCGAAGTGCTTCGACAGTTCCTTGGCTTCGTTGCCGATCGTGTCGGCCTCGCCCGCGGTCATCGCGTCGATCTCGTCGCGGAAGGGGTGAGTCTCGGCGTCACGGCCCGGGGGCGCGACGAAGAAGAGCCCCTCGCTTCCGGACTTGAGTTGCTCGACCTTCGACATCTCTGCGGGGTCGGAGTCGAGCAGCGTCAAGAGCGGGCGGGGCTTGCGGGACATGGATTCCAAAGTAACAGAGTCCGATTCAGCTTTTCAAAGTCCGCTTTTCGTAGTGTAGTATCGGACCGCGCTGGGCCACCCGGGGCTTGGAGTTGGAAGCCGGCCGCCAAGCCGAAGCCGGCCGCCGGGCCGAGGGCGGCCGCGAGGCGATCGGGCGCCGATCGCACAGCAATTGAGGGAGCACACGATGGTCACGAACTCGAAGCGCATCAAAGAGATTCTCTCCTGGTACTCGTCAGACAGCCCCGGAACTCTCGCCAACCTGGCTCGCCTGCTCGGCCATGGGCGTCTCGGCGGAACCGGCAAGCTCGTGATCCTGCCCGTCGATCAGGGTTTCGAGCACGGGCCCGCGCGCAGTTTCGCGGTCAATCCCGCTGCGTACGATCCACGCTATCACTTCGAGTTGGCGATCGCGGCCGGCTGCAACGCCTACGCGGCTCCGCTCGGCTTCCTCGAGGCGGGAGCCGCGGAGTTCGCGGGGGACATTCCGCTGATTCTCAAACTCAACAACTCCGATTCGCTGTACGGGGGTAGTGATCCCGCGCCGGCCGTGACCGGCAGCGTCGGGGATGCGCTTCGTCTCGGCTGTTCTGCGATCGGGTTTACGGTTTACCCGGCCTCTGCGCTCCGAAACGAGATGTACGAGCAGATCCGCGACCTTGCCGAGGAGGCGAAGGCTGCGGGACTCGCGGTCGTCGTCTGGTCCTACCCCCGGGGCTCGGGCATCTCCAAGGAGGGAGAGACCGCGATCGACGTGGTCGCGTACGCGGCCCAGATCGCAGCACAACTCGGCGCACACCTGATCAAGGTGAAGCCGCCGAGCGCCCACATCGAGCAGGAGGCGGCGCGCAAGGTCTACGAGAAGGAAGGGATCGCCATCGATACGCTGGCCGACCGCGTTCGCCACGTGGTCCAGAGTGCGTTCAACGGCCGCCGGATCGTGATCTTCTCGGGCGGCGCGGCCCGGGACCGGGAGGGCATGCTCGACGAGATCCGCGGTATTGCGGAAGGGGGCGGCTTTGGCTCGATTATCGGGCGAAACTCCTTCCAGCGGCCGCAGACCGAAGCGATCCAGTTGCTCCACCAGGTGATGGATATCTACGCGAGCGCGTAGGCGGGCTAAGATCCCGGTCCGAGGAGGACCGGCCGTGAATGAAGTTCTCGGTCTCGCACTCGTGGAACTCAGCGAAGGCCTGCGCGCGCGGCGCTGGTCGTCGGTCGAGCTGATGGAGGCCGTGCTCGACCGGATCGATGAGGCCAACCCGGATCTGAACGCGGTTGTGGCGCAGCGTGACCCGGAAGCGCTCTATGCGGACGCCCGCGCGGCCGACGCTCGCGTCGCGAGGGGCGAGGCGCGCCCTCTGGAAGGCATCCCGCTCGGTGTCAAGGACCTCGAGGACGCAGAGGGCCTGGTCACCTCGGAGGGATCGCTTCCCTTTCGCGAGAACCTGGCTGTTAGAGATTCGACCCAGGTCGCGCGACTGCGTGCCGCAGGCGCGATCGTGGTCGGCAAGACCAACGCGCCCGAGTTTGGCTACACCGCCATCACCAAGAATCTGGTCCACGGGGTGACGCGCTCGCCCTGGACTCTGGAGCGGACGCCCGGAGGCTCGAGCGGCGGCTCTTCAGCCGCACTCGCCGGTTTGGTGCTGCCGCTCGTGACCGCGTCGGACGGAGGCGGCTCGATCCGGATCCCGGCGAGTTTCACGGGCGCCTTCGGGCTCAAGCCCTCTTACGGTCGGATCCCGCACGGGCCCAGCGAGCGCTGGTATTACGGGGTGACCGCATGCTACGGGCCACTCACGCGCACTGTGGAGGACGCGGCGCTGTTTCTCGACCAGGTGGCGGGCGCCTCTCCGCTCGATCCGCATAGCCTGCCGGATCCCGGCAGCTCGTATCTGGAAGCCGTACGCGGTGAAGCTCCGAGCGGTCTGCGGATCGGCTATTCGCCCGACCTCGGGTATGCGGTGGTGCAGTCCGACGTTGCGGAAGCGGTCGAGGGCAGCGTGCGCACGTTCGAGAAGCTCGGCCACCAGGTCGAGAGCTTCGCGGCCGGGCCGCCCGATCTCGGCCGCGAGTGGGGTCTGCTGGGATCGTTCGAACTCGCCTCTCAGCTTCACCCCCTCTTCGAGGACCATGCCGAGAGCTTCGGACGCAGCTTCTTCGCGGGTCTCAAGACCGCCTGGAACATGAATCCCGAGCGCTTCGGGAGGCTCGCGGAGCTTCGTGAACAGCTCAATCGCTGGTGCGCCGAGAGCTTCGAGCGGTACGATTTGCTGGTGATGCCCACCGTCCCGTACGACCCACCGCCCGCAAGGGGCCCCTTCCCGAGCGAGACCGAGGGCCGGCCCCAGGGGGTTGCCGGGGTCGCTGCGTTCACGATTCCGTTCAATCTTTCCTGGCATCCCGCCGCGACCGTGCGTGCCGGGCTCTCGCGAAGCGGCCTCCCGATCGGCATGCAGATCGTGGGTCCCCGCCACCGCGACGACCTGGTGCTGAGGGCGGCTGCGGCGTTCGAGCGGGCGTGCCCCTGGCACCCGCACTGGCCCGAGCGCTGGTAGCGCGATGCGGATCGCACTCGCCAGCGACCACGCGGGCTATGCCTTCAAGGAAGAACTTGCGAAGTTCCTGGCCGGTTTGGGCCACGAGGTGGAGGATTTCGGGACCGACTCGGAAGCAAGTTGTGACTATCCCGACTTCGCGATCCCGGCGGCCCAGACCGTCCCCGCGGGCGGGAACCAGCGCGCGATTCTGAGCTGTACCAATGGCATCGGGATGGCGATGGCTGCGAACCGGATTCCGGGCGTGCGGGCCGCTCTCGTGTACAGCCAACACACCGCGCGCATGACGCGCGCACACCATGACTCCAACGTGCTCTGTCTCGGGGCCGGAGAATTCAGCGCGCAGGATCTGCTCGGCTTCGCGCGGATCTGGCTCGAGACAGCGTTCGATGGCGGACGCCACGAGCGTCGCATTGAAAAGTTTCAGAAGCTCGAGCGCGCGTGAGCAACTGGTTGTGAGCGATCGGCTGTGAGCGACGGGGAAGGGCGTTCCGGCCACTGGGATTCTCCCGGTACGAAGGCGAGCGGCGCCTGGGTGCAGCGGCGACGCCTGGCAACGGCGATGCGAGAGGTGATCGAACGGCTCGTTACAAGTGGTGCCCCCGAAGATGAGCTGCGCGAGGCAGCGGTTGCGCTCGAGCGCTATGCCGAGCACCTCGAGACACACCCGAGGCTGCTGCGACGCGAAGGCTTTGGCGAAACCTCGCCCGCCGGAGACGTCGCAGAGTTCTTCGACATGAGTCCTCTGATCGGCCTCTCGAATCCGCTGTCTCCGCCGGTCGAACTCTGGACCGACGAGAACCGCGCCTTCGGGCGGGTGAGGTTCGGAAGCGCTTACGAGGGACCTCCGGGACACGTTCACGGCGGCTTCATCGCCGCCGCGTTCGACGAGGTGCTCGGCTACGCCCAGTCGCTCGCGGAGAATCCGGGCATGACGGGTCGTCTCACCGTTCATTACCGGAGTCCGACGCCACTCGAGCTGGAGCTTCGCTTCGAAGCCTGGGTCGAGCGGGTGGAGGGGCGCAAGACCATCACCCGGGGTGAGTTGTATGCCGGAGAACTCCTTTGCGCCGAGGCCGAGGGTCTCTTCGTTGCCATCGATCGAGAGCGCTTCCGCGCGTTGCTCGACTAGGACTCCCGGCAGGGCTGGCTCCGGGGCGCCTGTTCCCGAGTCGTCGTGCTTCCCGGCCGTGCAGCTCCCGGGGTAAGCTTCCCGTTCTGCCTGGGAGGATCCAAGCGATGTTCGATTTCCAGCTCGACCCGGAACTCGAGCTGCTGGTGGAGACGGCCCGGAGCTTTGCACGCGAGGAGCTCTTGCCGCGGCTGCGCGAGGCGGAGTCCGCGCGTGAACTCGATCCCGGGGTCCGCGCGTCCTTCACCGAGGTCGGCTTTGCGGGGCTCGAGTTGCCCGAAGCCTCCGGCGGTGCAGGGCTGGGTTCGCTGGCGCGCGTGCTCGTGAACGAGGAACTCGCCGCCGGCGATGCGGGTGCAGCCGTCGCGCTCGATCCCCTCGGAGCCGCGCTCTACCCGTTGCTCGAACTCGGGGGTCCCGCGGCGATCGAGGAACTGGCTCTGCCGCTGCTCGCGCGCGACGGCGCGCGCGCGGTCCTGGTGGCGGCCGCCGACGCCGAACTCGAGGTGGGCTCCGACTCGGTCTCGGGAACGGTCCCCTGGGTGCCGGCGGACCGGGTGGATCTGATGGTGGTGCTCGATTCCGAATGCGCGCTGGTACTCCGATCCGGGATCGAGACCGAGGCCCTGCGAGGCGCCGGTCTGCGTGCCGCCGGGGCATCCGCGCTCCGGCTTCACAATGCGCCCATCGTCGCGCGCTTCGAGGGCCGCGAGCAGGCGGGCCGGGCCCTCGCCCGTGCCCGGCTCTACGTGGCGTCGCTGCTGCTCGGGGTGCTGAGGCAGGCGTGCGAGTTCTCTAGCGACTACGCGCTCGAGCGCGTCGCGTTCGGACGGCCGATCGCGCATCACCAGGCGTTGGCCTTTCTGATCGTCGACATGCGCGCAGCCGTCGACGGCGCTCGGTTGCTCCTGCACGAGGCAGCGTCGCAGATGGACCGCGGGCCGGCGAGCCCGGTCCTTGCGGCGAGCGCATTCATCGAGGCCGTGGACGCGTCCTGCTTCGTCGGCCCGAACGGGGTGCAGATCCTGGGTGGGCACGGTTTCATGCAGGACTATCCGGTGGAGAAGTACATGCGCGAGTCGCGTGCGCTCGGACTCGTGCTGGGTGGCATCGATGCCGCGCGCGAGGAGGCCGGACGGGCCCTCTGCGATTCGGTCGATCCGGTCGCCCTCTCCGAACCGGAGATCGCCTGATGGAGTTCACCATCGACAAGGCCATGCACGAGCGGATCGAGGAGGCGCGCGAGCACGGCCGTAACCAGATGCGTCCGATCGGGCTCGTCGCGGACCGCCTGGGCCGGCCGATTCCGAAAGACGATCCCTACTTCGAGGCCTTGATCGCGCGCGGCGAAGGCCGAACCCGCTGGCCGGGTCCGGACCCGAAGCCGGGCCGAAGAACCTCCGACCCGTTGCGCAGTGTCACCATGACACTGCTGCTCAGCGAGGAGTGGGCCTACTGGGACCGCGGGGTGATGGTTGCGAATCCCGGGCCGGGCCTGCCCGAGGGGAACGTGCTCGCGCTCGGGACCGACGCGCAGAAGGAGCAGTACCTGGGTCCCTTCCTGGATCCGGGGAAACCGCGCTGGGCCTGCTTCGGCATGACGGAGCCCGGGGCGGGCTCGGACGCAGCTGCGATCCGCACGCACGCGAAAAAGGACGGGAACCACTGGATCCTGAACGGAGCCAAGTGTTTTATCGGAAACGCCAGCCGCTCGGACTGGATCCTGGTACAGGCGACGATCGATCCCGAGAAGGGCCGCGATGCGCAGCGCGCGTTCTTCGTGGAGCAGGGCACGCCGGGACTCGCTGGGTTCAAGATCGAGAAGAAGATGGGTCTCAAGGCGTACGAGTCGACATCTTTCACGCTCTCGGATTGCCGCGTTCCCGCCGCGAACCTGCTCGGGGGCGAGGCGCGCTACGAGCAGCGCGCGGGTTTCAAGACCGCGATGCGCACCTTCAACGCAGGGCGGCCGATCATCGCGGCGAACTCCGTCGGAATCGGACGCGCTGCGCTCGACGAAGCCATCCGATTCGCGCGCGAGCGTGATCGATTGGGAGATTCCCGGGTGCGCGATCGCCTGGAACGAATGGCGCGAAAACTCCGGGTGGGACGGCTGCTGTGTCTGCGCGCGGGCTGGCTCGCGGATCGCCAGGCGCCCAATATCGTGGAGGCTTCGATGTCCAAGGCCATCTCGGCTGGTATCGCGCAGGAGGCGACGAGCCTGGGGATGGAACTGCTCGGCTCGGTGGGGGCGCGCGGCGACCACCTGATCGAGAAGCTCTACCGTGACGTCAAGGCCATGGACATCGTCGAGGGCACCGGCCAGATCCAGCGCGTGATCATGGCGCGGCAGCTGGTGCAGCTCCCGCGCAATTAGCGGCGGCGTCTGGTCCCGAGCGACACTCCGCGCTGCCCGTCGAAGCATTCGGTCAGAGGAGAGGAGAAAAGAAGATGGCTACGTTCTGTGAAGACCGGGTCGTGATCATCACCGGGGGTGCGCGTGGGATCGGGCGCGAATACGCGCTGATGCTCGCGCAGCACGGCGCGAAAGTGATCGTGAACGACCTCGGCGGCACGCGCGACGGTGCCGGCGCGTCGCTGGGCCCTGCCGAGCAGGTGGTCGAAGAGATCCGGGCCGCGGGTGGCGAGGCGCAGGCGAACGGTGACGACGTGAGCGATTGGGCCGGTGCCGAGCGCATGGTCCGGCAGGCCATCGATGCCTTCGGAAGACTCGATGTGCTCGTCAGCAACGCCGGCATTCTGCGCGACCGCATGCTCGTCAATATGAGCGAGGAAGAGTGGGATGCCGTGATCCGTGTGCACCTCAAGGGTACATTCGCACCGGCCCGTCACGCGGCCGCCTACTGGCGGGAGCAGTCGAAGGCCGGAAACCCCGTCGACGCGCGCCTGATCAACACTTCTTCGGTCTCGGGAATTTACGGGAATCCGGGTCAGACGAACTACGGTGCGGCCAAAATGGGCATCGCCGGGTTCACGATCATCGCCGCGCGCGAACTGGGTCGTTACGGCGTCACCGCGAACGCGATTGCACCCGGGGCGCTCACCCGCCTGACGGAGGATCTGATGCCGGGCGAGGTGAGCGATGAGGAGCGCGAACGCCGCAGCCCACGCTGGGTCGCGCCGCTGGTCACCTGGCTCGCCAGTTCGGAGTCGAGCGACGTGACCGGCCGGGTGTTCGAATCGTCGGGCCGGATCCTGTCGGTCGCCGAGGGTTGGCACCGCGGCCCGACGGCTGAGCCCGTCGAGGACCCGACCGCGATCGGGCCCGCGGTCCGGGATCTGGTCAAGCGCGCCCGCAAGAATGCGGGCATGGATGGGCTGGATCTGGACGGCGGGCTCGACTGAGACTCAGATCCCCTCGGCGCCGCCCGGTTCGAACAGGGCCTCCATCTCGAAGCGTGCGACGTCCCCGGCGAGTTCGGCATCGCTCACCCGCTCCGGTTCGCCGGACGCGGCCTCGAGGATCGCCGGAAGCAGTGTGGCGTCGCTGGAGGTGTTCAGAAACAGACCGGGCTGCGAGAGCACGAAGCGTACCGCGCGCTGCAACGCGGCCGGATCCTTGATGGGCTCGTACCAGCTGAAGCGAGGCTCGCTGCCATTTCGCCAACGCCGGCGCGCGACCGCCTTGATCGTCTGGATCGCGACCCCGCGCTCCTGGCAGAGTTCGGACAGCGTCGCGAAGTCGCGCGCATAGTCGGGCTGGGAGAGCATCGTGAAGTTGTAGGGGAGCAGGACCGAGTCGAAGCGGAAGCGCTCCAGGCTCCGGAGGTGCATGGCCGCGACGCGGGTTCCGTGGCCCGTCACGCCGATGAAGCGGACCCTCCCTCGCTCACGCGCCTCGATCAGGGCCTCGAGTGCGCCGCCCGGCCCGAGTGCAGTCTGCCACTCTTCTTCGCCAACGAGATTGTGAAGCTGGATCAGGTCCAGGCTCTCGATGCCGAGCCGCTCGAGCGAGCGCTCGAGGCTGTGGCTGGCGCCCATGCGGGTGCGCTCACCGGTCTTCGTCGCGACGAAGAAGCGCTTACGGTGGACGGCGAGCCAGGGCGCGAGACGCAGTTCCGATTCACCGTACGCGGCGGCGGTGTCGATGTGGTTGATTCCATACGCGAGCAGAGATTCGAGAACCCGGTGGGCGCGCGCCTGGCTCATCGCCCCCAGCGCAGCTGCCCCGAAAATTACGCGCGTGCTCTCGTGCCCGGTGTCTCCGAAGGGAGCCGTCTCGATCACCGCCGGACTCTAGCAGCTTTCGACGGCGAGAGCCGGGCGGCGCTGAGGTAAGATCGCCTTCCCATGTCTCAGCCGGAAGCGGTCAAAGGAATCGAGCGCGAGGCGGTCAGCGCCTGGCTGGCCGAGTACGTGCCGGGAGCCACGCCTCCGTTCGAGTTTTCTCTGATCACGGGTGGGCACTCGAATTTGACCTACGCGGTCACGGCGCGCGCCGGGCAGCGCTTCGTGCTTCGCCGGCCTCCGCTCGGCGCGGGGCTCGCAACCGCGCACGACATGGCACGCGAGCACAAGATCATTCGCGGGGCCAGCCGGATTCCGATTCCGGTTCCGCGTGCGTTGGGCCTGTGTGAAGACGTCAGCGTCAACGGAGCTCCCTTTTACGTCATGAACTTCGCGGACGGCCACGTGCTCGAGAGTGCGGACCAGGTGCGCGAGTTGTTCCCCTCCGAAGGTCTGCGTGACCGGCTCGCGGATGGGGTGCTCGATACGCTGGCGGCGCTCCACCTCGCGGATCCGGAGGCCGTCGGACTCGGCGATCTCGGTCGACGGGAGGCCTACCTCGATCGGCAGCTCATCCGCTGGCGCACCCAGTGGGAGAAGTCGAAGACGCGGGAGCTTCCCGAGATGGAGCAGGCCTACGAGTTACTGCTCGCCGCAAAGCCCGACCAGATTTACACCGGCATCGTCCACGGCGACTACCGGCTCGGCAATATGCTCTCGCTCACCGACGGCAGCATTTCTGCCGTGCTCGATTGGGAACTCTGCACCCTCGGTGACACGCTTGCGGACGTGGGCTATCTGCTCAACCACTGGCCTCAGCCAGAGGATCCGGACGACGCCGTGGGACCCACTGCGGCGGGAGGGTTTCCGAGTCGCTCGGAGCTTCTCCGCCGCTACGCGGAGCGCACCGGGCACGTGCTCGAAAACGTCGACTACTACCGCTCTTTCCAGATCTGGCGTCTGGCAGCGATCGTGGAGGGCGTAGCCGCGCGCTACCAGAAGGGCGTCATGGGCGATGCCAACGCGGATATCCGCGGCTTTCAAGTGGTGGTTGAGCGCCTGGCGCGTCAGTCGATTGCGCTGGTGCGGACGCTCGACTGAGGCCCCGCGAACTCAGCCGTCGACGGAGCGGGCTGCGAAGCGGCAGGGCAGGTGCTTGATGCCGTGGATGAAGTTCGAGGCGAGCCGTTCCGGCTCACCCGTCAACTCGAGTCCGGGCATCCGGCGAAACAGTTCTCTGAACATCACCTTGATCTCTCTGCGCGCGAGGTTGGCTCCGATGCAGAAGTGTGGCCCGGGCCCGCCGAAGCCTACATGTTCGTTCGGGCTCCGCCGCAGGTCGAAGCAGTACGGGTCCTCGAAGACGTTCTCGTCGCGGTTTCCCGAGTTGTAAAAGAGCAGCAACTTCTCTCCCTCGTCGAACTTCTGGCCACCGAGTTCCGTCTGCTCCGTGGTGGTGCGTCGCATGAAGATCACGGGGGAGGCCCAGCGGACGATTTCTTCGATTGCGGTGGAGGCGACGCCCTCGAAATCGGCCTCCCAGATCGCACGCTGTTCCGGATGGTCGTGAAGCGCCTGCACGCCGTGGCTGATCGCGTTTCGGGTCGTTTCGTTTCCAGCGGTCGCGAGCAGCACGAAGAAGGATCCGAGTTCCTGTTCGGTCAGCCGGTCTCCATCGATCTCGGCGTGAACCAGCGTCGAGGTCAGGTCGTCGGTCGGGTGTTCGAGGCGGTGCTTCCGCAGGTCCTTCATCAGTTCGATCAGGTCGCTCCCGGCCTGAAGCAGGGTCGGACTGACGCTCTCCCGGTCCGGTGCGTACTCCGGGTCGCCCGCCCCGAGAATGATGTTCGTGCGTTCGAAGACGAAGTCGTGCTGGCTCTTCGGGATCCCCAGCATGTCGCAGATGATCCGGATCGGGAACGGTGCGGAGATGTCGGTCACGAAGTCACACTCTCCGCGCTCGATGACCGAATTCAGGATCTCGGTGCAGGCCCGCTCGACGTTCTGCTCGACGAGGCCGAGTTGTCGCGGGGTGAAGCCCGCGGAGACGAGCTTTCGGAGCCGCATGTGTTTGGGGTCGTCGAGGTTGATCATCGAGCCGAATGCCTCGAGGAACATCGGCGGTAGATCCGGGATCGAGGTCGCTCCCTTTCCCGAGCAAAAGGTCTGGGGCCTGCGGCTGGCTTCCAGGATGTCGGCATGCCGGGTCACGGCCCAGTACCCCTTGCCAGGCAGGATCGGCCCGAATTGCGGCTCCGGAAAGAACGCAATCGGGCGCTCTCGCCGCAGGGTCTCGAAGGCCGCCTCGCGATAGGGCCAAGGCTTGAGCCAGAACTCGAGGTTCGACAGGTCGACTTCGTCCAGCGGGATTCGGGATTCGGGTCGCATCGAATTCTCCCGAGTGAGAAGGAGTGCCGCGATCGGTCATCGGCGCCGGTTGGCCCGGGGCCATTATACGAGAATAGCCCGCGGTCCGACCGGGGCCCTCAGAGACGGGTTTTGCCCAGCCGAAGCACCTTGTCGAAGTGTCTGCGCGAGACCGGGGTGACCGAGAGTCGACTCCGTCGGACCAGGGCCAGGTCGGCGAGTGCGGGTTCGGCTTTGATCTGCTGTAGCGAGACCGGGGTCTGCAGGGCCCGTACGGGCTCCAGCTCGACGACGACCCAGCGCGGATCGTCCGTGGTCGGGTCCGGATAGGACTCGCGCGTCACCCTCGCGATCCCGACGACCTCTTTGCCCTCGTTCGAGTGGTAGTAGAGGGCGAGGTCGCCGCGCTTCATCGCGACCAGGTTGTTACGGGCCTCGGGGTTGCGAACGCCGTCCCAGTAGGTCGAGCCGTCGCGCAGGAACTCGTCCCACGAGTACTTGAAGGGCTCCGACTTGACGAGCCAGTAGCAGCGCCGGGCGGGCGGCATCTAGGGGATGAGCGCTTGGACTGCTGCCGGCATCTCGTCCGCGACCCGCACGATCGGAATCCCGGTCTGGGTGTTCCTGTGCAACTCGTGCACGGCCCGGGGTAGATCCTCGAATGCGTAAATCTCCGAATGTACGGTCGGTCTGAAGACCGAGCCGTAGAGTTCCGTCGCAGCTCCGCAGCCGTCCAAAGTCACCTACTGCGTGTGGTCGAGGGTGATCTGCTTGATCGAGAGGCTGGCCGAGTTGTACTGGACGTTCATGCTGAGTTGCCAGCCCGCCGAGACGTTGACCCCCTCCCGCGCACAGACCGCGAGCCCGGCGGGAAAGATCGGGCCCCGCAGCATGTCGCAGACGATGTGCGCGCCCACGCCGCCTGTCATCTCCCGAACCCGCCTAATGAAGCCTTTCGTGTCGTCGCGGCTCGCGAAACGGTTGAACTCCTTCTGGTCGATGGTCTCGATGCCGAGCCCTTCGAGGTGCTTTCGGCGCTCGGGTGAGCCCGCGCAGAAGATCGCGTGGTGACCCTCGTGGTGTGCGAGCATCAGGAAGAGTTCGGAGACCCCGCCCCCGAAACCGAGTACCTGCGCAGTGGCCAGTTGCTCGCGCGTGACCTTGAGGCGAAAGATGCCGAGTGCGCGGCGCCACAGGTGGTAGGCGGTCGGCGCACGCAGCGGCAGCGCCGCGATCTCCCAGAGGTTGAGTCCGCAATCGAGCGGCGCGGACACGACCTGCCAGTCGCCGACCACGGCCTCGCGGCCGTACCAGCCGATCGAGTCGGGTGCGTCGTAGGCCCAGATGTAGATCGGGTAGCCGTAGATGTCGGGTTCGCCGTTGCAGTGGGTGATCACGATGTCGCCCGGCTTGAAGCGGTCGACCCGGGCACCGGTCTCCAGGATTTCGGCGACCGCGCTGTTCCCAGGATAGATCTTTCCTCCCCGCGCCTCCGCGATGTTCGTGGTATCGGCGAGTGCCGCGTGGTCGACGTTGTGCTCCACCGAGACCGCCAGGATTCTCAGGTGGAGGTCCTGCGGACCGAGGCTGCGGAGTTCCAGATCGTCCTTCTTGATGACCCGGCTGATTTCGAACTGGTCGAGGTCGTCGCCGGAGCGAGCCCGCTCTTCTGCGATCGCCTCCGCCGTGATCGAGAAAGCCTCGGGCATGAGTGGATCCTCCTCCGCGGTTCGAGCCGCATTCTGGGGCCTGGCCGATCGCGGTTCAAGCCTCGGGAATCGTGTCCATCCGTGTGTAGAATCCTGGCGATGCAGGAAGTCGACGCGGCGGACGGTTTGGAGGAGCGCAAACTCGGCGCCGTGACCGTGCTCTTCGGTCAGAACGGAGGAAAGTATCCCGATGGAAACGCGTTACTCGTCGAAGGTTCCGGAGAGACCGTCCTGATCGATCCCGCGCTGGGCTGCCTCTCGCGCCGGAAGCGACTCAGCCGGGTGGACCGGGTCCTCAACACCCACTGTCACGAGGATCACATCGCCGGGAACCACCTGTTTCCTGACCGACCCTGGCATATCCACGAGCTCGATGCCGTGGGCCTGCGCTCTCTGGACCACATGATGAAGATCTACGGGTACCCGGAGCCGATGCTGTCCCAGTTTCGGGAGGTGGTGCGTGAACGCTTCCACTACGCTCCTCGACCCGAGGTCGAGAAGTTTCGGGACGGCGATGTCTTCGACCTTGGGGGTACGCGCATCCGCGTGATCCACGCACCCGGGCACACGCGCGGCCACTCCGTATTTTACATCGAGCCCGACGAGATCCTGTGCCTGGGCGACATCGAACTGACGAGCTTCGGGCCCTACTACGGAGATGCCTGGTCGGATCTCGAGGACTTCGAACGCAGCCTCGCGCTGGTGCGGGGGATCGAGGCTCGGTACTACGCCACCTTCCACCATATCGGCGTGCTCGAGCGAGACGCGTTCCTGCTTCGCCTCGGGCGGTTCGAGGCCAAGATCGTCGAGCGCGAGACTCGTCTTCTGGAGTTTCTGCGGGAGCCCAGAAGCCTCGACGAGGTCTCGGCGCACCGCTTCGTCTACCGACCGGGCGATCTGGTTCCGATCGCGGAGGCTGTCGAACGGCGCAGCATGGCGCAGCACATTGCGAGGCTGCTCCGCGATGACCGTGTGTGCGAGGTGGAAGAGGGTTGCTATTTGGCGGTGCGGGGCGCCTAAGTGAGCGTTGCGTCGGAAGGCAGGTCGCAATCCGTCGCGGAGCAGATTCAGGCGCGGATTCTGGACGGCACCTATCGCCAGGGTGAGCGCCTGCCCGGCGAAAGGGATCTCGCGCTCGAGTTGAACGTCAACCGCAGCTCGGTTCGCGAGGCGCTCAAGAGACTCGAGGAACTCCGGCTGGTGCGGATCCACCAGGGCTCCGGCATCCGGGTTCGCAACCTCGAGGGAGCGAGCCTCGAACTGATCCCCCAGATGCTGCTGGGTGCGGGACGGCTCGATCTGAGCTTGCTGCGCGATCTGCTGGAGTTTCGCGAGGTCTTCGTGATCGGGGTGCTTCGGCTCGCGATCGAGCGAGCCGAGGAAGAGCAGCTTCGAGAACTCGCCGAGTTGCTCGACAACGCCTGTCGGCCCGAGATTTCGGCCGACGAGTACCTTCGCGTTGTGGGGGAAGCTCAGCGCCTGATCGCTCACATGACCCGAAATAAGGTTGTGGTCATGCTCGGGAACGCCCTTGGCCGCTTCCTGGAGCGCCCGCCGGCGCGGGAATTCGCGCACGGGATCGAGCGCCGCCGCCTGTATCCCCACCTGAAGCGTCTGGCGTATGCGGTGACGGCTCGCGACGGCGACACGGCGGTGCGCGCCATGCGCGAGCTGTCGAGCCTGGGCGCGACCCTGATCCTCCGCGAAGCGGACCTGGCCCAGGCGCGCTAAGACACTCGGCCCCGGATCTCGCCGGAGCGCCTTCATCGTCCGACGTGCGCCTCTGTTATGGTGCGGCTTCGGGATGGGTGATACCCCGGACAAGACGGAGTTGCTGCGGGCGGTGCGGCAGTTCGTGGACCGCGACCTGTTGCCCGAGCTTTCGGGCGTGAGGCGCTTTCATGCGCGCGTCGCTTCGAACGTGCTCGGCATCGTGATCCGCGAGTTGGAACAAGGGGAAGCCGCGCTCGGCGGACGGCATGCGCGGCTCGGGGCGCTTCTGGACACTCCCGCGCCGGCGCCCTCCGACCCCCTGGAACTCGCGAATTCGATCGAGGCGCTGGAGCGGGAGCTGTGTGAGCGCATTCGTGCCGGGGATGCCGACCAGGGCCCCTGGCGAGAGCGGGTCATGCAGCATCTCTCTGCGAGCGTTCGAGAACGCCTCGCACTGTCGAATCCCAACTACCGGTAGCTGGATCCGGGTCAGATGAACGCAGCCGTCGTGGTCGTCGTTGTACTGGCCGCCTATCTGCTGGCCTACCGCTTCTATTCGCGCTTTCTGTCGCAGCGTGTCTTTGGTCTGGCGCGCGAAGAGCCGGTCCCGTCTCGCGAGCAGGAAGACGGAATCGACTACGTCCCCACCAAGCTGCACGTGCTCTGGGGCCACCACTACACCTCGATCGCGGGCGCCGCGCCAATCGTCGGGCCGGCCCTGGCCGTGATCTGGGGCTGGCTGCCCGCTCTCGTCTGGGTGGTGCTCGGTACGATCTTCATGGGCGCCGTGCACGACTTCGGGGCCCTTGTCATCAGTCTCAGAAACCGGGGCCGATCGATTGCCGACATCGCGGCCAGCGTGGTCAGCCCACGAGCCCGGACGCTGTTTCTGTTGGTCATCTCCTTTCTGATCTGGATCGTGCTGGCAGTTTTCGCCTACATCATCGCCACGCTCTTCGTGCAGTTTCCGTCGGCGATCTTTCCGATCAACATCCAGATCCTGGTGGCCCTGGCTCTCGGCTGGCTCGTCTACCGTCTCCGGGTCCCGATTCTGCTGCCCTCCCTGGCGGGCTTCGGAATTCTCCTTTGCGCGGTGTTCCTGGGTGAGTGGTCGGTGCGGGCGTTTCCCTCGCTGGCCGGAATCTCGGTCCTGACCTGGACGATCCTGCTACTCGTCTATTCCTTCGTCTCCTCGGTCCTGCCGGTCCGCGTCCTGCTTCAGCCGCGCGACTACTTGAATTCGCACCAGTTGATCCTGGCGCTGCTGCTGCTGGGAGCGGGCATCTTCGTGCTGCGTCCCGAAATCGTGGCGCCGGCTCTGAACCTGAGTGCTGAGGGTTCGCCGCCGTTGCTGCCTTTCCTGTTCATCACCATTGCTTGCGGGGCCATCTCGGGTTTCCACGGGCTGGTCTCGTCCGGGACGACCTCCAAGCAGATCGGCCGTATGCCGGACGCTCGTCCGATTGGGTACGGAGGCATGCTCGGTGAAGGCACACTCGGACTGCTCGCCGTGATGGCGAC
>JAYZEO010000026.1:0-7269 GCA_036337215.1 Myxococcota bacterium | reverse complement strand
TGATGCTGGACGGCCTGGCGTTGATCCTGGGTCTGCGCGCGCTCGGTAGAGGCGTTGTGTCCTGGCAGGCGTATCTGGCGGCCTGGGCCTCGCCTCCCGGCGTCGTCGCGGCCTGGCTGCTGTTTCTGGGAACGCTGTTCTTCTCCTTCCGCTGGCTTCGGGTGGGGGCCAAGATTCCGCCGGCGCCGTTTAAGCTGTTGCTGCGGCTTCCGACCGCGTTCTTTCTGGTCGGTCAGTTCGCGACCCTGGGACTGCTGACGATCGTCGTTCTGCTGATTCTGGCTGGGGTCATCTTGTGAGGCTGATCTACCGGCTGGAGCCCCTGTTCTGGCTGCTCTTCGGCGCGGGCGGGTTTGCGGCGGCGCTGATCCTGCCGGCGCTGCTCTTCGGCCTCACGATCGCGGGTCCGATGGGCTGGTTGTCGGATTACGCGGTCTCGTATCACCGGGTCAGGGGGCTGGTCGCGAACCCCATCGGCGGCCCGATCGTGGCGGCCGTGGCCTCGCTGGTCCTGTGGCACGGGGCCCACCATACGCGGCACTTTCTGCTCGACCTCGGCTTCGCGCGTCTGCATGCGCCGGTCGCGTTTGGCCTCTACGGCCTCGCGCTCCTAGGGACCGGCGCCAGCTTCGCGGCGCTCGCGGCACTGCTCTAACTCGCGCTCGAGGTCGATGAGTCGGATTGATCGCCGGGCCTTTGTTCGGTAGCTTTATGAAAATGAAATCCGTTATCAATAAAGAGCTCGCTGCCCTAGAGCCCGGAGAGGTGGCCCAGATCGTGGAAATGACGGGTGGCCCCGGAAGCAAGCAGCGGCTCGCGGACCTGGGATTTGTCCCGGGCACCGAACTCCGCGTGATCCGAGTCGCTCCACTCGGGGATCCGATCGAAATCGAAATACGGGGGACCAGGCTTTGCCTGCGCCGCCGGGACCTCCAGTGGATCCGGGTCGAGGTCACCCCTTGACCCAGGCGCTGGTCGATCTGCAGGGGCCGCGTCCGCGCCTGCGGCTGGCGCTGCTCGGTTCGCCGAACTCAGGGAAGACGACGCTCTTCAACAAGCTGACCGGCTCGCGGGCCAAGGTCGGCAACTACCCGGGCGTCACGGTGGAACGTCGCGAGAGCGAGCTCCAGCTCGGACGTCGCCGCGCACGGCTGTTGGATCTCCCCGGGACCTACAGCCTGTCTGCCGCCAGTCCCGACGAAGAGATCGCTGTAGGCGTCGCGACCGGCACGCTGCCCGGCGAGGAAGCACCCGATGCGCTGGTCGCCGTGGTCGACGGGACCACACTCCGCCGGGGCCTGGGACTGGTTGCGCAGGTGATTGCGCTGCGCCGACCCACATTGCTCGTGGTCACGATGATCGACGAGATTCGGGCCCGCGGCGGGAAGCTCGACCTGGCGGCACTCGCACAGCGGCTGGGAATTCCGGTCGCCGGTGTCGTGGGCCACCGGGGCGTCGGGCTCGACCGGCTGCGGCAGCTGCTGGAGGATCCGGAGCGGTGGCCCCGGCCGGGGGAGCCGCCACCGGCCGACGATCCGGCCGAGCGCTTCGCCTGGGTCGACGCGCTGTTTCTCGAGGTGACCGGCGGAGAGGCGCCCGAGGATTCCCGTACGCAGCGCATTGACCGGGTCTTGCTGCACCCCGTGGCCGGGAGTCTGGTGTTTGCGGCGGTCATGGTGTTTCTGTTTCAGAGTATTTTCGCCTGGGCGATCCCGGCCATGGATGCCCTCGACCAGGGGTTCGGCGAACTGGGGCGCCTCTCGCGTGCGGTGCTTCCGCCGGGGCTGCTGACGGATCTCTGGGCCGACGGGATCCTCGCAGGCGTGGGCTCGGTGCTGGTGTTCCTGCCCCAGATCGTGTTGCTGTTCACGCTGATTCACTTTCTCGAGGCCGTGGGCTACCTGGGCCGTGCCGCATTCCTGGTCGACCGGATGCTGGGCTGGGTGGGTCTCCAGGGGCGCTGCTTCGTTTCGCTCCTGTCTTCCTATGCCTGCGCGATTCCGGGGATTATGTCGACCCGGGCGATCCACTCTCCGCGCGAGCGCCTCGCGACCATCCTGGTTTCGCCCTTTATGACGTGCTCGGCGCGGCTCCCGGTCTACACGCTGCTGATCGCTGCGTTCGTGCCCGCGACCACCCTCTGGGGTCCGTTTGGTCTGCAGGGCGTGGTCATGCTCGGGCTCTATCTACTCGGAGCGCTGACCGCCCTGGGCTCCGCGGCACTCCTGAGTTCGACCCTGCTTCGCGGATCGCCCTCGTCGTTCATCATGGAACTTCCGCCGTATCGCATCCCGTCATTTCGGGTGCTCGCGCTGCTGGTATTGCGCAGCGCTGCCGCGTTCGTGAAGCGTGCGGGAACGATTATCCTACTGGCCTCGCTGGTGATCTGGGGGCTGCTGAGCTTTCCGCGCGCGCCGCTCGATCCGGCCCGGACTCCGGCCGCGCAGGCCCAGGTGCAACTCGAAGGGAGCCTCGCAGGACACATGGGCCGTGCGCTCGAGCCCGCGATCGCGCCACTCGGGTACGACTGGAAGATCGGCGTGGGGCTGATCTCGAGTCTGGCTGCGCGTGAGATCTTCGTCTCTACGCTCGCTCAGATCTACGCGGTTTCCAGCCCCGAGGACTTCGAAGGCTTGCGCGCCGCGCTCCACCGGGAGCGGGATCCTGCGACGGGCCGGTCGGTCTACTCGCTGGCGACGGCACTTTCGCTACTGGTGTTCTTCGTGTTCGCGCTCCAGTGCACGTCCACGATCGCGGTGATGGGACGCGAAACCGGGAGTTGGCGCTGGCCGGCGCTGGCCTTTGGCTACATGCTCGCGCTCGCCTGGGGAGCCAGCTTCGTGACGTATCGCGTCGCGCTGGCCTTCGGACTCTAGTCGGCGGCTGCTTCGGGCTTGATCGGCGGGTGTCGCTTGATCTCGAGCGGCGACTCCAGGCCGATTCGCAATTGGTCGCCTTGTTCTTCCTTGATCAGTTTCGTGATGGGTCCCAGGATCCGCCCGAGGATGCGGACGTCGTCGAGTGCGTCATGTCGACGCAAACCCTTCACGTCCACCTCGAAGCGCTGAATCAGCGCATTCGTGCTCCAGCGAAGCGCAGGCATGCCGAGCACGGAGGTCGCGAGCACCACCGAATCCAGTATCGGTGGCAGTTCGGACGGCATCCCATTCCGCGCGAACTCCGTTTCGAGCAGCGGTACGTCGTATTCGAATACGCTTTGTCCCATCCAGAGATCGCAGTCTGCAGCGGCTTTGACGCAATCGTTCCAGACTTCGGGAAGGCGCCGGGCTTCGGCCAGCATCTCCAGCCGGATCCCCGTGAGATCTTGAACCTCCTTCGAGATTTCGACGCCTTCTCCGGGGAACACGAGTTCCGTGAACGCACTCTCCTCGATGGTCTTCCCGGCTTCGATTCTGATTCCGGCGACCTGTGTAATGCGCTCGCGCGAGGTGTCTAGCCCGGTTGCTTCGAGGTCGAAGAGCCAGATCCGCAGGTCCGAAAAGCGTTCGAGATGTAGCCCGGAGACCTGGTAGGTCTCGTCGGAGACCGGGTCGATTCGCAGGATCGGATGCTTCACGCGCGGCACCGTGCGAGAAAGTCATCGACCAGTGCGCGGGGTCCGGCAGCCATCGGCGCCAGTAGCTTCGGGTCGCGCGCGTTGTAGCCTCGTTCGCCGTCGTCGCTCGTTGCGAAGACGCCGCCGGCCTCGCGGACCAGCAGGTCGCCCGCGCAGACATCCCACTCGCTTTTGGGCACGGCCGAGAGCCACAGGTCCGAGTCCCCGGCCGCGATCCGCGCCAACTTGAGCGCAACGGAACCCATGGGTATGAACTCCCGGACCCAGCTCTCGTACGAGTCGAGTTGACCGCGCGAGGACTCGGTCCGGCTGGCGAGGACCTGGGCGTCCTCGAGCTTCCCGACAGTCGAAACCAGGAGCGCTTCCTCGTTCAGGTAGGCACCGTGACCGCGCTCGGCCAGGAAGCATTCATCACTCAGGGGTTGGTACACGACGCCGACGATGGGAACGCCCGAGTGCGTGAGCGCGATCGAGATCGCGAACTCGGGGATACCCGCCATGAACTCCTTGGTGCCGTCGAGGGGATCGCACACCCAGACGCGCTCGTGCGCCAGTCGCTCCGGGTTGTCGATGGCTTCCTCGGATAGGATGGCATCCCCGGGAAGCGCCTTGGAAATGATCTCGATGATGGCCTGGTTGGCTTCGAGGTCTGCAGCCGTGACCGGGTGATCTTCGGACTTTTCCCAGCTTTTGGGCGAGCGCTGAAAGTACCCGGTTACAATTTCGCCCGCCGCGCGGGCGGCCTCACGGGCGACCTCAGCCTCGCGGCCGAGTTCGTGGACTGTGTGTGACACCTAAGCTTCCTGCGGATCTTCTTCGCCGGGTTCGGAGGTCTGCTGAGCGCGAGAGGAGACCGGTCGCGTTCGCCGGCGGCGCCGCTTGAGCTTTGGCTGACAGACGTCACAGTGCCCGCAGGGAGTTGGCTCCCCGTCTTCGAAGTACTCTCGAATGACCGCAACCCGGCAGATCTCGCCCTGTGTCGCGTAGTGAATCATTCCATCGAGACGGCGCCGGTCCTGCGTACGTCTCTCCTCGTTCCCTTTCGAGAGTAGCTTGACGACATCTCCATCGAATTGGCCGACGAGGCGGAAGGCGCCGGCCTCTTCCTGTACCAGTCCCGCGTCGCGCAGGCCTTCGAGTACGGCTTTGGTGCGCGTGATGCCGACCTCGGTCGACATCGCCAGGACTCCGGGCTCTACCGCCTGGCCGTCCGCGGTCCACGCCCCGAGTCCGTCGACCACCTTTCGAATCTGCGAGCGCGAGGCCGGCCCCTCGGACAGGAAGTGGCGCTGCACGTTCAGGTCCTCGGGCAGATAAGTCAGAATACAGCGAGCCGCGAGTCCGTCGCGGCCCGCGCGACCCGCCTCCTGGACGTAGGCTTCGAGCGAGCCCGGGACCTGATAGTGGATCACGTAGCGAATGTCGGGCTTGTCGACACCGAGGCCGAAGGCGCTCGTCGCGATCATGACGATGCGCCTTCCCGAGGACATGAAGCGCTTGTGGGCGTGGTCGCGCTCGGACTTGGTGAGCCGGCCGTGGTAGATCTCAGCCGGAATCCGGCCGAGTTTGCAGAGGGCTCCGAGTTCCTCCACGTCCTTGACCGTCGAGCAATAGACGATGCCCGGACGCCGCAGCCGTCGCAGGAACTGAATCAGCTTGCGTCGCTTGTCGTCTTCCGAGTCACAGGAAAGGACCTCGAAGCGAAGGTTGGGCCGAGCAACCGGGCGGACCACGATGCTCGGTTCGCGGAGCCCGAGCCGCTTTACGATCTCTTCGCGGACCAGGGGCGGCGCCGTCGCGGTAAGTGCGAGCACCGTGGGCCGTCCCAGGTCGTTGGCGAGCGCGCCGAGCGCGAGATAGGAGGGCCGAAAGTCGTGGCCCCACTCCGAGACGCAGTGTGCCTCGTCCACGACCAGCAATGAAATCGGCGTTTCCTCGACCTTCTTCTTGAACGCGGGGCCGGTTGCGCCTTCGGGCGTGATCAAGACGACCTTCTGCTCCCCGTCTTCGAGCAGGTCCAGCGTCTCCTCTCGCTCCGTCTGGGTGAGGGAACTGTCGAGCCTGACGGTATCGATCCCCTGGGCCCGGAGCTTCTCGAATTGATCCCGGATCAGTGCGATCAAGGGAGAGACAACGACCGTGAGCCCGGGCAAGAGCAGGCTCGGCAGTTGGTAGGTCAGGGACTTCCCTCCACCGGTCGGCATCACGGCCAGCGTGTCGCGCCCCTCGAGCACCCCCCGAATCACGGCCTCCTGGCCGGGGCGAAAGCGCCTGAGGTCGAATTCGCGGCGAAGCAGGTCCAGCATCTGCTGTCGCTGTTCGTCCGGGATCCCCCCGCGGCGCCGGCGGCGCCTGCGCCTGCGGGGCGCGCTCGAGTTGGGAGCTTGGGGCGCAGGGGCTGTTTCGGCCATGTCGCCCGGGTCCGCCGGCATTGCTGCTTCGGTTCCGGGTGCCGGAGTTTCCGCGAGCCCGTGCCCTTCCGCGGCTTCTTGCGGCTGCGGCCGACCTGGCTCGCGGCTTCGTCGCGAGCGGCGCCGCCGACGGGGCCTCCGGCGAGGGGTCGGCGGGGTGTCCTTCTGATCAGAGTCCAGGACGAACCTCCGGCAAAGGGAGCCTTCTCATTATAGGCCACTCGCCGACCGCTCCCAGGTGAGAGGTGAATGAAGACGGCCGCGAGTGCCGCAATTCTGCGGGCCGCGACCGAAAACCTGATCGGCAGTTGCTGAATCGTTCAAAGTACAGCAAAATGCCATACGAAATGGAACCCCGGAAACTCAGGCGCCGGATGACCTTTCGGCTTCCGCAAGACCTGTCCGAGGAACTGCGCCGGCTGCCGAACCAGACGAGCTTCGTAGAGGGAGCCCTGCGCGAGGCCCTCGAGCGGGTCTGTCCGCTCTGCCGCGGGACGGGCGAGGTGCCGCCGGTGCATCTTGCGGTCTCGGACCTGAAGCGCCAGGTTCGGCTCGACCGGGCGGCCGCCGCGCAGCTCAGGTCCCTGGTGCATCTCGGACGCGAGCTCCTTGCGACGCAGCTGCAGCTCGACGCAGCGCCCGACGGCGGCGGACTCGGATTCAAGCTGGCGCGGCAGGACCGAGTCTTGCTGTCGGGCAGGATCCCGAACGACCGCGCCACAGTGCGGCTCACGCACTGACATCCGACGGAACTCTCCAGGAGGACGTGGCGGAAGATGGCTACGATGATTACAGAAGAGTGCATCAACTGCGGCGTCTGTGAGCCGGAGTGCCCCAACGAGGCGATCAGCGAGGGGGAAGAGACCTTCCAGATCGATCCCCAACTCTGCACGGAGTGTGTTGGGTTTCACGGCAAGGAACAGTGCGCCGAGGTCTGCCCGGTCGACTGCTGTGTTCCAGATCCCAACAACCCGGAACCGGAAGAAAGCTTGCTCAAGCGGGCCCAGTCGCTTCATCCGAGCGAGATGGAAGGCGTCGAACTCGGACCCGAGACCTCGCGTTTTCGCGCGTCTGCTTGAACGCTAGGAGCAGGCGCCAGGGCCGCCGGCCCCCGAACTCACTCAGAGAAGGCGGTCCAGGTCGAGATTGCGGGTGCGGGCGAGCAGACGTTCGACCCAGACATCGATCAGATCGACGCCCCGCCCTTCTCCGAATTCCATCAGGTCGACGCTGGCGATAGTCTGGATCACGCTGAGCAGCCCCCGGGAGTAGTCGTCCGCG
>JAYZEO010000025.1:0-13000 GCA_036337215.1 Myxococcota bacterium | reverse complement strand
CGGTCGCGTGTGCGGCCGCGACCGCGGCCGCCTCGGGCGGCGCCCCGTGCCAGGCCGCCTCGAGCATCAGCCAGCGCGCCCCCTCGATTGCGACCGCGCACTCCGCCAGCCGGTGCTGGACGGCCTGAAACGATCCGATCGGGCGACCGAACTGGCGTCGCTGCTTCAGGTAGTCCACGGTCACCCGCAGCGCCCCCGACATCGTGCCGACGGTCTCGGCCGCGAGCGCGACCCGCCACCAGGCCCGCAGCCGTTCACCCGAGCCCGGCCCGAGCCGGTCCGCCCGGTCCAGCAGCGAACTCGTGCCGCGCCCGACCGGGTAGCCGTAGCCGGACGGCACGGGCTCGAACTCCCCGGGCTCCGGCCGCAGCAGCAGCGCCTCGTCTGCATCCGCGACCAGCAGGGTCTTCGCGTGCGCGGCGTAGCGAACCGGAGCGTCGACCCGGGCGGTCGCGAGCGCAACCGGGCCCGGCAGGGAACGGCCGACGGTGCCCGGCGCCACCAGCAGCCGCGCCCCGGCCGCGACCACGCCCGCGGCACGCGCCACCGCCTCGACCACGAGCGCAGCCTCGAGGAACCCGGTCTCGTCTCCGAGCGCCACCTCGCTGAAGCCCGCCTCTTCGAGGGCCTCCTCGAGCGCAAAGTCGTACTCGCCCTTCGCCGCAAACTCGATCGCGCGCTCGGGACCCGCGTGCTGGGAGAGCAAGCTCTCCACCGCTTCCAGGATCGCGCTCTGGTCGGAACTCAGTTCGAAGTCCACGCGTCACTCCCGCGGCAGGCCCAGGAAGCGGCCCGCGATCAGGTTGAGCTGGATCTCGGTGGCACCCACGGCCACGCCCGCCGTCATCGCCATGCGGAAGTTGGAGTCGGCAAAACTGCCGTGTTCGAGCGCCTCCGACCCGAAGATCTCGAGCGCCAGTTCTCCCACACTGCGGTCCGCGAGCGTTCCGGCCACGCGCGCGACGTTCGAGTCCGCGGAGGGGGGGGCGCCGTGCGCGCGCAGATCGATCACGCGGTAACTGAGGACGCGCGCCGCCTCGCAGAGCGCGCGGGCCTCTCCGAGTTTCTCGAGGATCGTCGGATCCTCGAGCAACCCGCGTTCCCGTGCGTGCGCTGCGAGCCGGTCGAGCGTGCGCGCGCCGCGCGCGTAGCGAGGCGCCCCGACCCGCTCGTACTGGAGCGCGTAGCTCACGACTGACCAACCTTCGTTCTCGGGCCCGAGCCGGCACGTCTCCGGGACCCGGACGTCGTTCAGGAAGACCTCGTGGAAGTAGCGCTCGCCGACCACGGCCGGGATCTCGCGGATCTCGACGCCGGGGAGGTCCATCGGCATCAGCAGCACCGAGATTCCGCGATGGCGATTCGAATCGGGATCCGTGCGCACCAGCAAGAAGCAGAAGTCGGCATGGTTCGCATACGAGGTCCAGACCTTGGTCCCGTTCACCAGGTACGCATCGCCCTCGCGGCGGGCCAGGGTCCGCAACGCGACCAGGTCCGAGCCCGCCTCGGGCTCCGAGAAGCCCTGGCACCAGAAGACGTCACCGGCCGAGATCCGGGTCAGGTGTTCGCGTTTCTGGGCCTCGGTTCCAAACTCCATGATCGTGGGGCCGATCCAGTTGACGTTCATGTACTGGGGCCCGCGCGGGTCCCCGCGGGACCAGAGTTCCTCTCCGAGGATCGCGTGTCGCCAGGAACTCGCGTCCGCGCCGCCGTGCGCGGCCGGCCAGTGCTGGGTGAGCCAGCCACGCTCGGCGAGACCCGCCGCAAACTCGCGCGAGAACCGCGCCTGGCCCTCTCCCCCGGGTCCCTGCTTCGACATCTCTTCCCAGTCCAGGGGCAGGGTCTGATCCAGAAACGCGACCAACTCGCTCCGGAACACCTCGTCTTCGGGGGACCAGTCAAATTCCACCACGCACCTCTGAACCGTTATCTGACGTATTATCAGATATCCTGAACCATTCGGGGTGCGAGGCCCGACTCATCAGCATGCCGCTTCCCGACTTTAGGCCGACGGTTCCGGTGCTCGCGCGAACCCTCGCCGAGCACTGGGGCGACAAGACCCTGATCACCCTCGGGGATCGGAGCCTCTCGTTCGCCGAGGCAGAGGCGCAGTCCCGGCCGCTGGCCCGGGGACTGCTCGCGGACGGGGTCGGGAAGGGCTCGCACGTGGGCCTGCTGATGCCGAACGGGCCCGACTGGGTGCTCGCCTGGCTCGCGGCCACCCGGATCGGCGCCACGCTGGTCCCGATCAACACCTTCTTCCAGACGCGCGAACTCGACTGGATCCTGCGTCACTCGGACGTGGACACGCTGCTCATGTCCGCGCGCTTTCTGAACCACGATTACCTGGCTCGCCTCGAGGACGCGGCCCCGGGACTGGCCGAGCAGGGCGGCGCGCCGCTGCTGCTCGCGAGTCACCCGCTGCTGCGACGCGTGCGCGTCTGGGGTGAGAGCGATCGCAAGTGGTCGTGCGAAGGACCGGAGGGACTCGCCGCGCTCGCCGCCGCACACCCCGCGATCGACGAGGCCTTCCTGCGCGAGGCCGAAGCCTGCGTCACACCCGCCGACTGCATGATGCTGATCTACAGTTCCGGCAGCACGGCCGACCCGAAGGGCGCGCTCCACACGCACGCGGGCCTGATCCGACACGCCATCAACCTGAACCGGTTTCGGGACCTCGGCCCTGAGGACCGCATGTACTCGCCGATGCCGTTCTTCTGGGTGGGAGGCTTCGTGTTCGTGCTGCTCTCGGGCATGACGTCGGGGGCGGAACTGCTCTGCGAAGAGGTCTTCGAACCGGGTGCCACCCTCGAGATGCTGGAGGGCAGACGCGCCACCGTAGTGGCGGGCTGGCCGCACTATGCGAAGGCGATGGCCGAACACCCGAGCTTCCCCGACCGCGACCTGTCCGGGGTTCGAGGTGGCAACCTCTACGCGGTGCTGCCCGAGCACGCGCGTCCGAAAGACCCCGAGCTGCGCTCGAATTCGCTCGGCATGACCGAAACCGCGGGCCCGCACACGATCGGGCGCATGGATCAGGATTTGCCCGAAGCACTGCGCGGTTCCTTCGGACGGGCAGTGCCCGGGGTCGAGCACAAGGTGGTGGATCCGGAAAGCGGCGAGTTGCTCGCTGCGGGTGAGACCGGGGAAATCTGCGTGCGCGGCTACAACCTGATGACGGGCCTCTACAAGCAGGACCGAGGCGAGGTCTTCGACGCCGACGGCTACTACCACACCGGCGACGCGGGCTACTTCGATGCCGACGGACACCTGTTCTTCAAGGGCCGGCTCGGAGAGATGATCAAGACCGGGGGCGCCAACGTGACGCCGCAGGAAGTCGAACGGGTCCTCGAGACCTACGCCGAGGTCAAGACCGCGCACGTGGTCGGGATTCCCGACCCCGAGCGCGGCCAGCGGGTGGCGGCCGCGGTGGTGTTGGAGCCCGGCGCCGAGGCCCAGGCGCCCGAGCTCCGGAGCCGCGTCAAGACCGAACTCTCCGCTTACAAGGTGCCGCGTCACCTGTTCCTGCTGCCCGACGCGGCGCTTCCCTTCACGGACACCGGCAAGCTCGATAAACGGCGACTCGGCGAAATGCTGGCCGACTACGCGGCAGCGGAGGAGAAGAGCAAGTGACCGATCCACGACAGACCAACGGAGCCAGTGAAGCAGAGAGCGATCCCTTCGAGGACTTCAACCGCGCCCAGGGACAGGGCGAGGTCGTCAACCCCTACCCCAAGTTCGCCGAGTGGCGGAGCCAGGCGCCGGTGCTCAAGGTCAGCTTCGCCGACATGCTCGGCCGCGACCAGGACCTGCCCGGAGAGCTGCCCGACGTGTACGCGGTGGTGACCCACAACGCGGTCTCGGAGGTGCTACGCGACGGGGCGCGCTTCTCGTCGAGCGGCTACGCGCTGCAGATGGGGCCCGTGATGGGCAAGACCATCCTGCAAATGGACGAACCCGAGCACTCGCGTTACCGCAGCCTGATCCAGCAAGCCTTCAGTCGCAAGGCGATCGAGAACTGGAATCGGGACTTGATCAAGCCCGTGATCGACGGACTCGTGGACCGCTTCGTGGAGCGCGGCAAAGCAGACCTGGTACGCGAACTCACCTTCCCCTTCCCGGTGGCCGTGATCGCGGGCATGATCGGCATTCCCGAAGCCGACCAGTCGAACTTCCACCGCTGGGCGGTGGAACTGATCAGCGTCGGCTTCGATCCGCAGCGCGGACTCGCGGCATCGCGCAAACTCGGTGACTACTTCGCGGGGCTGCTCGCCCAGCGTCGGCAGAAGCCAGAGAACGACCTGATGAGCGTGCTCGCCGCGGCCGAACTCGACGACGGCACGCGCCTTGAAGACGACGAGATCTTCGCGTTCCTGCGCCTGCTTGCACCCGCGGGCGCAGAGACCACCTACCGCTCCTCGAGCAATCTGCTGCGCGGACTGCTGGGCGCACCGGAACAACTCGAAGCCGTGCGGAAGGACCGTTCGCTGCTCCCGCAGGCGATCGAGGAGGGCCTGCGCTGGGAGTGCCCGTTGCTGAGCATCATGCGCACCGCGACCTGCGACACCGAGGTCGGCGGCGTCAAGCTCCCGGCGGGCGCGTTCATGAACGTGAACATGGGTTCGGCCAACCACGACGAGACCCGCTACGAGAACCCCGACGTGTTCGACATCTTCCGGCCCCAGCGGCAGCACATGGCGTTTGCGTTCGGGCCGCACCGTTGCCTGGGCATGCACCTGGCGCGGGCCGAGACCGTGACGCTGCTCAACACACTCCTGGACCGACTGCCGGGACTGCGACTCGACCCCGACCTCGCCGATTCGCGGGAGGCTCAGATCACCGGTCTGATCTTTCGCTCGCCCGCCGCGCTGCCGGTCTGCTTCGACGGGGCGGCTTGAGCGGCGACTACCTGATCGGGCTCGACGTGGGCGGCGGCGGGGGCCGGGCACTGCTGGTCGACGCCGGGACCGGGCGCAGCGAGTGCGCCGCACGCGCGTGGACTCACCCGCCCGCGCCCGATACCGGGGGCCTCGGCTCCGACCTCGACCTCGACGGAATCTGGCGCGCGCTCGGCGAGGCGACCCGCGAGGTGATCGAACGCGCCGGCGTCGACCCCGGACGCGTGGCGGGCCTGGCCGTGACCGGCCTCCGCTACGGACTGGTGGTACTCGACGGCCGGGGCATCCCCGTGTACGCCGGACCCAACCGCGATGCACGCGCGGTGGGCGAGGCCCTGATGCTGGCCGCAGAGCACGGACCCGAACTACAGCAGCGCAGCGGCCACTGGCCGGTTCCGATCCTGCCGGCGCCGCGCCTGATCTATTTCGCAAACCGTCACGCGGATGTGCTGCGCGACGGTGCGCGCGCGCTCAGTGTGAGCGATTGGGTGAACTACCGGCTCTCGGGAGAAATCGCGGCCGACCTCTCTCAGGCGGGAGAGACCGGACTACTCGACCTCGCGCAGCGGGCCTGGGCCCGGGATTGGATCGAGAAGCTCGGACTTCCGATGACGTTGTTTCCAGAGCTGGCTCCGCCCGGCACGCCGCTGGGTCCGCTCGCCGAGGCCGCAGCCTCGGATCTCGGGCTCCGCCCCGGCACGCCCGTCGTGGTGGGCGGCGCGGACACGCAGTGCGGGCTGCTCGGTAGCGGCGCGATAGAGACTGGCGACTGCACGGCCGTAGTCGGGACCACCGCACCCGTGGAGGTGGTGACGGAGGCGCCGATTGCGGACGCGTCGGGCCGCTTCTGGACCGGGATCCACGTGGTGCCGAACCGCTATGTGATCGAGAGCAACGCCGGACCGATGGGCGAGGCACTCGAGTGGCTGGGTCGCCTGCTGTATCCCGACGCACCGCAGGCGGCAGCCCGGGTCCTGGCCGAGGCGGAGCTGTCACCCGCGGGCGCGGGCGGCGTGGTCTCGACCTTCGGAGCAGAGATCGGAAACGCGCGCGACATGAACCTTCCGGTGGGCACGCTGACGCTCTCGCACCTGGCCGCCGATGCGCTCAATGCGCGCGAGCACCTCGCGCGTGCCGTGATCGAAGGCATGGCCTACGCACTCCGCGCCAATCGCGACCAGATTCTGGAAGCGACCCGCAGCCAGGCGGCCCCGCTGCGCCTCGCCGGAGGCGTCTCGCGAAGCCCGCTGTTCGCACAGATCGTGGCCGACGTGTTCGACGAGCCCATCGCGGTCGGCGGAACCGGCGACGAGAGCGCGCTCGGCGCCGCGATCTGCGCCGGAGCCGGCGCGGGACTCTACCCCGAGCTCGCGGACGGCGTCCGCGAGTTGGTCCCGGAAGGGCGCGTCTACACTCCGGAACCTGCCAACGCGGCCAGCTACGCGAGCGCGTACGCGAACTGGCGCCAGCTGCGAGACACCCGCCGCGAGGGCGAGAGCGAAGCCCGAGCCGGGTTGACGGCCGCCACGCTCGCGAACCTGGACCCGAGCACCCAGGCCAGCGCCGTGCAGCAACGCCCGCGGATCCTGGTGACGGCCGACCTCGATCAGACCTCGCTCGACGCACTCCGGGAACTCGGCGAGCTCGAGTACGCAAGTTTTCGCGAGTCGATGCAACTCCTGACCGGCCCCTCTCTGGTCAAGGCGCTTTCCGACGTGGAGGTACTGGTCACCGAGATCGACGTCGTCGACGCCGCCGCGCTCGGCGAGATTCCGTCGCTTCGGGTGATCGCCGCCTGTCGCGGCGACGCCGTCAACGTCGACGTCGACGCCTGTACGGCGCTCGGCATCCCGGTACTCCACGCGCCCGGACGCAACGCGGTTGCGGTCGCGGATCTGGCCGTGGCCTTCATGCTGATGCTCGGCCGCAAGCTTCCCGAAGCCAGCCGCTTCCTGCACCAACCCGGAATCGAAGCCGGCGACATGGGGCGCATGGGCCAGGCCTTCTCGAGCCTGCGCGGGCACGAACTGGGTGGAAAGACCGTGGGCCTGATCGGCATGGGGGCCGTGGGCGTCCTCGTGGCCGCGCGCCTGCGCGGCTTCGGAGTCCGGGTCCTCGTCCACGATCCCTACCTGGCGTCCGAGCGCGTGGTTCGGGCCGGTGCCGAGCCGGTCGCGTTCGAGACCCTGCTCGAGCAGAGCGACTTCGTGAGCCTTCACGCAGCGGTGACGGAGGAGACGCAGGGTCTGCTCGGCGCAACGGAGTTCGCGCGCATGAAGCCCGGCGCGTGCCTCGTGAACACGGCGCGGGCCGCGCTCGTCGACGAGGACGCGCTTTCCGACGCACTCCAGTCGGGACTGCTGGCGGGAGCCGCACTCGATGTGTTCAGCGTCGAGCCACCGGGAAGCGACCACCCGCTGCTCGCCATCGACTCGGTGATTGCAACCCCGCACGTGGCCGGAAACACCTTCGAGATCGGCGCACACCAGGGCCAGATCGTGGCCCGGGACCTGGCCCGCATGCTGCGCGGCGAGCCGCCGCGCCACGCGCTCAACGCCGATCTCGCCGCGAGTTTCGACTGGAGCCGTCCGCGACCAGAGGTCGAGCCGGGCGTGCTCGAGGCACTCGCGGAGCGTCCCGGACCCGCGGTCTCGGACCTTCAGCGAGCGGCCCCCGAAATCCCGAAGCCGGCCACGGCCCAGACCGTGGCCGCAGCGGGCGAGGTCATCGAGGCCGTGGCACGCATCCTTCACGGTTTCACCGAGCGTCTCGCTCGAGACTCCGCACTGCGCGAGTTCGCGGGCGACAAGCAGGTGACGCTTCACTTCACGCTCGCCGATCTCGGACTCGAGTTCTACCTGGCTCTCGATCGCGGAAGCGTGGAGGCCGCGGTCGGCGCACCCACCGAAACCGCCGACGTGCGGCTGCGCATGAGCGCCGAGATTCTGGACGGAATGTTCACCGGCCGTGTGAACCCGATGCAGAAGGCCATGAGCGGGGAACTCTCGTTCACCGGGGACACGGCCAAGGCGATGACGCTCCAGCAGATGCAGCGCGACCTGGAGCGGCTGTATCGGGAGGCACGCGAGCAAGCCGGGGACCCGGGAGACCTGAGCGCGATCGGGTCCGAAGCGGCACCCGCGGGCAGTCCTCCGGCGGCGCTCGAAGCCGGGGACCCGCGCACCGAACTGGTCGCGATCGTCCAGGAACTCTACGCGGGCGAGTTGATCACGGCCACGGGCGGCAACGTGAGCGCGCTGATTCCCGGGAGCCAGGAACTCTGGATCACGCCGAGCCAGCTCTTCAAAGGCGACCTCGACCCGGGCTCGCTGGTCCGGCTCGACCGAGAGGGACAGCCGCTCGACCCCGGCGCGCGCTCGCCATCGAGCGAACGCCTGATGCACTGCGCCGCGTATCGCGCGCGGCCCGAGGCCAAAGCCGTAATCCACGCCCACGCCGCACACGCGACGATCCTGGCCAACACGGGACTTCCGTTCCTGCCGATTTCGACCGAGGCGGCGTTCTTCGGCGAACTGCCCCGAATCCCCTTCATCATGCCCGGTACGGACGCGCTGGCCGCCGCGGTCGAGGCCGCAATGCGCGAGAGTTGGGCCGTGCTGATGCAGAATCACGGTCTGCTGGTCGCGGGCCGCAGCCTGCGGCGCGCCGCCGACATGGCCGAGATCATCGAACGCACGGCACAGGTGATCCTGGGCTGTTATGCAGTCGGCAAGCCGCCGCCCACGTTGCCCGAGGAGACCGTGGCCGAGTTGCGCAAGATGGGGGACCTGGTCGCGTGAGCGAGCCCGCTCCCGAGGCTTCGGCGAGACGAGACTTCCCGTTTCCGGTTCCCGACGGCTGGTTCCAGGTCTCGTACTCCGACGAGCTGGCCGCGGGTGAGGCGAGGCCCATCCACTATTTCGGCCAGGACCTGGTGCTGTTCCGGACCGAGCAGGGTCACGCTCGCGTGCTCGACGCACACTGCCGCCATCTGGGCGCGCACCTGGGCCACGGGGGCCGGGTGGAGGGCGAGCGGCTCCGCTGTCCGTTCCACGCCTGGGAGTACGACGGGCAGGGCCAGTGTGTCCACATCCCGTACGCAAAGAAGATCCCGCCCCGGGCGCGGGTCCGCGCCTGGCCCGTGTGCGAACGAAACGGCCAGGTACTGGCCTGGCACCACGGCCGCGACGAGCCTCCAAGCTTCGAGATTCCCGAGGTTCCCGAGTTCCACTCCGAGGAGTGGAGCGGCTTCGAGCGCCGCGACTGGATCGTGCGCTCGTGCAATCAGGAACTGGCCGAGAATACCGTCGACCAGGCGCACTTCCGCTACCTGCACGGAACCAATAGCGTCGCCGAGACCGAGATCGCGACCGATGGGCCAAGGCTCCGCGTGACCTCGAGGTCCAAGGTAGAGACCCCGCGGGGCGAGGCGAGCGGCGTGATCGAGATCCAGACCTACGGCTTCGGCTTCGGGGTCACCCGCTTCAAGGGCGTGGTAGAGACGCTGGTGGTCACGACGGGAGCCCCGATCGACCGGGAGCGCGTCCACATGCGCCTCGGGCTTTCCGTACGCAAGCTGCCGACTTCGGACGCGACCCGCGGCGTCGGCAAAGCCTTCATCGCCGAGATCGAGCGGCAGTTCGAGCAGGACATTTCGGTCTGGGAGAACAAGGTCCACCTGGAACGCCCTGTGCTCTGCGACGGAGACGGGCCGATCGGGGCGCTCCGGCGTTGGTCTCACCAGTTCTACAGCACCGAAGCCAACGAAGCAGGAGACTGAGTCCATGAGCACGGAGTTCCCGCTGCACACGCGCGTGGAGAATGAACTCGGAGCGTCCGGCGCGCCGTTCGAGTTGGTCGAGGCATCGGTTCTGGACGTGCAAATGCAGGTCTTCAAGGACCGCGATCGTTCTCTCTGCGCCCTGCTCCAGCGCTCCCGGGCCTTTGGCGACGCCCCCTACATCGTGCAGGACGACCGCCGAATCAGCTTTGCCGAGCACTCCCGTGCGGTCGCGTCGACCGCACGTGCGCTCGAGGAGCGCTACGGGGTGCGCAAGGGAGACCGCGTCGCGATCCTGGCCGCAAACTGCCCGGAGTGGATCGTCACCTGGTGGGCGACGGTGAGCCTGGGCGCGATCGGGGTCGGGCTCAACGCCTGGTGGGCGGGCGACGAGATCCGCTTCGGCATCCAGGACGCGGAGCCCCGCGTGCTGGTGGGAGACGCGCGCCGCCTGGCCCGGCTCGGGAGCGAGCGTCCGTCGCTCCCGGTCATCGAGATCGAGTCCGACTTCGACGCACTCTGGAACTACGCTCCAGAGGCAGCACTCTCCGAGGTCGAAATCGATGAAGACGATCCGGCCGGGATCCTGTACACGAGTGGAACCACGGGCCGACCGAAGGGCGCGGTTCACACCCACCGCAATATCCTGGCCGTGAACCGACTCAACATGTACCACGGTCTGCGGCTGCTCAAGATCGGACTCGAGACGCCGGCGCCCCCGGACGCACCACCCCCGCCACCCGCCAACTGCACGCTGATCACCACGCCGCTGTTTCACCTGTCCGGGCTCTACACCGGCGCGGTCACGCTGCTCGGAAACGGAGTGAAGACGGTGTGGCTCTCGGGCCGTTTCGACCCTGTGCGGGTGATGGAAGTGATCGAACGCGAGCAGGTCACGAGCTGGGGCCCGATGGGTACCATGTTTCACCGCGTGGCCAGCCACCCCGACCTCGAAAAGTACGACCTCTCGAGCGTGCGCCAGATCGGCTCGGGCGGCGCACCGTTCGGCCGCGAGGGGCAGGAGCGGATGCGCGAGGTATTCCCGAACGCGCGCGCATCGATGGGGATCGGGTACGGACTCACCGAGGCGACCGGCGCCTCCACCATCAACTTCGGTGAGGAACTCAGGCGTCATCCGGAGTCGGCGGGCCGCGCGCTGCCATCGGTCGAGATCGAGATTCGTGATCCCGACGGCAAGCCGCTACCCGAGAGCGCGGAGGGGGACATTCATCTGCGCGGGCCGCTGGTGATGGCCGGGTACTGGCGCCGCCCCGAAGAGACCTCGGAGGTGATCCTGGAGGGACGCTGGCTTCGCACCGGCGACATCGGACGGCTCGAAGGCGGGCACCTCTACATCAACTCGCGCGCACGCGACCTGATCCTGCGCGGGGGTGAGAACATCTATCCCGCCGAGATCGAACTCCGGCTCGAGGCACACCCGGCGGTAGAGGAAGCCGCCGTGATCGGCGTCGATCATCCGGAACTCGGTCAGGAAGTGAAGGCGATCGTGGTGCCGGCCGCGGGCGAACAACTCGACCCCGAAGTGCTGCGCGGCTGGGTGGCCGAGGCGCTCGCCTATTTCAAGGTTCCGGCCCACTGGGAAGTCCGGAGCCAGCCGCTGCAAAGAAACGCCGCCGGAAAGGTCCTGAAGCACCTGCTCACGGGCGACGAGGCGAGTCCGTTCATCGAGGAGTGAAGGCGGGACATCGCGCGCAAGGAGCCTCCCGTGGGAATCCGCGTCGAGATCGACAAGCAGAGCTGCTCGAGTTCGGGACGCTGCGTCAACGCGGCCCGTGATGTGTTCCGTCTCGATGACGATTTTCTTGCGGCCCTGATCGTGGACGCGCCGCCTCTCGAGCCGCAGCGGGCGCTCGAGATCGCGCGCGGATGCCCGACGCAGGCGATCCGGGTATTCGACGAGAAGGGCAAAGCGCTCTATCCATAACGCCCCGAGAACCGGGCGCGGTTAGCCGAGGGCTCCGGCCGCGCGCAGGCGCTCGATCTGCTCTTCGGTCACGCCCCGCTCCCGCAGCACCTCTTCGGTGTGCTCACCCAACTCGGGCGGCCGAGTGCGGGGCGTCACGTCGGCCTTGCTGAAGAGCACAGGACTGCCGACGGTCCGGATCGGAGCCTCGCCATTTCGACCCGGGATCTCGACGATCGCACCGGAAGCCAACGCCTGCGGATCCTCGAGCACCTCGGCCGGCGTCTGTACGGGCGCCCACCACAGGTCGACCTCATCGAAGCGGCGAGTCAACTCGTCAAACGGGCGCTTGGCGAACTCGGCGTCCAGAATCGCCATGAGATCGCGCGCGTTCTCGCGACGCGATGCCGCATCCTTGAAGCGCGGCTCCTCGTGCAGATCCTCGCGGCCGAGCGCCTCGACGAGCCTCGGCCAGTGACGCTCCGCCTCGACCCCGAGCAGCCAGACCCAGCGTCCATCACCGGCCTTGAAGTTGCTCGCGGTCGGAAGGATCGACTCGGTGCGCTTGCCGGCCGACATCGTAAGGCCCAACTCGATCTGCTGCGCGATGTCCCAGCCAATCGTGTAGATGCCGCTCCGCAAGAGCGCCGCATCGACGAGTTGTCCCTCGCCCGTTCGCTCGCGCGCAAAAAGCGCGGCCATGATCCCCCCCAGGCAGGTGATGGCCGTGATGTGGTCGCCGAAGCCTCCGCGCGACGGTGCCGGCTCGCCATCGGCGTCGGGGGGCGCGAGCAGGTTCGCGATCCCGGAGCGCGCCCAGAACGAGCCGATATCGTACCCGGCCCGGTCCCGGTCGGGTCCCTCCTGCCCATACCCGGTCACGTGGCCGTAGACCAGGCGCGGGCACTCTTCCTTGATCGACTCATAATCCAGTCGATGACGCTCCAAGGCCTGCCTACGGAAGTTGGTCAGGAAGACATCTGCCTCGCGAATCATTTGCAGCGCGATCTCGCGAGCTTCGGGTTGGTTGAGATCCAGCACCACACTCCGCTTGCCGCGATTGTCCACGTTGAAGGGCGGACTCGAGGGAATGTCGATTCCGGCGAGGGCCTGGAACACGTTCCGCATCGGATCTCCCTGGGGAGGCTCGATCTTCACGACGTCTGCACCCCAGTCGGCCATGACCCCGCCCGCGGCAGGACCCGCGACCCAGACCCCCATCTCTACGACCTTGACTCCGGCGAGCAGCATTCGGCTCTCCTCTCGAACCGACCCTCAGGGCCGAACCTCGGCCTTCCACCCTACCTCGCCGGATACTGAGTCAGGAACTTTCCTGATATCGGCCCGCTTTACATGCGCGTCAGCTTTGAGGTAGAGAGGAGCCTCACTCGGAGGCCC
>JAYZEO010000024.1:0-27596 GCA_036337215.1 Myxococcota bacterium | reverse complement strand
CCGGTCGCGAGCGCACCCGCAATGAAGTTCCAGGTTTGGGGGGTGTTGAGCTGATCGAAGCCACAGAAGCCCGCATCCGGGCTGAACTGAAGCGTACAGATCACGTGAAACAGGTTCAGATTCGCGTAGTGGTTGAGAGAGATCTCGGCCGCGTTCCGCAGGGACTGCCGGGCGTCCGCACTGGTCGGGTTGTCGAAGAGCAGGCAGTTCCCGATGCTGGCAACCCGGTCCTCTGGGGTCGCTTGGTCCTCAAAGGGGAGATCGCTGTTGTACAACCCAGGCGTACTGCTTGCCGGGCACAATGGCGTGTTGTTCGAGAATACGCAGGGATTCGCCACATTGTCGGGACCCACCGGGACCCGCGTACCCGCTGCTATCAGTTCTGGGGCGCAGTTCATTCCTTCTACACACTTCTTCGTCCGAACCGTGCATTCGCGCGGCCCGTTGATGTTCACGGGCGCACCCGTGGACGGATCCGCCCTTCGCGCGTAGGTCTGGATCGGCTCGATGTAGAACGTGTCGTCCCAGCCCCAGAAATCGCTGATCGAGAAGGTGAAGCGGTCCCACCGGCCCTCGATCCGGACGCCGTAGTCGTATTGTGCCCAGCCGTCGTAGTCGCTGGAGGGCCGCGCTTCGCCCACCAGGCCCAGGCCGAGTACGCCGTTCGCAAGCGCGCCGAAACTCTTCTGGCAGACCTGCACGAAGGTCAGGCTCTCTCCGCACTTTCCGAGATCTTGCGGCTCGAATGCGCCCCAGACCATCACGGCCTCGAAGCGCAGGTCCTCGAACGGCCCAAGCTGCATGGCCCACTCCGGGGAATAGATCACCTGCGTTGCCCACTGACCGATCCTGCTCTCTTCGAGCGCCGAGAAGGTCCCGAACCCGATATCCACCGGGTTCAGACGATCCTGGTTTCGGACCAACTCGGTCTTGCCCCAGACCACCAGCAACTTACCCACGCGCGCAAACAGCGCGCTGTCGAGCAGTTCGAATTCGATGTACCCCTCGCGGAACTCCTTGGTGTCCTGAGAAGCGCCGTGCTCCCAGATCAGTTCGGACTCGCGGAAGTCGAGATCGAGATTCGAGTAGACCTGGTTGTGTTCCTTTACGAACTTGTCCTGTCCGGCCGTCATGAAGAACAGCCCGTTCGGGCTGTCGCCCGTCACACCTTGGGCGGTCGAGTAGGCGTAAGCCGGCCGGCCAGGCGGCCGGGTCGTCTGCTGTAACAGTGCCGCCATCTGCGTCAGGTCGGTCGGCAACTCGAAGGCGCCCAGAGGACGGCCCGCCTTGTTGCTGAAAAAGCCGGCCAGGCCTGCCGCCTGCACCGAACTGATGCCCGGGAAAGCCGCTCCGATGCCCAGAGACCTATTGAACTGGAGTTCGACGCAAATCCCCTCGCTATTCAAACCGGTCGGGTTGGCGCCGCTGATGCCGGCTCCCCCGAAGAAGAAGCGCTTGTTCGCGTTAGTCGCCAGATCCTGGCATTGCTCTTCCTTCTCCGTTTGGGACAGGGCTCTCCAGGTCTCGATCGCTTCGACATCGGTCGTGATGACCTCTCTCTTCTGAGCGCAGTTGAAGTTGCCGGGTCCCGTTGGCTTAGAAGGATCGAGGCGAGCACACTGCACGGCCTCGAGCGCCTGCACGAAGCGATCCGGGTTGAAGCGACAGGTGTCCGGCTGCGCGACATCGAAGACAGGGTCGTTACAGGCGCCGAAGTTGCACGCTGCAATGTCCGCGGGGTCGTCGCTCCCGGGCACGCAGTCCGCGCGGGTGCCCCTCAGATCGACCGGCTGGCCGGGGACCTCGATCTGGCCATTCACGATCACGGCACCGCCCAACCAGGCGGCCCTGACTTCGCCTCCCCCTCCGCCGAGGGGACCGAACGGTGTTAGTACGACTTCGGGCGCCGCCAGGGGAGTACAGTTCCCGAGTATGTCGCAGCCACCGGTGATGCGGGTCCCAGTCGTTGCGCAGTCGTTTGTTGCCGGATTATCCGCGTTGCTGTTGAGTTGGACGATCTGGCAGTTGGAAGGTTGGGTCGGGTTGTTGGGTTGGAAGAAATTGGTCTGCGCGACGAAGTTGAAGTCAGGCAGATCGTCCGCGGTAAACTCGAGCCCATCCGGGCCGATCGGGCCCGGGATCAACTTGTTGCCGAACTGCTCGTTCTCGATGTCCCCGATCTGCTCCGCTCCAAGGACCCCACAATCGGGCACTCCGCCCCCGCATGGGCCTCCGTTCGGTTGCTGCCGGATCCCGACCGCAGTGCCGAGGTTGTGGGCCAGGAACGCCGAGTTCGCCGAAATCCACTCGGCAGAAGCCTGAGTCAGAAAGCCCTCCGGCCTGAGCGGTGCATCCATGTCCGTAAGGACAGCGGGATTCTGGTTCGCGAAACTCGACGCACCCCAAAGAGAGGTGGTGAGCTCGGTGTCATTGATGATCGCGAGCCCGTCATGGCCACTGGGATTTCCTTCCCCGCCGCGGTTGCCGAAATGATCGCTGTCGAGCCTGGCGAAGAGCATCGCCCCAATCTTCTCGTACGCGTCCGGGTCGCTCGAGAAGAGCGAAAACGCCGGGCCGAACTCCGACTCGAGCGTCGCCTCCTGAAAGATCTGCGGAAGATCCTGACCGTCGAACGTGGTATCCGTCGTCACGCCTCCGCCCGGCAGGCGGTAAAGCGGCAGCCCGCCTCGCAGTACCGGCTGGCCGAGCGCCCGCCCCGACGCGACCAGGTCCTGCGCGCTCACGTCCTCCCCGAGGGAGTCCATCGGGATGTTGGGTACGACGCCGAACGGGCCGCTCGAGGTCGGGCTCAGGGTGGGAGTTCCCTTCGGAATAAATACGTTCGTCCCCGGGACCAGCGTTTGAATCGACGTGAGGAAGAGATCGGGTACGCCCGGATCATCCGCCCAGGTCCGGCCGAACTGGTTCCCGTGAGAGTCGAACAGCAGCGGGTACCAGGGCGCGTGCCGTCCGGCATGCTGCGCCTCTGCTTGAGATCCACTTCCGACCCAATTGCCCATTTCGTTTGCCGTATTCGTGCTCCCGTCTGCGAACGGAGCGCGCCCGGACGCGGCTGCCGCTTGCAGCAGACGCGCCGCACCAAAGCCCTGGCCCGCGAGCAACTGGTTCTGCGGCCGATTGAAGGTCGTGCTGCAGCCCTCCGGATCGATGTTGGCATTGCCGGTGCAGTAGGTAGAGCCCGGCTTGTTGCCGGCAAAGATGGTCTCCAGGCGCAAACCGGCACGGGGACGGGCGAAGAGGTCGACCACATCCGGGCCGCCGAGGACGCCCCGTGCGAGACTGAGCAGCGACGCGCTGAAGAGCGGATTGACGACGCCGGCAGGCTGCACGAAATTCCTGTTCAGGACATCGTTCTGCGCGGGCGGATTGTCGTGGACGCCGAAGGGGCCGGTGAGCATGCTCCGGCTGAAGAAGTTGCAGAGAAACGACAGCCCAGCCGGATTTCCAAACTGGCCGTCGTCGTTCACGCAGGTCCGGTATGCGCGCCCCAGGTTCTGGACGCTGGGTACCACCGTTCCGGGCTGGTACGGAGAACTCCAGGTTCCGGCCACGAAGATCGGGTCGGTCACCACCGTCGGGTAGTTCTTAGGATTGCGGCTCGGCGTACGATAGTGCCCGCCGTAGCTGTTGGCTCCCGCGAGGGGCGGGATCCCCTTGTGGTAGACGGTCTCGTAGCTGACGATCCAGCGCGTGAACGCGATCATGGTATCGAAGGGACCCCAACCCTCGGGCATCATGTCCAACTCGGTTTCGACATTGAGTACGTGCCGAAACTGCGACAGCGTCGCACCGTTCGCGGGCAGGTCCTCTCCGAAGAAGCGCAGACGCAGTTCGTAGAATCCGTGGATCTCGAGCTGACGCTCACCCGGCAACTCGAATTCCAGTGCCGCTGCGGGCTGGACCAGCAGTGTCGCGAGCCACATGCCGATGATCCCGGAAAGCCATCCTCTCAAATGTCTCGAACCCATCACGCTCCCCTTCTCTCTTCCACGACTATCTCTTCCACGACTACAGCCCTGCCGATGCCCATCAATTCCATTTCGATTTCTCATCTTCTTCTCAGTCTCCGGGTTCTGCTCCGCGCTCAGGCTTCCGCCCCACCCTCAGGCCGTTCGCGACGCAAGGGGCGGCTCCGCCTCCACTCCGGGCTTCTCCGCTTCCTGGCCAAGCGACGCTGCGAAGAAACTGGGTCGGAGAATCGAGAACCACGCCGGGACCAGGAGAATCGCCCCGAGCATGTTCATGACCATCAATATGACCAGCAGCTGCGCCATCTCCGCCTGAAAGCGCAACTCGCTGAAGATCCAGGCACCGATCCCACCAACCAGCGTCGTCGCCGTAAAGGTCACGGCCATCCCGGTGGTTCGAATCGCGCGCCGGATCCCTTCGTCGAGATCTCCGCACCACGAGTATTCCTGGCGGATTCGATCCGTGATGTAGATCGAATAGTCGACACCGATCCCAACGCCCACCGACTGGACGGGCAGCGTGTTCACGTTGAGGCCGGTGTTTCGCATCGCCATGTAGAAGAGCGACAGCAGCGTACCCGTCGCCAGAGAAACCACGATCACGATCCCGGCCGTCGCAGAGCGGTAGCTGACCCCAACGAAGGTAAAGACGATTAGAAAGATCAGGAGGATGTTCGCCACGTGGCCCCGCTCCACCTCTTCGTTCACGGCCCCGAGAATTCCCATCAGGCCCCCGGCCATCGCGAACTCAGACCCGCGGGTCCAGCTGCCCGTCGGCTGCGGATTGAAGGACGAGTCCTTGAACTTGTCGTTCTTCACCCAGAGTTCGTACTCGCAGTAACCCCAGTAAGCGGGGCAGTAACGGATGGTCTGCGCGGTGATCGCCAGCCCCTCGTCGTGCCACTCCTCGACCACGTAGTAGACACTTCGGTCTACGATGTCTTCGACGATCCGGTCTACGGATGTCCAGGGTCCATACGGGTCGAGCGCCACCTGTTTCGCGGTCTTGTTCAGGCGCTCGATCCGGTAATCGAATTTCGCCGAAAGCAGGCGCGCGATCTTGTCGATCCGATCCTTCTTGATGTTGAGATCGTCGAACAAGTGGCTGGTAGGCGTGATCTTGTCTCGCCGCACGTTGCCGAGTTTGACAAGGGCGTCGATGACGTTCTTCTCGACCTCGGCACGATCTACCGGTTCGGTCCATTCCCCGACCGGATACGGCTCCGCCTGGTCGTAACCCTGGATCTCCTGCACCTCGTCGATCTGGGCGATGAAGACCTCCATGTTCTTTTCCCGCGCAAAGAGCAACGGGCCGAGCATGTAGTAGGCCACGTCTAGCGCGCCGCCTCGATCCTCCCGGAGTCGGGTCGAGACCCGACCCATCGGGTTGTTCTCGATGAACTCCTCGGCGTAGTGGACGGCCTTACGAATCGTCTCTCCCTTGTGGTCGGGAAAGAAGAAGGTGATGTTCGAGTCCTCTTGCTCGTCGGTCAGGTAGGGCCGAAGCGCCCCGGGCGTGCTGTTCGACACGAGTTGGAACACGATCCGCTTGATCGCCGAGGCGGAATCGGGCACGAAGCCCCACTTGGGATCGCCGTAGTGATTCACGTCCCAGAAGACGCGGATGAAGTTCACCAGAGACACCGACGCGCCTGGATCCGCGTACTTTTTCATGTGCCGCTCCATCGCTTCCATGCGCTGGAGCACTGCACCGTTCGCACTCGCACCCTTCTGGTCGCCGTCGATGAATACCGTAAATTGATCAACACCGCCGAACTTCTCTGCGATTTGCGCGGTGGCAACGTTGAACGGATGATCCGGCCAGAAGATCGGCGCCCCCGGGCGGCTTTCGCCGATCGTGGAGAAATTCAGCACGAACCAGGTGGCGATGACCAGGAAAACCATCGCGACCCCGACCACCGCGTGCTTGGCCGGCCCTGTCGTCAGGCGGCCCGCCCAACCGAGAATCCAGTTCATGAAGCGGGGCGTGTAGTGCTTGGTGTCGTGCGGCGGGGGCAGGTACGCGATCATGATCGGGTGAAGCAGGATCACGTTGAAGAAAATTGCGAGGACCCAGAACGAGCCGAAGAGCGCGAGGTTGCGCATCAACTGAATGGTCGTGATGAAGATCACCATCAACCCGGCGGCGTCCGTGATGATCCCGAGCATGCCCGGCAGCATCAACTTGGCCATGGCCGTGGTCGCGGTTTCGACCTTGGCATCCGTGATCTCGTCGGCGTTCAGATCGCGTCCCGCGCTGCGCCCGCGGGCATCGATCTCCATCTCGTAGTCCTCGAAGAAGCGCTCGGCCATCTGGATCGTGTGCGAGATCGAACGCGCGGTGATAAGCAGCGGAATCACCAGGATCAATGGGTCGAGCGCGATCCCGACCCAGGCGGTAAATCCAAGGCCCCAGATCGCCGTGGAGAGTCCCGCGACCATCGGAATCGCAACCCCGTGAAGGCGCCTGAAGTAGGCCAGGAGCAGGAAGAAGAGCAACACGATCGTCGCGAGCAGGAAGTACAGGATCTCGAACACGTGGATGTAGGTCCAGCCGACCACCATCGGGAAGCCCGAGATGTAGACCTTGGCGGTGCCGTCGGCCTCCTCGTCCGCCTTGATCTTCATCATGTGATCGAAGAGGGCCTGGTAGGCCTCTCGGTTGTCGAGGCGGTGGGTGATGAAGCCGGCCTGTATCAGCGCCGCCGTGTGGTCGCGCGAGATCAGCCGGCCGTAGATCAACAGAGGGTTCTGGAGAACCAGTGCCTTGAAGGCGGCGAGTTCGTCCTCGTCCTCCGGCACCTCTTCCATCAGCATCTCTGCGGTCAGGGAGCCGTCCGGTTCGATCCGGATGACTCGCGTGTTGATGTGAGAGAGGCTCGAAACCTGGTAGTGATTTACGTTGGGTGCGACGTCGACCGCGTCGGTGATTCGCTTGACCTTTTCGAGAAAGTCACTGTCGTAGACCTCACCGTCGGTCTTGACGACCGAGATCGCCACAAAGCTCGCCGTTCCAAAGCGACCGGTGAACTTGTCTGAGGTGTGAATAAACGGGTGCTCGGGCCATTGGTCCCGCGCCCTGGTGTCCATCCCGAAGGTCCGAACTCCGGGCAGCGGGGTGCCCAGCATCTCCAACGGCACGTTGAGGAGAGGCAGGAAAAAGAAGAACCCGATCGACAGCAAGGTCATCAGGGTCCCGAAGCGGTTGCGCATGATGAAGCGCGCGAAGCGCATGGAAATCGCGCTCTCGGGGAGGCTGTCCTCCATTTGACTCTGCGGATGCTTCTCGTCAGCCACCTGCGCTACTCCCCGACGCCCTGGCCAGAGACCCCGTCTTCGTGCGGGAGTACCCTGCTCCAACTCAGCCCACCGTCCGAACTACGCAGAATGTTGCCCGCGTGCCCGACGATCCATCCGTGTTCCGGCGTCCCGAAGACCGCATCGCGGAAGTACCCGAACGAATCGGGGAAACTTCCGGGAGCGGGCTTCTCGAATCGCACACCCTGGTCCCGGCTGAGTCGGGCCTGACCCTTCTCACCCACGGCCACCAGCGCTTCGCCCCCGAGCCCGACCGAGAAGAACGCCTGATAGCTGTCGGCCGGCGCGTACTTCCAGGTCCGGCCCCCATCGGTCGTAAGCAGGATCACGCCACCGAGTCCGGCGATCACGCCGTTCATCTCGTCCTTGAACTTCACGTCGAAGAGGAACGGAGTCTCCATCACCTCGATCTTCACGCGGGGTCGCGCGGCGATCTTTTTCTTGGTGAACGCCTCCATGTCGACCGATTCCTGATCGTAGGGGGTCGGGTTTACCATCTTCAGACGATCCTGGGTGATCCCCTCGTCTTCCAGAAACTCCTGAACCGAAGAAGCGCGCTCGTCCGCGAGGAAGGTGTCTCCGGTCTTCCGGAGTTCCTCCGGGCTGAGGAAGGCTTCGATTTTCACCTTGAGATAGGGACGCTGCTGCAGAACTTCGGCGGCCGCGAACAGCATCTCCCAATCGGACCTCGCGACCTTCTCGTCGAAGGGCTCGAAAAGCAGGTCATCGAACGCAAGATCTCCCTGGATCTTTCCCCGCTCCCAGGTTTCGCCAGCGTCATCGGTGCGCCAGATGAACCCGTATTCACCCACCATCCAGCCGTGCTCTGCATCCAGGAAGAACACGTCGTTCAGGTAAATGTCGTCGAAGAGCTTCTCGCCGGCTTCGTAGCGCTCGAGTTCGAAGTCTGTCAGGTACTGAAACGCGGGGTGCGTTTCGTCCATCAGGAAGGAGCGATCCTGCCAGGTCTCGCCCCCGTCGGCCGTGTAGTAGCGGCCGCCCCATTCGCCGATCGCCCACGCAGTGTCGGCATCGATCGCCGACACCGAGAAGATATGCTGCGGGGGATGGCGGGGGAAGGCCTGCTTCTGCCAGGTGTCGCCGCCGTCGCGCGTGTGAATGATGAAGCCGCGACGCCCGACGGCCCAGCCGCTCTTCTCATCCGCAAAAGCGATATCGTAGATCGACTTCTCGGTGGGGGTGTCCAGCTTCGTGAAGTGCTTCCCACCATCGGTCGTGCGGTAGATTGCACCGAAATAGCCGGCAGCCCAAAGATGGTCGGGCCCGACCGCGGTGGCGGCGTAGAGATCGTCGTAGAGGTCGATCTCTCCGCGCTCAAAGCGCTCGACGTACTCGTCCTGATGACACCCCGAGAAAACACAAGCAAGGGCGAGCGCGACGAGCCACTGCCCGTGAAGTCTCCGCTGCCTCCTCAAACTCCCTCCGATCCAGCAACGCCGGATCGTGGCGAGGAGAGCCTATCCCGTAGAACGGCCGATGAAGATCGACCTCGGGAATTTCCCTCGTCGTGCAACCACCCGTAACGCCGCTCTGACGCGCCCGCGAGCGATCGCGCCTCACCTGGATCGCGCTTTTCTATTACAGCAGCGCAATTCATGTCAAGCGCGTCATATGGCTGAGGAAACACGGACTTCCATGACCTAGACGGTGCCGCAGAGCGACCTCTGGCCAAGCAATTGCCACATCCTCAGAGACCCACCTCGGGGAAACGTCATCCGGACCCACAGGGAGCCTACCCGTGCCCGATGAGGGGATCCTAAGGACACGTTCAAGAAGTCATGAAGAACCCTTCAGGGTTCCGGAGCCTCGCACAACAGCCCCGAGGGTATGCGACGAGGGCTACGCCGCAGTGCGTCAATCCGATGGAGATGGCCCCCGCAGTTTCAGGCGCAGTGCGTTCAGGCGGATGAAGCCGTCCGCATCACGCTGCTGGTAGCCGCCGTCGGCCTCGAAGGTCGCGATCTCCTCGCTGTAGAGCGAGGCGGGCGAGCGGCGGCCCAGAACCGTCAGCGCACCCTTGAACAATCGCATGCGTACCTGTCCCGTCACGGGTTCTTGACTTCGCGCAACCGCCGCGAGCAGAAACTCCATCTCCGGCGAGAACCAGAAACCGTTGTAGATCAGCTGTGCGATCTTGGGGATCATCCGGTCGCGTTCGAGCATCACCTCGCGGTCGAGCGTGATCGACTCGAGCGCCCGGTGAGCCGCGTGAAGCACCGTGCCTCCGGGCGTTTCGTAGACCCCGCGCGACTTCATCCCGACCGCGCGATCCTCGACGATGTCGACCCGGCCAACGCCGTGTGCGGCCGCAACCTCGTTGATGCGCTGCAGCAGCGGAACCGGTCCGAGGCGATCGCCGTCCACGGCGACCGGCGCGCCGCGCTCGAAGTCGACCACGAGTTCCTGCGCGAGGTCGGGCGCATCCTCCGCTGCACACGTCCACTCGAACATCTCGGGAGCCGGGGCACTCCAGGGGTCTTCGAGCACGCCCCCCTCGTAGCTGATGTGAAACAGGTTCCGGTCGATCGAATAGGGTTTCTCGAGCGTCGTCGAGATCGGAATGTCGAACTTCTGGGCGTACGCCATCAACTCGCCCCGCCCTTTGAACTCCCACTCGCGCCACGGCGCGATGATGCGCAAGTCTGGCGCCAGTGCCTGGAAGGCCAACTCGAAACGCATTTGATCGTTGCCCTTGCCGGTACAGCCGTGTGCGACGGCATCGGCTCCGGCATTACGCGCAACCCGAATCTGCTCCTTGGCGATGATGGGGCGCGCGAGCGAGGTCCCGAGCAGGTAACTGCCCTCGTAGACGGCGTTGGCCTGGATCGCCGGATATACGTAGTCGCGCACGAACTCGTCGCGCAGATCGCGGACCACACAATCCTTGGCCCCGGTCGCCAGCGCCTTGTCTACGACCTCGTCGAGTTCCTCTTCCTGGCCGACATCGGCCACGTACGCGATCACCTCGGCGTCGTAGACCTCGATCAACCAGCGCATGATCACGGAGGTGTCGAGTCCACCGCTGTAGGCCAACACGATTCGTGACGTCTGCCCCATGGACCCATCTTAGCGGGTTCGGATACGAACCGGGCGCGGGTCAGGCCCACCGCGATGCCCGGGCGCACGAAGCTCTCCCCTCCGAGACCGGCCGGTCGGACTGCTGGAGTGCGGGAGCTTCGGCAGCGGGCCCCGGACGCTCCGGGCCAGGCGCGCTAGTCGCGGAGCGCGACCTCGCCTTCCGCCGCAAACTCGGCAGCCAGTTTCGCCTCCTCCTCGGCGGAGAGCACGCCTCGCGCACTGACCTGGATCGACTGCGCCCGGTCGGTCGCGGTCTCGCGGGCCGACACCGTCACGATGCCGTTGGCATCGATGTCGAAGGTCACCTGGATCGCGGGTGTGCCCTTGGGGCCGGGCGGGACCCCGGTCAGGGCGAATTCGCCCAGCAGGTCGTTGTCGTCCGCGTGCTCGGATTCCCCCTGGAGCACGCAGATCTTCACGCTCTCCTGATCGTTGCGGGTGGTGGTGAAGGTCTCGCGAGCAGAAGCCGGCACGGTCGTGTTCCGCTCGATCAGGCGGGTGAAGTGACCGCCAAAAGTAGCGATGCCGAGCGAGAGCGGGGTGACGTCCACCAGCAGCGGACCCTCCGCGTTCTCGGCCAGCATCGAGCCCTGGATTGCGGCCCCCATCGCCACCACCTCGTCCGGGTTGACGCCCCTGTAGGGCGCGCGCCCAAAGATGTCGGTCACGACCTCCTGGACCAGCGGCATTCGCGTCTGCCCGCCCACCAGCAGGACCTGATCGATGTCGCCGGGCTCGAAGCCGGCATCCGCGAGCACGGCGCCGCAGATCCCACGCGTGTTCTCGACCAACTCCTGCGCGAAGCCCTCGATCTGCTCACGGGTCAGGGTGTGCAACAGATGTAGAGGCTGGCCGTCGCCGTCCTGCGTGATGAAGGGCAGGTTGATCTCTGTCACCTGGAGCTGCGAGAGATCACACTTGGCTTTCTCGGCGGCGTCCTTGAGCCTTTGCAGTGCCATCGCGTCGCTGGCGAGCGAGATTCCGTCGCTCTTCTCGAACGCTTCCATCAGATGATGGACGATCGCGAGGTCGATGTCCTCGCCACCGAGGTAAGTGTCGCCCCCGGTCGCACGCACCTCGAGCAGCCCCTCCGAGAGTTCGAGCACGGTGATGTCGAAGGTGCCACCCCCCATGTCGTAAACGGCGACCTTCTCGGTTTCGCCACGCCCGATCCCGTACGAGAGCGCGGCCGCTGTCGGCTCGTTGATCAGCCGAAGCACCTCGAGCCCCGCGATCCGGGCCGCAGCACGCGTGGTCTGCCGCTGCGTGTCGTTGAAGTAGGCGGGGACCGTGATCACGGCCTGCTCCACGCGTTCACCCAGGTACTCCTCGGCGACCCGCTTCATCTCGCGCAGCAAGAGCGCGGCGATTTCTTGGATCGTAAACACGCGACCCGCCAGTTCCACCCGGGCATCTCCCCCCGGCCCTTCGAGAATTTTGTAGGCGACCAGTTCGCGCAACTGCTGCACCTGCGGGGAATCGAAGCTGCGTCCGATCAGGCGCTTTGCGGCAAACACCGTGTTTTTCGAGTTGGTGACCGCCTGTCGCTTGGCCAGATGTCCCACCAGGCGCTTGCCGGCTTCGGTGAGCCCCAAAATCGCCGGCGTGGTCTTGTATCCCCCGGTGTTCGGGATCACGCTGACCTGGCCGTCTTCGATCACCGCGACACAGCAGTTTGTGGTTCCCAGGTCAATTCCGATCACGCGACTCATCCAGGTCTCCCTTGCGCCGGGCGAGGCTCAGAGTTTCTCGAGCGTCTTGGCCAGTTCGGAGTCTTCCGGATCCAACTCCAGCGCGAGCAGGAGCGCCCGGCGCGCCTGCTCCCGGCGGCCGGTTGCAGAGTGAATCCGACCGACGGTCTGGTGATGGCGCGCGCAGTTCCCCTCCAGCGCGACGGCCCGCTCCGCGAAGTGCAGGGCGCGATCGAGTTGCCGGCCCGTGTCGAGGATCTGCTCGGCCACCCGGCAGGCGAGTTCCGCATCGTCCGGATGCAGTTCCGCGGCCTCGACCAGCGCCGCAAGCGACCCGCCCGCGTCGTCACTCTCTGCTTCCGCCGCGCCCCGCGGCTCCGGCTTCGCCGGGCGCACCGGCGCGGCGGCGAACGGGCGCCCACGACGGCGCCGGCCACTCCCGACCCGGGCGCGCAGGTCCGAGAGCACGGAATTTCCGAGCCTCCGCACTCGGCTTCGCAGCGACCCGACCGGCTCGGAGCCCGCCTCCCGGCAGGTCCCCGACGGCCCGCACGGGCCCAGTTGCGCGGTGTCCAGGCTGCGGTCGTAGCGCGCGCGCGATTCGGGCTCCCGGAGCACCTCGTAGGCCACCACCACGCGCTTGTAGATCTGGTGCAAAAGGGGCTCGAAACCCCCGAGATTGCGTCCAAAAAAGCGATCCGGGTGGAACCTCCGGGAACGCTCCGAAAATGCCTCGCGGATTCGCTCCGGGGCCGCGTCGCGACGGACCCCGAGCGCGACGTAGTGGCTCCCGACCGGCAGCGTCCGCGCAAACGCGACCATCTCGCGCTGAAGTTCTACGGACAACTCGATCGGACGCTCGCCACCCGACACGGCGCGGTCCTGAATCTCGCGGTCATCCGTCGACAACGGCCGTCCCCCCGCCACCTTGGCGGCTCTGCTTCCTATCGGGGAACGGGGCCCGGAGATTGAGGGGGCGGCGGCGAGAGATGGCGCCAGTGGCGGGTTCAGGCGAACGCCGGCGGGGACCCAGACGGCCACGGGCCCGGGCTTCAGGACACGCCGATCACGGCCTCCAGGATGGCCTTCTGCGCATGTAGACGGTTTTCGGCCTGCGCGTAGAACAGCGACCGCTTGCCGTCGATCACGTCGGCGCTGACCTCCTCGCCGCGGTGCGCCGGACCGCAGTGAAGGATCTTCGTGTCGGTCGGTGCCCGATCGATCAGGCTCGCGTTGACCTGGTAGGGTGCCAGCACGCGATGGCGATCCTGGGCCCTGCCCTCGTCGCCCATGCTGACCCAGACATCGGTGTAGATGAAGGCCGCGTTTCGGACCGCCAGCTGCGGGTCCGGCTCGTAGAGAATCTCGCCGCCCGCCCGGCGCGCCCGCTCGGCCCCGGCCCGCATCAGCTCCGGGTCGGGGCGACACGCCTCCGGCGTCGAGACCGTGAGCCGCATTCCGAGTGCACCCGCCAGTGCGATCAGCGAATGGGTCATGTTGTTTCCGTCTCCGACCCACACCAGCCGACCCTCGCCCAGGCCGCCCGCCTCACGCATGGTCAGGGCATCGGCCACGGCCTGGCAGGGATGGGCGCGATCCGTGAGCGCGTTCACCACCGGCACCCGCGCGAAGCGGGCCAGGTCCTCCACCAGCCGGTGCGAGTGGGTCCTGGCCACGAGCGCATGACACCAGCGCGACAGCACCTGGGCCACGTCTTCGACCGCCTCCCGTTTGCCGATCCGGACCTGCTCCGGGGGCAGCAAGACCGAGTTCGCGCCGAGTTCGGCGATTCCGATCTCGAAGCTCACGTGGGTGCGGAGGCTCGGATGTTCGAAGTAGAGCAGGATCGACCGGCCCGCCAGAGAGTCGATGCGCACGCCGCGCCCGCGCAACTCCTTGAGCTCGGCGGCGCGCGCGAGCATGGCCTCGAGTTCCTCGCGCGACCAATCGGAGAGAGACAGAAAGTGCCGCGGATGGGAGCCGGTCACCGGCTCAGTCTGCCCGCACCAGCGTACCGACTCCCACGTCGGTAAAGATCTCGAGCAAGAGCGCATGGGCGAGCCGTCCGTCGATGATGTGGGCGGTGGTCACGCCCGCAGCGACGCTCTCGACACAGCACGCAAGCTTGGGAATCATGCCGCCGCGAACCGAGCCGTCCCCCAGAGCCGAGCGTGCCTCCTCGAGGTCGAGCCGCGGGCGAAGCTTCTCGCCTGCATCGAGCACGCCCTCGACATCGGTCAGCAGGATCAACTTCTCCGCCCCGAGTTCCTGCGCAATCCGGGCGGCGGCCGTATCCGCATTGACGTTGTAGCCCTGTCCGTCTTCGTCGGTCCCGATCGGGGCGATCACCGGGATGAAGCCGCTCTCGGTCTTGGTGGTTATCAGGGAGGCATCGACCCGGGTCGGCTTGCCGACCCGACCCAGATCGCGGCCGCCGGCCCCGACATAGCGCGACACCTGCAGCAGGCCGCAGTCCTTGCCCGTGAGCCCCACCGCCTTCCCGCCCGCGCGGCCGATCAGCGACACGATCTCGGCGTTCACCTGCCCGCCGAGCACCATCTCGACCACCTCCATGGTTTCGTCGTCGGTCACCCGCATGCCATCGACGAAGCTCGTCTCCTTGCCCAGCCGCTTGAGAATCTCGCCGATTTGGGGCCCGCCACCATGGACAATCACCGGCCGCAGGCCGATGTAGCGAAGCAGCGTGACGTCGGTCGCGAACGAAGCCTTGAGCGTCTCGTCGAGCATGGCCGCGCCGCCGTACTTGATCACGAAGGTCTTGTCGTAGAAGGCGCGGATGTAGGGAAGCGCCTCGGTCAGGATCCGCGCCTTGTCGATGATCCGTTGCATCCTGGGAACCCTACAAAATGTATCGCGACAGGTCGCGGTCTCCCGCGATCCCGGCGAGCCGCTCGCGGACCCGCGCGAGGTCGACGGTCACCGTCTGGGCCGCCATATCCGGCGCATCGAAGAGCACGTCGTCGAGCAGCCGTTCGAGCACCGTCTGGAGCCTGCGGGCTCCGATGTTCTCGGTCTCCCGGTTGACCTCGGCCGCGATCCGGGCGATTTCGCGGATGGCGTCCGGCTTGAACTCGAGATCGAGACCCTCGGTCTGGAGCAGCGCCCGGTATTGTTTGGTCAGCGCGTTGTGCGGCTCCTCGAGGATCCGCACGAACTCCGCCTCGCCGAGGTCCTCGAGTTCCACCCGGATCGGGAAGCGGCCCTGGAGCTCGGGCACCAGGTCGGACGGGCGTGCGACGTGAAACGCACCGGCTGCGACGAACAGGATGTGATCCGTCCGGACGATGCCGTGCTTCGTCTGTACGCTGGAACCTTCGATGATGGGCAGCAGGTCACGTTGCACGCCTTCCCGCGAGACCTCGGCGCTCTGGCCTGCCTGCGTGGAAGCGCGCGTGATCTTGTCGATTTCGTCGAGAAAGACGACTCCCGACTGCTCCACGCGCTCGACCGCCTTCTCGCGCGCCGCATCCGGATCGACCAGGCGCTGAGCCTCTTCCTTGAAGAGAATCTCGCGGGCCTGCACGACCGTGACGCGCCGCTGGCGCGAGCGCTTGGGCATCATGTTGCCCATCAGGTCGCCGATCGAAACGCCCATCTCTTCCACGCCCTGGGGCGAAAAGATCTCGAGGCGCGGCGTCGAGCGCTCCGCCGTCTCGATCTCGACCTCGCGCTGATCCAGTTCACCTTTGCGAAGCTTTTCGCGCAGGCGTTCGCGGGTCGTGTCCTCGCCCGTCGCGCCGCCGGTCGCGCCACCCGTCGCGCCACCGGTCGCGCCACCGGTCGGGTAGAGCGCATCCAGCAGACGCTCCTCCACCAGGGTGTTGGCCTGCGCGCGAACCTTGTTCATCTCCTCTTCCCGCACCATCTTGATCGCGATGTCGGCGAGGTCGCGCACGATCGACTCGACGTCCCGGCCCACGTAGCCCACCTCGGTGAACTTCGATGCCTCGACCTTCAAGAAGGGCGCGTCCGCGAGTTTCGCCAGCCGCCGCGCGATCTCGGTCTTGCCGACGCCGGTCGGTCCGATCATGAGAATGTTCTTCGGCTGGATCTCGTCGCGGAGCTCGCCGGGCACGCGCTGGCGCCGCCAACGGTTGCGCAGCGCGATCGCGACCGCGCGCTTGGCCTGGTCCTGGCCGACGATGTAGCGGTCGAGTTCCGAGACCACCTCGCGGGGTGTGAAGGATCTCACGCGCCAATCTCCTCGACAGAAATCCGTTCGTTGGTGTGAATGCAGATCCCGGCCGCAATCTCGAGCGCCTGCTCCGAAATCTCGCGAGCCGACAGATTTTTGTCGCGGACCAACGCGCGCGCCGCGGCGAGCGCGTAGGGCCCGCCCGACCCGATCGCGGCGATGCCGTCGTCGGGCTCGATCACGTCGCCGTTTCCCGAGATCACCAGGATCTCGTTCTCGTCCGCCACGATCAGCAGGGCCTGAAGTTGCCGCAGGTTCCGGTCGGTCCGCCACTCCTTGGCGAGTTCCACGGCCGCACGCCGGAGCACCCCCGTGAACTCCTCCAGCTTGGCCTCGAAGCGCTCCGAGAGCGCGAGCGCATCGGCGGTCGAGCCGGCAAAGCCGGCCAGAACGCGACCCCCGCGAAGCCGCTGCACCTTGCGCGCCGAGTGCTTGAGCACCGTGTCGCCCAGCGTGACCTGCCCGTCCCCGGCAATTGCCGTGCGGCCGGCTCGCCGGACCCCGATCACGGTCGTTCCCCGAATCTCCAAGCTCAGCCCCTCCGTGTCTTCGCGCGCGGGTGTGTCTGACGATATACCCGGGCCAGCCGCTCCCCGGATACGTGTGTGTACCGCTGAGTCGTCGTCAAGCGCTCGTGGCCGAGCAGGTCCTGAATCGAACGCAGGTCCGCGTCGGCGTCGAGCAGGTGCGTCGCGAAGCTGTGGCGCAGGGTGTGGGGGCTGGCGCGGCGGGCCACCTCGGCTTCGAGCAGCCGGCGCTGGACGATCCTACGAGCCCCCCGGTCGCTGAGCCGACTCCGCCGGTGGTTCAGGAACATGGGCTCCCCGAGAAGCCCGGGCCTTTCGCGTTGGACGAGATAGGCCTCGACCGAGTCGAAGGAGGCCGCGGGAACGGGGACGATGCGCTCCTTGTCACCCTTGCCACGAACCCTCACCACCCGGCTCACAGGGTCGAAGTCGCGGACGTCGAGGCCCACCGCCTCGCTCACCCGCAGCCCGGCACCGTAGAGCAGGTCGAGCAGTGCCCGATCTCGGGCCGCGAGTAGCGGCGCACGCTTGGGCGGCGGCGTCTCGATCAACCGCTCGCACTCCTCGGCGGCGAGCGAGGCCGGAAGCCGGCGCTCCGCCTTGGGACCGGGAAGCCCCTCGGTCGGGTCGTCGCTGCGAGCCCCGGAACGCACACAGAACCGGAAAAAACAGCGTAGGCCCGCGAGCTTCCGGTTTCGGCTCGAGCCGCTCAGCCCCTCGAGCCTTCGGTTCCGGCTCGAACCCCGATGCCGCTTGGGACTTCGGCCCCGGCTCGAGTCTGCAATCGGTCTGTGGAAGCTTGCGAGGTGCGTCCGAAGCGCCAGGGCATCGATACCGTCGAGCCCCCCGGCCCGAATTCCCGCCTCGGAACCCGCGAGCCGCTCGACCTCGCCCATGTAGGCACGCACGGTATGCGGAGAGAGTCCCCGCTCCCCCTCCAGGTAGCGCCGAAACTCGGCCATCAGCCGCCGGTCCTCCTTGGTGAGCGCGGACTGGCGCCCCCGCACGTTCTCGGGGTCCGGCGGCTCCTGGGTGGGATCGTCTTGCCGCCCCCCACAAGCGATGCGGAAGCGAAAGAAGCAGCGAAGTCCGTACCTCGCTTGTTCCTCGCTTTTGGGCGAGGGGGAATTCGCGAGTTGCCTCTCGACCGCAGTGCGGTCGATCCGGTCGAGGCCGCCGGCCTGGACTCCGCTCTCCGAGCGTGCCAGCCGCTTCACGTCGCGCTCGTACCGGTCGACCGTGTTTGCCGCGAGCTTGCCCTGCACCTCCAGGTGACGCCTGAACTCGGCAATCAGGCGCAGATCCTCCGCCGCGACCTGTTCCGTCATTCCCGAGACCACGCTGGCTCACCCACCTGGCTGATGAAGGGCGCGAGTTCCGACAGGGCGCGCTCGCTCATCTGGCGGTTTCGCTCCGGCTTGGGAACCCGTCGCCCGCCCCCCTCGAGAGGCGGGAACAGACCGTAGTTGACGTTCATGGGTTGAAACCCCTTGGGCCGGGCCTCGTTCAGGTACGCCACGAGCGATCCCAGCGCCGAAGCCCGCGGCGGCGCACACGGCGATTCTCCGCGCACGCGGCGGGCGGCGTGGATGCCCGCGAGGAGGCCGAGCGCGGCCGACTCGACGTAGCCCTCGACTCCGGCGATCTGGCCCGCAAAGTAGAGCCCGGGCCGTTCGAGGTGATCCAACTCGGGCCCGAGTTGCGCGGGTGCCCGGATGAAGGTGTTGCGGTGCGCCGAACCGAAGCGCGCAAACACCGCCCGCTCCATCCCGGGAAGCCCCCTGAAGACCCGCTTCTGCTCCCCGATCCGCATCCGGGTCTGGAATCCGACCAGGTTGAAGAGTGCGCCGGTCTTGTCCTCCTGGCGCAACTGCACCACCGCGTAGGACTGCTCGCCAGTGCGGGGATCGACCAACCCGACCGGCTTCATGGGCCCGTGTGCGAGTGTCTTCTCTCCGCGCTGCGCCATCACCTCGATCGGCAGGCAACCTTCGAAGTAGAGGGCCGCCTCGAAGCGCTGGAGCGGCACCGTCTCGGCCCGGCAGAGTTCCTCGACGAAGCTCCGGTACTGCGCCTCGTCGAGCGGGAGATTCAGGTAGTCGCCCTCGCCTTCCTCGTAGCGCGAGGCCCGGTAGATTCGCTCCCGGTCGAGGCTGTCGAGGTAGACGATCGGAGAGATCGCGTCGTAGAAGTAGAGGGAACCGCCGCAAAGATCGGCGATCGACTGTGCCAGGGCATCCGAGGTCAGCGGACCCGTCGCCACGATCGCCACCGGGTCCGGAAGCGCGTGCACCTCCTCGCGCACCAGCGCGATCCGAGGTTCGGATTCGATCCTGCCCGTGATCCAGCTGGAGAAGCCGGTACGATCGACCGCGAGCGCCTTCCCGGCCGGAACCCGCGTCGCATCGGCGGCTTCCAGCACCAGCGATCCGAGCCGCCGCATCTCCTCGTGCAGCAGTCCGATCGCATTGCCCTGCTGATCCGAGCGCAGACTGTTGGAACACACGAGTTCCGCGAGCGCATCGCTGGTGTGCGCGGGCGACGCGCGCAGCGGCCGCATCTCGTACAGGCGCACCCGCACCCCGCGCCGCGCGAGCTGCCAGGCCGCCTCGCAACCGGCGAGTCCGCCTCCGATGACCGGAATCACTTCGCTCACGAAACCGAAGAAACCTCTGGCATGGCCGGAGGAAGATAGCCGAAGCCGGGCCAGGCACGGCAGGGCCGGCATCCGGGAACTGCAGGGCGGCCCGGCGCGCCCCCCAGTAGATAAAAAAACGTATCTGGTACCGGGAGTTACGGACTTCTCACGGGCACCTTCCGGGACCCGGCCGGACCCGTAGCGCCGCGCACGAAAGCTCGCCGCCGGGAGTGGGTACACCGGGTCGCCTGCTGACTTTCGCTCTCGCCCCTCTTACGATGTTCGCGGCAAGGACAGGAAACTCGAATGGCAAACGCCCGATCCCGGGACTGGCTTTTCGGGCCGGGCCCGGATCTGTTGCTCGGCTGCGGCGGGGGCTATCTGCTGGTCTTCGGCTTGCTGGCCCTGCAGGGTCCGACGATTCGCGCCTGGCTGCCGCTCGCGCTGATTCCGCTGCTCGTCAACTCGCTCCTGCTCCCGCACTACGGGGCGACCCTGATCCGGGTCTACGAGAACCGCAGCGATCGCCGCGCCTACGCCTTCGGCGCGGTCTGGATGACGCTGTTGCTCGCCGGCGTGTTCATCGCCTCACTGCATTCGGTCCTGCTGGGTTCGTTGCTGGTGACCGTCTATCTGACCTGGAGTCCGTGGCACTACAGCTGGCAGAACTACGGCATCGCGGTGCTGTTCCTGCGACGTCGCGACATCGCCATCTCGGGCGCTGCCGCGCGGCTGCTGCGTCTCTCGTTTCACATGGGGCTCTGGCTGGTCTGGCTCGCGCTCCATGGCGAGGCGTCGCTCGGGAATTACGCTCCGAGTGCGATCCGCGGCGACGCGCTCCGGATCCTGCCGCTCGGGATTCCGGCCGGACCGCGCGACGCCGCCATCGTCGTGGCCGGCATCGCGTACCTCGGCGCAACCGCGGGCGCGGTGGCACTGCTGCTGCGGAGCGCCCCGTGGCGCAAGCTGATTCCGACCCTGCTGATGCTGCTCACACAGGGACTCTGGTTCGGCATCCCCGTGCTCGTGCGGCACTTCGGCTGGTTCAGTTCGATCGAACCGCTCTCGATCGAGCACGCGACCTACACCTTCATGTGGATCGCGATGGGGCACGGCACCCAGTACCTGTGGGTGAGTGCCTACTTCTTCAACGCGCGCGACCGGCAGCGCCGTTACGGGCGCTTCTTGTTCCGCTCGCTCGCGGTCGGCGCTGCAGCCTGGACGCTTCCCGCGCTCGCCTTTGCGCCGGGGCTGATCGGGAGCATTCCCTTCGAAGCGGGTCTCGGGTTACTCGTGGCCTCGGTGGTCAACATTCACCACTTCATCATCGACGGCGAAATCTGGAAGCTGCGCTCGAAACCGATCGCAAAGATCCTGGTCCAGGCGGGTTCCGGATCGAACGGAACGGAGAACGAACACTCGTCTCTGCACCGCTACGGCTGGGGCATCCTGACCGCGGCCGGCGTCCTCGCGTACGCGATCACGATGACGGAAACCGTGGAACGCGAGGTCGGCATCGAGCGCGCCTTCTCGCGCGGCGATCTCGAGCGCGTCGAACAGGCCGCGCGACACCTCGCCTGGCTCGGCTTCGACGGGCCCGAGGCGCACACGCGGGTGGGCTCACTCGCCGTCGCCCGCAACGACCTCGCGCGAGCCGCCCGTGCCTTCGAGCACAGTCTCGAACTCTGGCCCACGGCCGCGGCCTGGACCGGCCTCGGCTACGTCCGCGGCCAACTCCGGGGAGACTGGAATTCGGCGCTGGCTGCCTTCAGGGCGGCCCTCGACCTCGACGCGAGCTACGGCGAGGCGCTCTTCCACTCCGGCGTCGCCTACCTGGAACTCGGCCTCCCGGAGCGGGCGCTCGAGCAACTCCAGGCTGCGGAGCGAGCCTCGCCCGGCCTGGAGAAGGTCCGGCGCGCGCTCGAACGGGCCCGCGCGGCCGTGGCTCCGGGTGCCGCGAAGTCTCGGGGCCCGCCCCCCTGACCGCACCCGCGGGAGCGGATCGCTGTCGCACCGGCCCCGACGGCTCCGGGTCCGGAGACGAGCCGGAAGCGGCCACGCGACCCGACTGCTGCGGCTCGGCGACGACCCGCGCTTGACTGGAGCCGCCGATCTCGCTGGACTGCGGCAATGACATACGACCCCTACACGAGAGGCCCCGCCCCAGTCGGAGTTCGCAGCGTGGAGTTGCTGCGAAACCGACCGCTCCCGGTCGAACTCTGGTATCCCGCCAGCGCCCAATACCGTGGCCAGGATCTCGAGGAGGCCACGCGCGACCGCTTCGTCGCGTTCGAGGGCGCACCCGAACAGAGTCAGGATGCGCTGCGCGATGCGACCTGCGCCGAGGGAAGCTTCCCGCTGGTCATCTACTCCCACGGTGCGAACGGGAACCGCTACAACGCGACCTTTCTCAATACTCACCTCGCGAGTCACGGCTACGTGGTCGCGGCGCTGGATCACACCGGCAACACCACCGGCGAGATGATGGCCGCCGTCGCGAGCGGGAAACCTCCCGACGCCGCCGCGATGACCCACTCGATGGAAGACCGGCCGTTAGATGTATCCTTCGTCGCGGACGCGGTCCTCGAAGATGCCGGAGGACTCGCGGCTGCAGTCGATCCCAACCGCATCGGGGTGATGGGGCTCAGCTTCGGCGGCTGGACGACACTCGCAACACAGTCGGTCGACTCGCGTTTCCTCGCCGCCTTCGCGATGGCGCCCGCCTGGGGCAAAGGACCGCTCGGTACCGAGACGCTCTCGGATGCCGTCGACCTCGCGAGTTGGGGTCGCGACGTACCGACGCTGCTGCTCGCGGCCGACCTCGATGCACTGGTGATGATCGACGCGATGCACGAACTCTACCAGGCACTCCCGGGAACCCGCCGGATGGTAGTGCTGCGCGGGGCCGGCCACGTCCACTTCGCCGACCACGTACCCGAGAGCCACGAGATGCTGCGACTCCAGTTCGGCTCCGGGATGCTCGACGGAGGCGTCGACATCGACATCGACTTCAAGGCGGTCGCCGAGGCCATGAGACCGGCGGCGGAGCTGATTCCCGAAGCCCCCGCGCACGCCTGCACGCGCGCGCTCGGTCTCGCTCACATGGACGCGTTCCTCAAGCTGTACCCGGACGCCCAGGCATTCCTCGAGCGGGATCTCGAAGGCCGAATGCAGGCCCAGGGCATCCGGGTCCAGGTACGGGGCTAGCTTCGGAACCCGACCCAGCCCGGGGCCAAAAAGGGGCGAGACTGGCTCGCGCTCGGAAGACCGCTCAGGAAGCTCGCAGCGAGTCGAGGCTCCAGATCCCCGATCCCCTCGCAGCGATGAGCAGGAACACGAAGCAGTAGAGAGCGGCGAGTTCGCCCTGGTTGAGCAGCGGCAACAGGTGGTTCAGGCCGTGCGCCATCCAGTAGGCGGCGGCCATCAGGCCGCTCGCGATGAATGCGGCCCAACTGGTGAAGAGACCCAGCATCACCAGCAGCCCCCCGACGAGTTCGATGCTTCCGGCCAGGTACTGGATCAGGACCGGCAGCCCCGGAGGCGGATCGATCGGAAGCCCCAATAGTTTCTGGCTGCCATGCCAGAGAAACAAGAAGCCCGCGACGATCCGCAGCGCGGCATAAGCTTGAGGCTCCAGCCTATTCATGAACGCGGCCATTGGGGTCCCTCCCGGTTGGTGGAATTCCGGTAGGGTGCCCTTCTTTGAAATTGGCGGCCACGATTGACGAGGCCCCCCCGATCAGCTCTATGCTCGCCTCGAGCACGAGACGACCTCCAACAACGGCGGACCCTGGCATGGACGAAACGATCGGAACCGGCACCGTCAGCTACGCAGTGGACGAGCGTGTCGCCATCGTCACACTCAACCGTCCGCAGTACCGAAACGCCCAGTCGCGCGTGCTGCGCGAGGAGCTCGACGTGGGGTTTAAGCGCGCACTCGACGATCCCGAGGTGCGCGTGATCGTGCTCGCGGGAGAGGGCGATCACTTCTCGTCCGGCCACGACATCGGCACACCCGAGGAACGTCAAGACGCAAAGGCCCGCCCCTATCCGGATGGAAACTATGGCGAACTCATCAAATCCTGGGAAGAGAACGTCGACAACACGCTGCGCTGGCGCGACCTGCCCAAACCCACGATCGCGGCGGTCCAGGGTTACTGCATCTTCGGCGGCTGGATGATCGCGGCGGCGATGGACCTGATCGTGGCCGCCGACGATGCGCGCTTCTTGCCTACGCTGCTCCAATACTTCTCTGTGCCGTGGGATCTTCAGAATTTCCGCAAGGCCAAGGAGCAGCTCTGGCTCAACGAATTCGTGTCGGCCGAACGCGCGTTCGAACTCGGCTTCGTGAACCGGGTGGTGCCGCGTGAGCGGCTGATGGACGAGACTCTGGCCCTCGCGAAGCGGATTGCGCGCAGCGACCCACTTACCGCCCGGTTGGTCAAGAAGACCGTAAACGAGGCGCAGGACATGATGGGCTTCCGGACCTCGATCTCGACCGCCCACTCTTCGTACACGATCATGCAGCTCGCCGGGGTCGGCCGCCGCGAGGACAGCGATGGACGCCATCAGATGAGTGCCGTCCAACAGGCCGTGAAGCGGGAACGTAAAACGCGCGACTAGCGCCGCGCCTGGTCAGCGCTCGTCCTCGGAATCCCCTGGCTTCGGGTCGGGAGGGCCCTCGCGCAGCCGGGCGAGTGCACGCCGCGGCTCGGGCCAGTCCGGGCGAAGCTCGGCTGCCTCGCGCAGGTCCGCGATCGCCGACTCGAGGCGACCCGAGTCCGCGAGCGCAAGGCCGCGCTGGTAACGCGCCTCGGCGTAGTCCGGCGCCACGCGTCCCACCTTCCGGTAGTGATCGCGCGCCTCGTCGAGTTCGCCCTGGAGTTGGAGTGCGTGCCCCCAGTTGTAATGGACGCGCGGGTGCCCGGGTTCGAGTTCCAGGACGCGCCGATACTGCGCGACGGCGGCCTCGAAATTGCCCTCCGTCTTGAGCAGGTTCCCCAGGTTGTGAAGCGCCGAGACGTGGTCGGGATCGATTTCGAGTACGCGGCGGTAATTCCTGCTTGCGGACTCGAGTTCGCCGAGATCGGCCAGGGTCCGCGCCAGGTTGTAGCGCGAGCGAACGTGCTCGGGATCACTCCGAAGCGCGGTCTGGTAGTGTTCGATCGCCGTTTCGAGATCCCCCTCCTCCTGCAGCCAGACCGCGAGGTTGTAGTGAGCGTAGACGTAGTCGGGCTTGATCTCGAGCGCTGCTCGATAGTGGTCGCGCGCCTCGGTTCGCCGGCCCTGCGAGACCAGAACAGCCGCAAAGTTCGTGTGCACGGGGTAGTTGCCCGAAGTCACCGCCAGCGCGTGTTCGTAGAGCGTGACGGAGTCCCGCCAGTGGGTCACCTGGACCCGCGTGGCAAGCAGCAGCGCAGCCAGAGCCAGGCCGGCGCCGACGCCAAGCCAGCGTTTGGGAAGACCCGAGCGGAGTCTCAGGTCGGCCGCGCCCCAGGCGACCATGATCAGGAGTCCGATCGAAGGCAGATAGGTGTAACGATCGGCCCGGGTCTGAAAGCCGACCTGCACCAGACCGATCACGGGCAGCAGCGTGCCCAGATACCAGAGCCAGCCGACCGCGAGGTATCGGCGACTTCGGCCGACGGTCGCGATGGCCACGCTCACGCCGGCCACAAGTGCGAGCGCGAGCGCCGGCTGCCAGAGCGGCCGCGGCGATATCGGAAACGGATACAGGACCGCGAGATTATTCGGGAAGACCAGGTCGCGGATGTAAAGCGCGTAGGCCATCAGCGAATTCGGCAGCCGGGCCGCGAGCGGCAGCACCTCCCAGTCCGCGAGCGTCACGTCGGGCTGGACCGCCAGCGTGACGACTGCGAACACCGCGGCCATCAGAAACAGCGGCAGTTTCTCGCGGATCAGCGGCCAGGCGCGTCGAATGCCCGACCTCCCGGCCGGCCCCGGACTTCGCTCGAGCGGCCAGTAGTCGAGCAGGAGCAACACGAAGGGGAGCGTGACGACGATCGGCTTTGAGAGCAGCCCGAGCAAGAATGCCCCGGCCACTCCCAGGTAGCGCGGAATCCCCGGGCGACGAACGTAACCCACGTAGGCCGCGAGCGTGAGCATCCAGAAGAACCCGCTCAACACGTCTTTGCGCTCCGCCGCCCACGCAACCGACTCGACGCGAAGCGGATGGAGCGCAAATACCGCGGCAACAAAGGCGCTGCACCAGAGCGCACCTGTGATGCGGCCGAGCACAAGGAACAGCAGCAGCACGTTCACGACGTGCAGGATCAGGCTCGTGGCGTGGTGTCCAACGGGATCGAGACCAAAGAACTCGACGTCCAGCATGTGCGAAAACCAGGTCAGCGGATGCCAGAGTGAACCGCGTACCGCCGTCCACGCCCAGACGACGCCCTCTAGCGTCCAGCCCTCGCGAATTTCGTCGTTGCCCACGACGTAGCGCCAGTCGTCGAAGCTCACGAAGTCGTTGTCGCGCACCGGCTCGAACGCGAGCAGCGTAGCAAGTACGAGCCCAGCGGCGATCGAGAATGCGGGTAGTCGGCTCCGCAGAGACATCAGCCGCCCTCGGCGTCGACCGCCACCGGGCGGTAGTCGCGGAGTTCGGGCATGCGCGCGGCAATCCAGCCGACGACTCCGAGGCAAACGACCCCGCCCGCCACTACCGAGAAGACCGCGCTCGTGAGAGATGCGAGAAAGCCCGACTCCGCTTCTCCAAGCTCGTTGGAAGCCCCGATGAAGATCATGTTGACCGCGTTCACCCTTCCCCGCAACGCATCCGGGGTCGAGAGCTGGAGGATCACCGAGCGCGTGGTCATGCTGATCTGATCGGCCATCCCGGCCAGGGCCATGGCCGCCAGCGACAGCGGGAACGACCTCGAAAGCCCGAACAGGAGCGTCGCAAGCCCGAAGCAGACGACCGAAACCAGCAGCGCGCGACCGGGCCGCTGGAACGGACGCAGCGTCATCAGTACCAGGGCCATCGAGAAGGTCCCGACCCCGATCGCTGCGCGGAGCAGACCGTATCCTTGCGGACCGACTTCGAGGATCTCCTCAGCGTAGACGGGCAGCAGTGCCGCGGCGCCGGCAAAGATCACCGCGAGCATGTCGAGTGTGATCGAACCCAGGATGGGCTGGTTGCGCCAGACGAACACGATCCCTTCGCGGACGGCTCGCCAGCTCACGCGCCCCGGTTCTCCCTCGATGCGCGGGGCCCGAACCAGCGCCAGGCTCGCGATCGAGGCCAGGTACGAAACGGATGCAAGCGCATAGGGCGCGCCGAAACCAAGGGGTTCGATCAGAAAGCCCATCGCGATCGGCCCCGAGATAAAGGCGGCATTGGTGACTCCCGACGAAACCACGGTTGCATTCTGGAAGATCCCACGGGGCACCAGGCTCGGAAGCAACGCGCTGCCCGCGGGCGCGGCAAAGCCTTCTACGATCGCAAGCAGGAAGGCCATTGCGAACAGTCCCCACACGAGCGAGGGCGCCTCCGCCCCGATCCACGCCAGTGCGAGCGTTCCAGCCAGTGCGGACACGCTTGCGCTCATGAGCAGCACGCGTCGATCGAAGCGATCCGCGAGCACGCCACCGAACAACGAGACCGGGATGGCCGGCAGAAATTCGATCAGCCCCAGCAGGCCCAACGCCGCGTAGGACTCCGTCACGATGAAGAGGTGGTAGGAGAGCATCGCGGCAACGAGCGAGCGCCCGAACCGACTCGCAAACCGTGCGACGAGCAGGCGTCTCAGGTTCGGAATCGAAAGTACCTGCAGCGTAGGGTGCCGCGCCGAACTCACCGCGTGGGTCTAGCATTTTGGGCCGGAACCAAACAGGAGGATCCCGGCACTCAGCACTTCCAGTTTGTCAGTCGGCCGCCGACAGGGCCGGCGCCGGCGTTTTTCAGTTGCCGAAGTCCCAGGAATTTCCCGCGTGGTATTGCTTGAGCACGTTCTTGGCGATCAGGATCTTGTGCACCTCGTCGAACCCGGGCGACGACCGAGCCCCGTCGGCACCGAGAAGCATGCCGGCCTTGTCGTGGCCTGACTCGGGTAGCACTTGCGAGTACTCGCAGAGTTATCCCAGGCACCAGGCCCG
>JAYZEO010000023.1:0-20044 GCA_036337215.1 Myxococcota bacterium | reverse complement strand
CGGCCGGGGGGGGGCGGCGGGGGGGCGGCCCCCCGCCCCCCCCCCCCCCGACACGCATCAGTTCGGCGACCACCTGCTCGAGGCGGTAAAGCGCGGCGACGTCGAAGGAGAGCGGATCGACGACGGTGTGCGTCGCGTCCTGCGCAGCCTGTTCCGAACGCTGGCGGCACCCGACCCGGAAACTTACGGACCCGAAGTGATCGCTTGCGACGCTCACGTAGCCCTTGCGCGCGAAGCGGCCGAGAAGAGCATCGTGCTACTCAAGAACGAGGGGCTGCTGCCCTTCGATGCAAGCTCGATGCGACGTCTGCTCGTGGTCGGGCCGCTCGCGGACACCCCCAACCTCGGCGATCACGGCTCGAGCCGCGTCTATCCGCCCGAGGTCGTCACACCGCTAGACGGTCTGCGCGCGGGCGCGCCCGAAGGCTGCCAGATCCTGTACGACCGAGGAGACGACCTCCAGCGGCTGCGTACGCGCGCGGCCGAAGTCGACGCGGTGCTGGTGGTGGTGGGCACCACGCATCTGGAAGAGGGCGAGTTCATCCCCGGCGCGTTGGGCGATGACTCGGCGGGGGCGAGCGGCAACAGCGGGGGCGATCGCATCGACCTCACACTCGGGGAAGCGGCCGAAGCACTGATCGAGGCCGCGGCCGCTTCCCAGCCGAAGGTGGCGGTCGCCCTGATGGCGGGCTCGGCGATCCTGATGGAACGCTGGCGCCGGAAGGTCGGCGGGATCCTGATGCTCTGGTATCCGGGGATGGCCGGCGGCAGCGCCCTGGCCGACGTCCTGTTCGGTCGCGTGAACCCCTCCGGACACCTGCCCTTCACGATTCCGGTGCGCGCAGAGGACCTGCCGTTCTTCGACCGCAATGCCGAGACCATCACCTACGATCTCTGGCACGGCTACACCAAGCTCGAGCGCGACGGCATCGAGCCGGCCTTTCCGTTCGGCTTCGGCCTCGCGTACACCACCTTCGAGTTCGAAACGCCGGCCGTGCGCATCGACTCCGGGCGGGATCTGCTCGAGGTCGTCACCGAGGTCCACAATCGCGGCGGTCGAGCGGGAGACGCCCTGCTCCAGGTCTACGCCGGTGGGGAGGCCCCGGCCCGGGAGCAGCCAGGCAAGCGGCTCTGTGGTTTCCGGCGTGTACACCTGGCGGCGGGCGCTTCGGAGTCGCTGGCGGTCCAGGTGCCCCTGCGCGACCTGGCGAGCTTCGACCCCGAGGCGGGGTGCTGGCGACTGCACACCACGCGCTGGCGGATTTCGACCGGGGCTTCATCGAGCGGACGCGATCTCTCCGCTGTCACGCTCTCGCTACCCGAGAGAAGCTGGTCCGTCTAGCCAGCCCCGGGCTTCGGCCCGCACCACGCCCCGCGCGGGCTTTAGCTAGTCGACCGAAAACCGGTACTCGCTCAGCTGCTGGTAGCGGTCTCCGGGACGCAGCAGCGGCGACGGGAAGCCGGGTTGGTTCACCGCATCGGGGTGAAGCTGCGGCTCGAGGCAGACTCCACTGCGCTTCGGATAGGTGCAGCCGCCCTTCCCTTCGACGCTGCCATCCAGGGCATTGCCGGTATAGAGCTGAAAACCCGGTTCCGTGGTCCAGAGCTCGCAAGCGCGACCGGATCCGGGGTGCCGCAGCCGGGCGGCCAGGCGTGGCTCGGCGCTGCGCGAGCCGACGACCAGATGATGGTCGTAGCCACCGGCCAGGCTCAGCTGTTCGTCGTCGGCATCGATCTCCCGGCCGAGCAGCTTCGCGGTCCGGAAGTCGAAGGGCGTGCCGTCGACGGGTTGCTCGTCACCGAGCGGAATACTGGTCGCATCGGTGGCACAGAAAGCCGTTGCCGGGCTCTGCAATTCGTGATCGAGCACCGAACCTCGCGCGTGACCGGCAAGATTGAAATAGCCGTGGTGAGTCAGGTTCACGACGGTCGGGGCCGTCGTGGTGGCACTGAAGCTGATCCCCAGGCCGGTATCGTTCAGGTGGTAGACGACGCTGGCCTCTACTTTTCCCGGGTACCCCTCTTCACCGTCCGGGCTCGAGTAGTGCAGTTCCAGTCGGGCTTCGCGTTGCTCGGCATCCCAGACCACCTTGTCCCAGCCCCGGTCGCCGCCGTGCAGGTGATTCGGCGGCCTGTTGGCGGCGAGCGAATAGACTTCTCCATCGATGCTGAAGCGCGCGTTTCCGATGCGGTTCGCGCAGCGACCGCAGATCGCGCCAAAGTGAGGGTGTCCCGCCAGATAGCCGTCGAGGCTGTCGCAACCGAGCACGACATCGGCCCGCTTCCCGTCGCGATCGGGAACCAGCAGCGACACGACGATGCCACCGTAATTCGTGATCCAGGCTTCGATCCCGGCGCCGTTCTCCAGGTGGAAGAGGTCGACGTGCCTGCGCTCGAGTCGTCGGCGAAAGGCGGCGCGGTCCATGCCCGGCAGGTCAGAGACGAGCGCCAGCCCGGAACATGGGTCCCGGGACGCCCTGCCCCGACTCCGCCAACCGCGGCACCGGTCGCCCCCGGGTCGCCGCTACCGGCCGGCCCGGCCGTGAGGGAGCGACCAGTCGGCTTCGGGCCCCTTGGGGATCAGCCCGGTCCGCGACCAGTAGATGCCCTTGAACGCGTCGACGTCGACGGTCTCGGCCACGCCGGGGCGCTGGTACAGGTCGCGCGCGTACGCCCAGAGGTGCTCGAAGTCGACCAGGCGTTGGCGATTGCAGCGAAACAGTCCGTAGTAGGCCAGATCGAACCGGAGCAGCGTACTGAAGAGCCGCCAGTCCGCTTCGGTCAAGGTGTCGCCGGCCAGGAAGCGCTGCCGACCCAGGCGCTCTTCGAGTTCGTCCAGGGTCGCAAAGAGTGCATCGTAGGCGGCCTCGTATGCTTCCTGCGTACCCGCAAAGCCACAGCGGTAGACGCCGTTGTTCACGTTGGCGTAGACGATCTCGTTGATCGCGTCGATCTCGGAACGCAACTCCTCGGGGTAATAGTCGAGATCATCGCGTCCCCACGCGTCGAATTCGCGATTCAGCATGCGGATGATCTCGGACGACTCGTTGTTCACGATCGTCTGGCGTTCCTTGTCCCAGAGCACCGGGACCGTGACCCGTCCCGTAAACTTCTTGTCCGCGCGCGTGTAGACCTGGTGCACGTGCTCGAGACCCGTGAAGTCGTCGAGCGAGCGGCCAGCCTCGTCGCGGAAGGTCCAGCCTTCGGGCCCGGCCGCGGGATTGGTGCACGACATCGAGATCACCTGGTCGAGTTCCTTGAGGCGTCGAAACAGTACGGTGCGGTAGGCCCACGGACAGCCCACGTTGACGTACAGGTGATAGCGTCCGGGCTCCGCCTTGAACCCCGACGCCCCGTCGGCCGTGATCCAATCTCGCCAGGGACTTTCGGGACGCGCGAAGCTTCCGTCCGCGTTGCGAATCCGGCGGTCCTCGGAACTCCAGACGCCGTCGATGAGCTGGCCCATCGTGATCCTCCCGGAGCGCTACGATACCAGGATCCGCCGAAGAACCTCGCGCCCCGTGCGCAGCGGAACTCTCGGAATCCGCTAGACCACGCCGCGGCGGCTCAGGCCCGAATCGCTCGCATCAGCGCACGCATGTCTCGTGCGTCCGCGAAACCGGCTTCGCTTCAGGCGCGAATCCTCAGGATGCGGCGTTGGGGCAGGGATTCCCGCTTGGTCTCCCAGAGACCCTTCTCTGCCAACTCGACGATGTGGCGCACCAGCAGCATCGAGTAGTCGGCCTCGACGCTGCGTTCGAAGTCGTGGCCGATCCTGCGGGTCCAGGATTCGGCGCTCTCCATGACGACGCGGTCCTGGCGGAAGATCGGATGTTCCCAGTTGCTGAAGCGGATCCTACGGCCCATCGGAAACGGCAGCTTCACCAGCGTCTCCAACCGGCAACTATTCGGGCCCGTGGGGATCGCATGCAGCACGATCACCTGCCGATAGGGCTTCGCGAAACTCACGGTGACCCGGTCGGGTAGATCGAACTCGGTCTTCACGCTCGGCACGGCCGGGATGGGTTCTTCGGGCCCGGTCGTAGCCGGAGTCCAGAGCGCAAAGCCGTGCTCGGTGAGGCGAACCTCGGCCTCGTCCTCGCGAAGCCCGCGAAAACGCCGCTGGAACCACTGTGGGTGCGTCCAGGCGTGAGTGAATGCTGCGTGGGTGGGATCGACGTTGTTCTCGATCGGCTTCAGCCAGTGACAGTCCATCAGGAGCGTGGACTGGACCCAGGGACCTTTTTCGACTCCCGGAATCGGAAGCGGTGCAGCCGTGGCCGGATCGGAATTGTCGGTCCAGACCCAGACATAGCTGTCGCGCTCGACGCACGGAAAGGTTCCGACCTCGATGCCGCTCGGAATCCGCTGGTCCGTCCGCAGCGACGGGATTTCCGTGCAGCGTCCACTCCCATCGTAGCTCCAGCCGTGATACGCGCAGCGCAAGGTGTCGCCCTGGACCGTCCCCTTGGAAAGCTGAACGCCGCGATGAGAACAGCGATCGACCAGTGCGCGTGCGATCCCCTGACCGTCTCGAAACAACACCAGGTCTTTGTCGAGCACGCGCGCGGCGAAGGGCTTCTTTCGCAGCCGCGCCGAGGGTGCGGCGATTCTCCAAGCGGCCTGGCTCACGACCCGAATCCTACACGGCGAGTCCTGCTCGAGGCTAGTGCGGGTTCGAATCGGGCGCTGGCCCGCGGCCCCTCCTAGCTTTCGGACTCCGATGTCTCTTCGGCGGCCTCGGCGGCCTCGGCTGCGGCCGCGGCCTTGCGTCGGACCGAGGTCACGGTCGGGATGTCCTTCCAGCGTGTTCGGATCATCTCGGCCCGCTTGACGACCTTGTTCACGAGACCGCTGACTTCTTCCTCTACCTCATCCGTCGTCTGCGCCGGCCGGATCTCGAACTCTTCGAGTCTGCGCGCAAGCTTGGCCAGGGCCTTCGCCGGATCGCGGAAGAACTCCGATCCCCGAACCCGCACGAATTCCCAGCCGAGCCGCTGGAGTGTGGCCTGGCGGTCCATCTCCTCCGCCAGTATCTCCATCGAGTGGGGTCGGTCGCCGTCGCACTGGATGCCCACCCGGCTCCCCGCCTCTCCCTCGACCACCAGATCGATCACGTACTCCCCGACCTGGTAGTGCTGGGTGACTCGGTGCCCGGCTTCTTTCAGGCCCATGAACACGCCTTTTTCGAGATCGCAGTTGAACCGCTGCTTCTGCTTGATCGGCTTGGGTCGCAGACCCTCGGGGTTTTCGGCGTGAGAGATCAACCGGAGCCTCAGATCACCGTGCTTGAGGTCGCGTCCGGGGTTGAGCGAGTGCACGACCCAGAGTTGGTCGCGCGCGCGGCTCGCCGCGACGTTGAAGACCTTCTTGGCATCGTCGCGTTGGCGCAGCGAGAGTGGCTTCTCCGCGGCCGAGTTCACCACGGAAAGCAACATGATGTCCCGCTCGTCCCCCTGAAACTGGGAGGCGTTTCCGCAGAGGATGCGTCGCTTCTGGTATTCCGATGCTGTCAGCCGCATGCGAAGTACGGAGTCGATGTAGAGCGCCTGATCGGTGCCGAGCAGGCAGATCACGCCGATCGTGCTGTTCTGGTACTCCTCGAGTCGGCAAATGGCCGAGACCAGGGCCGCGACCTCGAGCGCCTCTTCACGGTTGACTCCGTTCGACTCGCGCCCCCTGGGAACGCGGTGCGCGACCAGCGGCGGCTTTACGCGGCTCGACGTCGATTCCCGCAGCGCACGGATCTCACCGCCGTAGCAGAGGTGATTGCTGAACTGAATGATGTCCGGGACACATCGGAAGTGCTCGACCAGGCGGATCGTCGCCCCGAAGGACTGGCGGGCCAGGTCGTAGACCGAGGTCTTCCCGTCGTAGAGGTGTCTGTTCGGAATGTCCTTCAGGATTTCGTCGATCAGCGCGTGGATGCGATCTCCCCGCTGGCCGACCGCGTACGGGCTCACCTGCTCGTGATCGCCCACCACCACGATCTCCTTCGCGAGCGCGAAGGCCACCAGGCCGAGGACGTCACTCTGGCTGGCCTCATCGATGATGACCACGTCGAAGCGAGTGGTTGCGAGATCGAAGCACTCCACGACCCGGGAGAGGGGCATGATCCAGACCGGCACCGCACTCCGGCACGCCGCCAGGGTCCGCTTCGCCTCCTCCTTGAGACGGCCGACATGCTTGCCGGTTCCCTTGCCGATCTTTTTGTGCAGCCCGAGCCAGCCGTTCAGCGCCTGCTGCTCTGCCAGTCCGGTTCGCTGGAGCTGAGCACGCCACGAGAGCTTCTCGACGTAGTCGGCCGTCACCGAGAAAAGCCGCTCGGTCACGGTGTCGAGCTTCTCCTGGAGCTGATCCAAATCGACCTTGGCCTGGGCCGTGAGCCGCTGTTCCCACTGCCGGTAGCGCCAGGCGAGTTCCGGGTCCCCGGGGAGTTCTGCGCGATCGTGCGGCGCGCTTCGGCTTCGAATCGCACTCGCCCAGTTCTCGGCCCCGGCTGCGAGTTGCGCGAGCAGGGCTCGCCGACGCTCGAAGCTCTGACTGAGTTCCGCGAGCTGGGAGAGACGATCGATCGCTCCGGTGTAGGTATCGTAGTTGCCCTTCTTGATCCCGGCTCGAAGCTGCTTGACGACCGGGTAGATCCCGTCCTGACCCGAGAACGACTCGAGCGCCGCCAGCCAGGCCTTCTTCACCTTCTCGAGCTCCACGAAGCGCAGGAAACGCAGCCTCGGCTCGATCAGCGGCTCGACGTGCTCGCTCACGATCTCGCGCGTGCGCTGCAGCTCGGGCTTCGGCGAACGACCCGCGACCTTCCGCGAGAGGCGGCTCCAATCGAGCCCGAGTTCCTCGATCAGGGCCTCGTAGGCTTGCCAGGTCTTCGGGAACCAATCGAGCGCGATCTCGATCGCCTCGGCATGGTGTTGGGCGGCCTTCTCCGGGTGCGCACCGAGGTCCGCGAACGAGGGCGCGCCCGCTGCGGCCAGCTGGCGGTTCCAACGCTGCGCGAGCCGCGTGCGGAAGCCTCCGATTTCCAGCTGCTGGAGGATCGCACGGAAGTGAACGGCTTCGGTGGGCGGGCCAGCATCGAGGCGGCAAGACTGGATGAACTCGGTCCAGCCCGATTTTCGTAGCAGCGTGAGTTTTCCGAGTTCCTTCCCGGCCTCGAGGTACTCGAGAATCGCGCTGCAGGTCTCTCTGAGATCGGCCGGCGAACTGTCGGATTCGACCACGGGCCCGTGCTCGAGCGTGAGCGGGGTGCGCGCGGCGACCTCGCTGGCGCACTCGCGGATCAACTCGACCAACTCGCGCCAGCTTTCGACGCGCTCGCCACCGGCCCTGCCGGCCTCGAGGCAATCCGTAATCCACTCCTGACCGCTCTCGACGATCCAGGTCACGCTCTCATCCGCGAGGGCCTCGGCCACGCGGCCGGTCATTTCCCGAAGCTGCTCGAGCGAGTCGGGGTTCTGTTCATCGTGGCTCCAGAACTCGGCACCGTTCTTGAGGTTCGACTTCTCGAGTTCCGTGAGCGCGTCGTAGTGCGCAGCGAACGCCTTCGCCACCGGGAGGAGTTCGCGGTCGGGCATCCGCGAGTCGAGCAACTCCTCGTCCTCGGGGGTCAAGCTCAGGTTGGTCGCGTAGAGTTCCGCGAGCGCGGCGGCCGAGAGAGGCGGTTCGGCATCCTCGCCGAGCGGACCCGGGATCCAGTCGGCGGACCCGCGAAGCTCGCCGAGCTTCCTCGCGGCCTCCGAAGGGCTCACGCCCTGTCCCAGAAACTCGAGCGGCTCGTACTCGCCCTTCACTGCCTCGAACAGGCCGGTCCGTAGGCCCTCGCGTTCCTGCCTGAGCTTCTCGCGGCTCTCTCCGAGCCGCTCGATCTCGCGCGTCAGCCTCTTGTCGCTCGTCGTCGCCAGGTAGTTCACGATCCCCGTGATCGACTCCTCGAGCTGACGGCTGCTCTCCTCGTCGCTCTCGAGCAGGCTCACGCACAGTGACTGCAGAGGCGGGGCGAGCTTGTCACGCACCACGCGCAACGCTTTAGATGCATGGCTGGTGACCAGGATGCTCTTGTCCTGCGCGAGCAGGTGGCCGATCAGGTTCGCGATCGTGTGGCTCTTGCCGGTCCCCGGGGGCCCCTGAACGATCACGGCCCCGGTTTCCTCGAGCCGCCGGATGACCTGCTCCTGTTCCGTATTTGCATGATTCGTCAGCAGCAGATCGATCGGGGGTGCATCGTCGGTTCGCTCATCCGAGCGCCCGGTGTCGATGCCGACAACCCGGTGAAGCGATTCCGGGATCTCCTCGAGTTCGGGGATCGCTGCCAGGTAACGGGAGATGTTTTCGACCAGCCCGTAGTTCCGGTTCCCGAGGTAGAGCTGCGGCTGCCGATAGAGCCGCGTACCGGAGGCGTTCTCTGCCTCGAGCGCGTTCTCGAAGAACTGTCCATTGGTCCAGTTCCGTTGGACGAAGCCTTTGAGGAACTCGCTCGTCGAGGCCCCACCCAACGGGTGGGCGTGCGCCTCCGCGAGGGCCTCGTCCGCGGCCTGGATCGCTTCTCCGTCGAGGCCGACATGGCGAAGCAGTGGCAGGTAGGCCTCCGGACTGTCGTGGGAATCGAGGATCGTAAACTCGGGGATCCCCGCGTCGAAGCGGAGCTCGGCGCGCTGGATCAGAACCGGGTGATCCACCGGACCGGCCTCATGGTCGTGCACCAGGATCCCGTCCGCGAGAAAGAGCTGGTACTTCTCGGACTCGCGCTGGAGCCGGACGTGAAGCTCGAACAGGTCCGAAAAGACCGCGAGGGCATCGATCGAGCTGCGCTCCTCGAGAATCCAGGCATTCTTGGCGTCGACAAAGTCCGCGAGAGCCGAGACCCGATCCTCGGAGTCGTCAAACGACTCGGAGCCCTCGGAGCCCTTGCGGGTCTTCCTGACGAGCGAGTCCGGGTCGGCATCTACCGCGTCCCACCCCCGCTTGAGCCAGTTCTTGATCACGACCGAGGGCTCGGGACAGTCGGACTCGTGCGGACGACCGACCCGTATCACGAACTCGCCGGGACCCACGTGCCGCTCGGATCCGGGATCGCCCGGGCGCGCGTAGCCTCTCACGAGCTGAGGTGATTCAGGAAGCTCGTCGAGCCGAAGCCGCCAGGCGCGATCCTCGAGCCGCACGACCGGCGGGGTCCGGACGCGGTGAAGTTCCTGGAGATAGCGAAAGACCCGCTGGACCCGCGTCCGGACGGTGTTTGAGTCGTGGCTGGCAGACATCTATTCCTCAGGGTTCGGGGTGAGACGGTTGCCTTCTTATCGGACGCTGCGGCGAGAGATTCAGCGACAACTCGAGAACGAAACTGGACAGGCTCGCCACGCCGGCCAAGCAGCCCACAGCCACCGTGGATCCGTTTCGGATCCGGCTTCGCCGTCACGCAGGAAGGGAACGAAACCCCGTGGCGACGGTCGGGTTTTCGGACCTGGGCCCGAATTCACGGAAACGGGCTTCGACACGAGGGACGAGCCTCGACCACTGTTCGCGTCACCCCGTCGGCCTGCTCCGCCACGAACCCGGTGACAGATCGGGCCGCCGCCGGCACCCCCGGGACGCAGAGGAGTCCACACGAGCACCGTTGCGCGCCGGCAGCGATGCCGAGCGTTATGCGTGACCGGGTTCGATCCCCCCGGTGGCGGGAAGGTACAGCGAAACGCAGGTACCGACGCCGGGTGTGGTCCGGACAGCGACACCGCCCGCGTGGCTGCGCAGAATTCCCGCCACGGCCGAAAGGCCGAGGCCGCGGCCCGGAAACTTGGTCGAGTAGAAGGGCTCGAAGATCCGCTCTCGGGTCTCTTCGTCCATGCCGACCCCCTGGTCCGAGACGTCGATCCGCAGGTAGCGTCCCGCCAGCAGTTCGCCCTCGATCTCGAGTTCGTTCACGTCTTCGAGGCCGAGCGTCTCCACCCCCGCAACCACCCGGATCGTGCCCGACTCCGATCGCATCGCCTCCGCGGCATTGAGCAGCACGCTGACGATCGCCTGCCGGAGTTGCGGCGGATCGACGATCACAGTCGGAAGCACCGGGTCCAACTCGATCTCGAGCTTGATTTCCTCGGAGAACGATCGCGAAGCGAGGTCGCGCGCCCCGTTCACCAATTCGCTGATCTCGGTCTCGCGTTTCTCGATCTGCACGCTTCCGGCGTAGAGCAGCAGTTGATGCACTAACTCACTGGCCCGGAGCGCACAGAGTTCGATCTCGCGCAGCAACTCCTGCTGGGTCGAGCCCGGTTCTGCCGACTCGAGGGCAAGATCGGTGTTTCCGAGCACCCCCTGCAACAGGTTGTTGAAGTCGTGCGCGATCCCGCCCGCCATCACGCCCAGACTCTCGAGCTTCTGCGCCCGGAGCAGCGCGGCTTCGCCGGCTCGAATCGCTTCGGCCGCAGCGTAGAGGGCCGTCTGATCCTCGAGCGAGAGACTCCAGGCGCGCAGAGACCCGCGGCCGGTCAGAATCGCAGCCACGCGAATCCGCAGCCAGCCGCTGCCGGATTCCCCGAAGCGAAACAGGTGTCCGTCGGCAGGCTGCTCGCGATCGGTGAGGGATGCCCGCAACGCTCGGGCATCGACCACGGCCTCGGTGGCATCCAGCGGGTGAAGCACCTGGGCCAGCCGCACGAACGGGCGCGCGTCGACCGGCAGGACGCGTGCCCCCAGCATCCCGATCGCGGGGCCGTTGGCGTAGAGCAGATCACCCGTGGCGCCCACGACCAGAATTCCCACGGGCTGCTGGCGCAGCACCTCGGTCAGCGCCACCGGACCCAACGCAAACAGCCGGCTCCCATAGATTCCATAAATCAGCAGCAGGCTGGTCACCGCGATGCCGATCGAGGTCGGGTCGAACGGAAGTTCTACGGGCGCCAGCACATGTACGGCGCTCGCGGACGCGGTGGCCAGGGTGGCGAACAGCAGGATCAGGAGCCGCCGGCGCACCACGCCGGTGCCCGCGCGGTACGAAAGGAAGCCGTAGATCGAGGCCGTCGCGAGGTTGACCGAGTAGCCCTCGGCGGAGTGAAGCCACCAGATGAAGTGATAGGTGCTGGCCTCGCCGGGATGGGGCGTCAGGAACCCTTCGTGCCAGGGATTCGTCAGGAATGCCAGCCACAGCGCAGACGAGACCGCGACCGGGAGGTAGACCCACCAGCGGCGCGTGAAGCGAAGCCCCAACTCGTGGGCATCCGAAAAGCGCAGTGCCAGCACCCACCACGCAGCGGGAATGAAGATCACGCCCGTGTAGAGCACCGTGAGCCCGGCCCAGTTCGCGGCGGGATCGGTGACGACCTCGGAGAACAGGTCGCCTACCGTCCACAGCAGACCCGAGAACAGCGCTGCGTAGAGCGCGGGCGCGAGCGGCCGAAGGGGCCGATGCACCAGCACGTAACCGTTGAGCCAGAGGCTGAGCGCCACGGCGAGGGCCGTGGGGATGATCCAGACGCTCACCGGGTTGCGTCCCGGGACATGGAGTAGGTTCGCGGCCGCCTGCGCACGGACGCACCATACCTCAGCCTGAGCCCGGACTGGTTCACATCGCGTCTCCGGGGCTCGAGCGGTGCCTAGTACTCGAGATCGGGCGCAGCCAGGCGCCGCATCTTCTCGACGAAGGTCGTCCGCTTGAGGCCCAGCAGCTTCGCGGCATTCGACTTGTTCCCACCGCTGCGTTCCAGGGCTTGCGAGATCAAGGAGCGCTCCAGCGTGGCGAGCGCGGAGGAGAGCTCGAGCCCCGCGGCGGGCAGCCGCAGCGCGGCCTCTTCCTCATGCCCCAAGCCGACCTGAAAGCGGGCCGCTTCCAGGTCCGCCAGGTCGATCTCGGGGCCGTCTCCGAGTACCAGGATCCGCTCGATGAGATTTTCGAACTCCCGGACGTTCCCGGGCCAGCTGTGCTTTGCGAATTCCTCGAGTACAGGAGGCGTGAGTTCACGCGCAGGACCGTTGGACATACCCGCGGACCGGCCCAGGAAGTGCGCGGCCAGCAGCGGAAGGTCCTCGATGTGGTCGCGCAGAGGCGGAACTTCGACGGGCACCACGTTCAATCGGTAGTAGAGATCCGAACGGAACTTCTCGGTCCGGATCATCTCGGGGAGATCCCGGTTCGTGGCCGCGATCACGCGTGTATCGACGTGCACGGTCACGTCGGAGCCCACAGGCTCGAACTCCTGCTCCTGCAGCACCCGCAGCACCTTGGCCTGCATCTCGAGACTCATGTCACCGACCTCGTCGAGGAACAGCGTCCCTCCATCGGCCAACGCGAAGCGCCCGCGTCGACTCGAGGTCGCACCCGTATAGGCCCCGGCCACCGAGCCAAAGAGTTCGGCCTCGAGCAGCGAGGCAGGGACGGCAGAACAATTCAACGACACCAGGGCCCGCTCGGAACGTCCGCCCCGCTCGTGAATTTCGCGCACCACCAACTCCTTGCCGGTGCCGCTCTCCCCACTCACGAGTACGGTCGCTTCGGAACGGGCCACCTGGTCTACGACGCGGCGCAGCTGTCGGATCTGGACGGAGTCGCCCAGGAGCCGGCGCTTTGTGTTGACCTCGCGGAGTTGCTGGCGCAGTTCGTCGTTCTCGAGTTCGAGCGAGCGGGCCGCAAGCGCGCAGCGCAGGTCCGCCTCGACCTCTTCGAGCGTATGAGGCTTGACCAGGAACTGGTACGCGCCCGCCCGCATCGCGCGAACCGCGGTCCCCACGTCTCCCTGACCTGTGATGATCAAGCATGGCAGGCCTGGATGTAGCTCTCGCAGGCGCTCCATGACCTTCATCCCGCTCATGTCCGGAAGCCCGAGGTCGAGGATCGCGGCCTCGATCGGATGGGAGGCCGCCACGTCGAGCCCCTTGTTTCCGGTTTCGCAGGGAAGCGGGGCACAGCCGAGACGCTCCAGTTGACGCGTAAAGAGCCTGAGCAGCCGCGGGTCGTCCTCTACGATCAGGATCGGGGCCTGCGCCAGTCTATCCACGGATCCCTGCCTCTCCTGAAAACGCCTGCCTTCGACGGGGGGGATTATGCCTCAAGAACCAGACCTCCGTCTGCCTCAGGTACCCGGTGCTGGCAGATCGGAAGTGGAAAGCACCGTGTACAGAACCTCTCGCAGTTCGACGCTGCGGAAGGGCTTCAATAGCACGCCCACGAACCCCTCTGCCAGCAACTCCTGAGAGTTCATCCCTTCGGCGTAGCCGCTGGTCGCCACTACGGGAACCCTGCTGTCCATGGCCCGCAGAGCTCCCAATAGCTCGCGCCCCCCCATACGGGGCATGATCAGGTCCGTGACGACGACCCTGATCTCACCCGATCCACGCCTGTAGACCTCGAGGGCCTCTATGCCGTTGGCCGCGGTCAGCACCTTGTACCCCATTCGCTCGAGCAGCTTCGTCGAGACGTCGAGCACACCCCGCGCGTCGTCGACGAAGAGTACGGTGCCCATTCCGGGCCCCAAATCGGTCTCGAGGGGTTGCTCGGAAGCCTCCTCACTGTCGGACGAGAACGGCAGATAGAGTTCGAAGGTGGAGCCGACGCCCAGGCTGCTGCGAACCGAAATCCAGCCTGCGTGTGCCTGCACACAGCCGTACACCATCGCCAGGCCCAGCCCGGTCCCCTTCCCCGGGTCCTTGGTCGTGTAGAAGGGGTCGTAGATCCGGTCCAGCGCGTCGGGCTCGATGCCCTGCCCGGTGTCCCGAATGCTGATTCTCGCGAAGTGGCCGGTCCGCCCACCCGCATGGAGGCATGGGTCGCCAGGGCCGACCTCGATGGTGTCCACGTCGAAGCTGAGTTCTCCGCCCCCGGGCATCGCGTCTCGCGCATTGATGCCAAGGTTGAGCAGGGCCTGCTCGAGCAGCCCGCTATCGCACAGGATGGGCTGGGTCTCCGATGCAACGCGCGTCCGGAGCACGATCGTTTCGGGGATGGACGCGCGCAGCATGCCGATCACCGACTCGAGAAGGGTTTCGATCCTCGCCGGTCGGAAGCTTGCGGAGAGCTTCGGACGGCTGAAGGTGAGTAGCTGCCGTGCAAGAGTCGCGGCCCGCTCGGCGTTTACTTCCGCTTCCCGGAGTTCTGCCCGTACCGGCGCGCCGGGATCGAGCTGAAGGTGCGCGAGTTCCAGACTCCCGATCACGCCCGTAAGTAGATTGTTGAAGTCGTGCGCGATGCCGCCGGCCAGGGTGCCGATGGCCTCGAGCTTCTGGGCCTGCAGGACCTGAGCTTCGAGTGCTTCCCGCTCCACCTCCGCCTGCCTGCGCTCCGTGATATCGAGCAACTGAAGCATCAGCGCCTGTTCGCCCGCGTACTCCAGCGGGTACGCCGAAACTTCCACCCAGCAGGGCTCGCCATCCTTGCGCAGGAGCGAGAGTTCGTAGACCTCTAAGCCAACCGATTCCCCTTGCTGCCGTGCGGCCACCAACAGCGATACGCGCTCGCGGGCCTCCGAAGCCGCGAGGTCGAGAAGGGAAAGCGCTCGGAGTTCTTCTTCCGAGTACCCGGTGATCCGTACGGCGGCTGCATTGCTGAACAGGATCTGACCCTCGGCCGAGACCAGCACGCCGAAGCGTGCCTTCGCAAGGATCTTCTCGTAGCGCTCTTCGCTGCTGCGCAACTTCTCGGTCATGCGCCGCTGCGCGGTGGTATCCCAGGCCGTACCCGTCAGGCCCACCATCTCGCCCGCGGCATCTCGTGCGATCACCGCATTCACCAGCAGGTGAACGAGCGAACCGTCCCGGTGTACGACATCGATCTCGAAGGCGGGATTGAGTGGCCGCTGATCGATCACCTCGAAGTCCTCTCGCAGGCGCGCGCGGTCTCGCGCCGCGACGAACTCGAGAAAGGGGTGGCCGATCATTTCCTCGGGAGCGATGCCGAAGTGCTGGCGGGCGGCCTGGTTGACGAAGTTCAACGTGCCATCCATGTCGATCGACCAGATCACGTCGTTTGCCGTCTCGACGAGTGCCCGGTACTTGCTCTCGCTCGCCCGGAGTTCCTGCGTCGCGAGCTGCTCTACCGTCACGTCGCGAAGCCGCAGCCCGTATCCTCGGAGCCCCTCGTGGCGATTCAAGATCCGCGTGGGCTCGATCCGTAGCCAGCGCTCGCGGTCGGCGCCGTAGCGAAAGAGAGGTCCATCTGACGGGGCCGAGAGCGAGGGGTCCGTGAGCAAGCGCGAGAGTCTCCCGGGATCGACCGCTCCGCGAGAATCGGATCGATGCCCGAGTCTCTCGGCCAGGACTGGCCAGAAGCTGACGTTCGGCTGCAGATCACGGACGCCCATCAAGCCTGCGCAGGCCGGGTTCGAATACACGATGCGGCCTTGCGGGTCCAGCACGACCACGCCGTCGGTGTCGCCGCGGACAGCCTCGAACCAGCCAGCCGTCCGCAACCTGAAGATGCTGCTGTAGCAGCCGCCCGCGTAAAGGACGGCCGCGATCGCGACTCCCACGATGACCGGATCGAAGCTGGTGGCCACCGACGGCTCGAAGCCGAGGGACGCGATGATCGCGGGAATCGGCGCGGCGCCCATCAAAAACGCGGAGCGCTGACCGCCCCGACCCCGGTTCCGTACCAACAGAAACGCGTACATCAGAATCGAAGCCGTGACCCAGAGTGAACCGATCCCGGCCTGCAACCACCAACCCCAGCGGTAGCTCTCGCCTCCGCCGGCGAGGGGGAGCAAGAACTGGTGGTGCCAGGGGTTCGTGAGCATCAGCACCCAGAGACCGACCGCCAGCAGCAGTGGCACCCGGGCCCAAGCGCGGCTCACGTGTACCAGGCGGTGGCCGAGGGCGGTGGCGTAGCGCCTCGCGAGCAGCAGCAAGAGCGGCGGCAGGAAGATCACGCCCGAGTAGAACGCAGCGTCGGACAGGCGCGCACTCCAACTCCGGGAAGAAACCAGCCGACCCAGATCTCCCAGCACCAACGAGTCGGCAGCAGCGAGGGCGCCGAGTAGGACGAGGGCCAGCGGACGGATCGGTCTGCGTACGAAGGTGAGGACCGCAAGCGCTGAAAGCAGAAGCAGCGCCGCGACGCGATCTAGCGGGACCCCTTCCATCAACGCCCTCTCCTCGTTGCCTCTGTCAGAACGCCCGGCCCGAGGCGGTTCGGGCGCTTTCCAATTCGCACGGCGCCCGCGCCCGAAGCGGCACGCCGAACATCAGCACGCGCTCCTCGATTCTGGGGGACATGAACTCACAGATCCGGGGGACCACGGCACGGGGTTCGCGGTGTCTGGGGTCGGGTCCGAGCGCCAAGGAAAGGGCGGGCCGTGACGCCCTTCCGGAGTCGAATATATGGGATGGAAGTGCTTGTGGCTACGGCGAAAATGGAGATCAACCAAACGAGGCGAAGTCCGGGCTGCCAACATTGAACAAGGCGGCCGGCAACGGACAGGCCCGACAGCAATCGGCGATCAATCCGGCCAGCAGCCGGATTCGTGAGTTGCCCTACGACGCATTCCGTGCGCCGGAGAGTGCGCGTCTAAGGCACGCCTCCAGGACCGGAGATGCTGGTTCACCCAAGAGATCGTCCGGAGAACGGAACCCGGCCCAAATCACCTCGCGCCGATCGGGCGCAAAGCTGGGTTCTTCGTCGAGCCGCCATTCGAACAGGTCGCAGCGATCGCGCTTGTATTCGTACCGGAACTCGAGCCGCCCGACCCACTGCAGCGTGCCTGGATCCACCACGACCCCGACTTCTTCACGAAGCTCGCGCGCCGCGGCCTCGCGCTCCTCCTCACCCCGCCTCACACGCCCACCCGGAAGGCCCAGTTCCCGGCGGTAGGAGTTGCGAATACACAAAAGCCGGCCGCGTGCCCAGACCGCAACGAAGGCACCGTGGGTTCGGGGCCGAAACACGAACCAGTAGAGTCGCAGCAACTGGAACGCGCAGCGCAGGGCCACGCGATGGCCGCGCTCCAGAGCCCGCCGCACAACGCCGTACCGGGTCGAGTGTTCACCGCCCACGGCGGCGCCTCCGAGACGCCGACGCTTCTACTCGTTGAACATGATCACCTGGCGGGCCACCTCGCCGCTGATGACCGCCTGGAACGCATCGTTCACGTCTTCCAGTTGCAGCCTCGCCGAGACCATGTCGTCGAGGTTCAGCTTTCCGTTCAGGTAGAAGTCGACGTAGCGCGGCATATCGATCCGGAACCGATTCGACCCCATGTTCGATCCCTGGATCTTCTTCTCGAACAGGAAGTCCACGCCGTTCAGCTCCACCTTGGTGCCGAGTGGAATCATGCCGATCACGGTAGCCGTGCCACCGTTCGCAAGCATGTCGAAGGCCTGCTCCGTCGACAACTTGAGACCGATCGCCTCGAACGAATACTCCACGCCGCCGTTCGTCAACTCCTTGACCTGGGCGACGGGATCTCCGTCCGACGCATTGACGACGTCGGTAGCGCCCAGCTTCTGGGCGATTTCGAGCTTGCTGGCGAGCGTATCGATAGCGATCACACGTCCGGCGCCCCCGATCCGGGCTCCCTGGATCGCCGAGAGCCCCACCCCGCCACAGCCGATCACGGCCACGGTGCTACCGGGTTCGATCCGGGCCGTGTTGAGGACGGCCCCGACTCCGGTGGTGACCCCGCAGCCGATCAGGGCGGCCCGGTCGAGCGGCATGTCGTCGCGGACCTTCACGATCGCGTGCTCGTGGACGAGCATGGCTTCCGCGTAGGAGGAGAGATCGAGAAACTGGTGCACGGTCTCGCCCTTCTGCGTGATGCGAGGCGGGTCGCTGGGGCCACGCCGCGTGTCGGACTTGCCGCAGAGCGCCGGGCGGCCGCTCAGGCAGTAATTGCAGTGCCCACAGAAGACTGAAAGACAGGTGATGACGTGATCACCGGGCTTTACGTACTGCACCTCGGAGCCGACCTCCTCGACGACCCCGGCAGACTCGTGCCCGAGCACGGCCGGCAGCGGGTAGAGGTATGAGCCCTGGAAGAAGTGGACATCGCTGTGACAAACGCCGGCCGCCACGGTCCGAATCAGGACCTCGCGAGGCCCGGGTGCGCTGAGTTCGACGTCCTCTACGGTGAGTGGTTGCTGAACACCTCGAAGCAATGCGGCCTTCATGCGATTCTCCCTCCTTCTCCCGGCCCCGGAGCGCGGAGCCGCGGCTCATTCTGGGGGCGCCGGGGTCCCGAGGTCAATCCGCGATCCTGCTCTAGACGCGCGATCGGCGTTCACGCCACCGTGGACGCGAAGCGGGCGGGCGAGAGTGCCTCTAGACGGGGATCTCGCTCGTCTCGCACCAGCAAATCCGCAATCGTGAGCGCGGTGAGCGGCGCGAGTAGCACGCCGTGACGGTGGTGCCCGACGGCGACCGAGAATCCTTCGACCCCGGGGATCCGCCCGATCAGGGGCAGTCGGTCGGGCGCGACGGAGCGAAGCCCTGCAAGCGCATTGCGAAAGCCGCAGCCCTCGAGCGCCGGGACGAGTTGCAGCGCCCGACTCGCGAGCGTCGCGAGACCGCCGACCGTGTTGCGCACCTCGAACCCGACACGTTCCTGCGTCGCACCCACCAGCAGGCTGTCTTTTGCGCCCGGAACCAGATAGCTCCCGTGCCCCCAGAGAATCGTCGCGAGCTGCGGCACCGGTGCCTCGAAACACAGAATCTGGCCGCGCAGGGGTTCGACCGGCACGGTCCAGCCGATCCAGTCAGAAGCAAATCCGGCCCATGCGCCGGTACACAGCACGACCTCGGCCGCGTGATGGACGGCGTCGGATGTTTGCACTCCGGTCACGCGCACGCCCTCCCGGATCAGCCCGGTGACCTCGCTTCCGAGTTCGAAGCTCACCCGGCCACGTGCTGCGGCCGCCGCCGCGCAGGCGCGCACCAGCGCAACCGGATCGACCCGGGCCTCGCGCGGGTTCCAGACTGCGCCCGCAAGGCCTGGGTCGAGCCGCGGCTCGAGTTCCAGCGCAGCCTCGCGCGAGAGCCAGCGGCTGCCGTGCGGGGCCAGCACTTCCGCGCGCTTGCACAGCAGCAGGGCTTCCGCTTCCGAACTCGCGTGCAGGATTCCGCTCTGCACGTACCCGGGATCGATGCCCGACAACTCGCGCGCTTCTTCGGCGAAGGGGACGAACAGCGAAAGCGAGAGCAGGCCCGGCTCGAGCATCACCTCGGGTTCCGCGGTGAGCGTCTCGGTCACGGGGGCCAGCATGCCGGCCGCCACCCGGGAGGCGTGGCGCCCCAGTTGGTCTCGCTCGATCAGGAGTACCGATAGCCCTTCGCGGGCCAACGCGAATGCGATCGCCGAGCCGATCACGCCACCACCGATCAAAATTGCGTCGTGTCGGGCCACGCGCAGATTCTAGGAAGTGCGCGTGTACAATGCCGCCCGATGCTCCAGGCCGCACGCCGCAGAACCCTGACACTCGAGAATCGGGGCGTCGAGATTGCGCTGCTCGAGTTCGGAAATCCCGAGCATCCACTCGCCCTGCTTCACCACGCCAACGGCTTCTGCGCGGCGCTCTGGGGCGAGGTCGCCGGGCGGCTCGCCGAACGCTACCGGGTGGTCGCGATGGACGCTCGCGGCCACGGCGACTCCTCGAAGCCGCCCCCACCCGACGCCTACACGTGGACCCTGTTCGCGGACGACCTCGGAAGCGTTGCCCGTGCGCTCGTCGCCGAGAGTGCACACGACCGCATCGCGTACGGGATCGGGCACTCCTTTGGCGGAACCTCGACGTTGGTCGCGGCCTCGCGGAATCCCGAACTGTTCCAGCGGATCGCGCTCGTGGATCCGGTGATCATGCCGCCACCCTCCATGGCCGACACGCTTCCGGCCTCGGCTCGCAGGCCGCTCGCGGAACTCGCACTCAAGCGGCGCGCGATCTGGCCCTCGCGGGACGAAGCCCGCCGTTCCTGGTCGCGGCCGGGACACGCCTTCGGGCGCTGGACCCAGGCCGCACTCGAACTCTACCTGCAGGAAGGCTTTCGCGACCGCCCCGATGGCGAGATCGAACTCAAGTGCCCGGTCGAGGTGGAAGCCGCGGTGTTCAATCACCACGGCTCGCTCGACCT
>JAYZEO010000022.1:0-26192 GCA_036337215.1 Myxococcota bacterium | reverse complement strand
GACGACCGCTGGAGCAGGCACTACGCCGAGAGCGCCCGAGGAGCGGGCTTGCCGGTGCTCTGGTTCGGACGCGGTTCGCAATCCCCGACCGCTGCGGGATCCGACCTCGACTTGCGCAGCGTCGAGGAGCAGGTGGGACTCGACGCGTCGCGCTTCGTCGTAGAGTCGAAGGGGCGTCGGTACGAACTCTCGCTTCCGCTTCCTGGCGATTTCCAGATCGACAATGCGCTGGCCGCGGTCGCTACAGCGCTGGCACTCGGGATTCCCTGGAACCTGATCTCGGACGGCCTAGCAGCCACACCACCCATTCCCGGACGCCTCGAGGCGGTGAGCCGGGAGCCGGCGGTGCTGGTCGACTACGCACACACGCCGGATGCCCTGGACCGGGTGCTCTCGCGCGTGCGACCGTTGGTTCGGGGGCGACTGATCACGGTCTTCGGCTGCGGCGGGAACCGCGACCGGAGCAAGCGCGCACCCATGGCGGCTGCAGCCTGTCGCCATAGCGACTACGTGATCGCGACCAGCGATAACCCGCGCACCGAGCGCGCGGAGAAGATTCTCGACGACCTCCGCGAAGGTCTCGACGGAGACCACGAGGTCATCGTCGACCGTCGGGAGGCGATCCGCCGGGCGATCGCGATCGCGACCGCCCAGGACACCGTCGTGATCGCGGGCAAGGGCCACGAGAACTACCAGATCCTGGGGCAAGACCGCGTTCCCTTCGACGATCGAGAAGAGGCACGGAAGGGGCTCGCGCTGCGCTACGGCGAGCGCGAGCAGACGCCATGAAGCGCACTCTCGATGCACTGGCCCGTGACTGTGGCGGAATCCTGGTCGGCGACCCCGAGCTAGAGATCCAAGGCATCGCGACCGATTCGCGCCGGATCGAGGCGAACACGCTCTTCGTCGCAATTCGGGGTCCGCACTTCGACGGGCACGATTTCGTCGAAGAGGCGCTCGCACGAGGGGCGGCCGCCGTCCTGGTTTCCTCGTCCGTCGAACTCTCGCCCACGGCTTCGTGGATTCGTGTACCCGATACCGTGCGGGCACTCGGCCAGATCGCGCACGCGCGGCGGCTCCGGTTCACGGGCCCCGTGATCGCGATTACCGGATCGAACGGAAAGACCACCACGAAGGAGATGTGCGCCGCAATCCTGGCTGCTGCGGGCGTGCGTGTCCGGCGCAGCCCTGGGAACTACAACAACGAAATCGGCTTGCCGCTTTCGCTGCTCGAACTCGAGGACGACGACGAGTTGATCGTCGTGGAGCTGGGCATGAACCATGCGGGCGAGATCGACGGCCTCGCTCGCATCGCGGAACCCGTCGTCGGGACCATCACCCAGATTTCGCCCGCACACCTCGGGCCACTGGGTTCGATCGAAGCGATCGCGGACGCAAAGGGAGAACTCTTCGAACGCCTCAGAAGCGATGGCATCGCGGTCGTGAACCAGGACGACGCCCGGGTGTCGGCGCAGGCCGAGCGTTTCGCCGGCGAGCGCATCCGCTTTGGTTCGTCCGCATCGTCGGACTGGCGCGCGCTCGACGTCGAGAGCGAGTCGGGGTACGGACGCTTCCGACTCGTCTCTCCCTATGGAGAGGCCGACCTCAAGCTTGCCGTGCCCGGTCGACACAAGGTCCAGAACGCACTCTGCGCGGCAACCACGGCTTCGGCCTCGGGGCTGCTCGGTGAACGCCCACTCGCGGCGATTCGAAAGGGCCTGGAGAACTTCGCCGGGATCGCAGGACGGCTCCGCGTCCGGCCCGGGGGGCGCGGCATCACCGTGATCGACGACAGCTACAACGCAAACCCCGTCTCGGTCGAGGCGGCGCTCTGCACACTTCGCGAAGTTGCCTCCGGGGGGCCGGCCGTGGCCGTTCTCGGCGACATGCTCGAACTCGGCGACCGGGCCCGGGAGCTCCACGCGGGCGTCGGGGAGCGCGTCTCGCAGAACGCGATTCAGGTCCTGGTGGCGGTGGGTCCGCTCTCTCGCGACACCGCTCGCGCCGCCCGTGAGACCGGAACCGCCGAAGTTCACGAGGCGGAGGACGCGGCGGGAGCTGCCGCGCTGCTCGCGCCCCTGCTCCGCGGCGGAGAGACCGTGCTGGTCAAGGGATCGCTGGCCATGCAGATGAAAAAAGTCGCAGATTCGATCGCCGAGGGAACAGACTGATGCTCTACCACCTGCTCTACCCGCTCTCCGAAACGGTCTCGGCCTTCAATGTCTTCCGCTACCTGACCTTTCGCTCGGTGGGGGCGGCGCTCACAGCACTACTGATCGCCTTCTTGCTGGGACCGATCTTGATCCAGACCATGCGCGACCGGAAGGTCGGGCAGACGATTCGCGAGGACACGCCGGAACGTCACCAGGCCAAGTCCGGCACTCCGACCTTCGGCGGGCTTCTGATCCTGCTCGCACTGCTGCTCTCGACCCTGCTCTGGAGCGAGTGGAGCAGTCCCTACCTGTGGATCGTCCTCGGCGTCACACTCGGATTCGGGCTGGTCGGATTCGCGGACGACTACGAGAAGGCCATCAAGAAGAACCCGCAGGGAATTCGAGTCCGTACGAAGCTCGGCTTTCAGCTCGTGATCGCCGGAATCGCGGCCGCCGCCATCTGGTCGCTGCCCGGATTCGACGCGGAGATCTCTGTCCCGTTCTTCAAGGACTTCCATCCCGACATCGGCGTCCTCTACCTGCCGCTGATCGTATTCGTCGTGGTGGGTACATCGAATGCCGTGAATCTTACGGACGGACTCGACGGCCTGGCACTCGGCCCGGTGCTCACGACCTCGGTCGTGATCGGCGCATTCTCGTACGCCGTCGGAAACAGCGTGATTTCGGCCTACCTGGGTACGAAGTACATCGCCGGAGCCGGAACCCTCTCCATCGTGTGCGCCTCGATGATCGGAGCGGGCCTGGGATTCCTCTGGTTCAACACCTATCCGGCATCGGTGTTCATGGGCGACACCGGAGCCCTCGCGATCGGGGGCGCGCTCGGAACCATCGCTTGCATCATCCGCCAGGAAGTCGTCCTCGCCGTTGCCGGCGGCATCTTTGTCGTCGAAACCGTTTCGGTCATCGTGCAGGTCGTTTCCTTCAAACTGACAGGTCGGCGAGTCTTCAGGATGGCGCCGATCCACCATCACTACGAACAGATCGGCTGGCCCGAACCCCAGATCATCGTCCGCTTCTGGATCATCTCGGTGATCCTGGCGCTGATCGCGCTGTCGTTGCTCAAGCTCCGATGACACCAAGCTTCGACAAAAAGCAGGTTCTGGTACTCGGCAGCGGACGTTCCGGCTGCGCTGCGGCACGCCAACTCCTGCGACTCGGCGCCCGCGTGACCAGCTACGATCGCAACCCGGGCGCCGGCCGCCGCGAACTGCCCGACGGGGTCGAGCGAATCTCGGGGGACACGCTTCCATCCTTCGAGGGCTACGACCTGGTCGTTGCGAGCCCGGGCATCCCGGTCCGGGCCCACCCTGGCCTCTGGCCCGAAATCGATCTCGCGCATGCGTTGATCCCCTCGCCGATCGTGGGAGTCACCGGCACCAACGGAAAGAGCACCACCTCGGTGTTGCTGGCGCGAATGCTCGAGGCCTCCGGGCTCACGGTCGGCCTGGGAGGAAATCTGGGGACGCCGCTGTGCGATCTCGCTCCACCGAGCGGGCCCGCCGCGGACTGGGTCGTCGCCGAACTTTCCAGCTTCCAACTCGAGCACGCGGAGCGCTTTCACGCCGAGGTCGCCGTGTTGCTGAACCTCACCCCGGACCATCTCGACCGGCACCACAGCTTCGAGGCATACGGGGCTGCCAAGGCCCGTCTGGTGGAACGCCAGCGCGCGAGCGATACGGTCGTCTTTTCCGCGGACGACCGCTGGGCGCAACGCGTCGCCGAGGTCGCTCCCTCCCGCGCCGTCCCGTTCTCGACCGGGAAACTGCTTCGGGACCGGCCAGACGCGGCCTTCCTCGACCAAGGATCGCTCGCGGTGGTCCGCGAAGAACGGCAGTTCTGCCGCATCGCGCTCGAGAAGCTGTCGCCGGCCAGCCGGAGCCCGATTCAGAATGCGCTCGCCGCGGCGGCAGCGGCAGCACACTGTGGCGCCTCGGCCGCCGGCATCGCCAGCGCACTCGAGAGCTTCGAGGGACTCCCGCACCGCAACCAACTGGTCGGGATCCGCGCCGGGGTCCGCTTCGTGAACGACTCGAAGGCCACCAACCCGGAGGCGGCCGCCGCGAGCCGCGGCGCGCGGACCGCCCCCGTCGTCTGGCTCGCGGGAGGACGCAACAAGGGACTCCGCTTCGACGGCGTCGCGGATGCGGCCCAGGGCATTCGAGGAGCGGTGCTCTTCGGAGAGTCCGCCGAAGACCTCGAGCGAGCGCTGCGCGCCGACGGGAAGCTCGAGGTCCTGCGCTGCGAGTCTCTGGCGGAAGCGGTTCCGGCCGCCGCCCGGCTCGCGCGCACGGGCGACACGGTCCTGCTCTCTCCCGCGTGTGCCAGCTTCGACCAGTTCGAAAGCTATGAGGAACGCGGCGAGTGCTTCGCGATGCTGGTCCGGAATCTCTCCGCCCAAGAAGACGAGACCGAGGAAGCAGAGCCGTGCTGAAACGTCTGGGCGCTCCGCAGCTGATCGGGTCTGCAGCCATCGTGATCGGGCTGGGGCTGGTGAGCCTCTACAGCGCCAGCGCCGTGCGCGCCGAGCTCGTTTTCGGAAGCTCGACCACCTACCTGCTGCGACAGCTCGAGGGACTCGCGCTCGGGCTGGCCGCCGGCGCCATCGCGGCGAGCCTACCGCTCCCAGTACTTCGGAAGTTCGCCTTCGTCGGCTGGGGAATCACGACGCTGCTACTGGCCGCCACCCTCACGCCCCTCGGAGTCCAGCACCACGGGGCCCAACGCTGGCTCGACATCGCGGGGCTGAGCTTCCAGCCTCTCGAGTTCGCCAAGCTCGGGTTGGTGCTCGGGCTCGCGAGCTGGCTCTCTTCTCACGAGAAGGAGCTTCACCGAGCGCGAATCTCACTCGGGGTCCCGGCGCTCCTGGCCTCGATCCCGGCGGGCCTGCTGCTGCTTCAACCGGACTTCGGTGGCGCCACGATGCTGCTCGGCTTCACCCTCGTACTGGTGTTCGTCGCTGGCGCCCGCCTCTCGCACCTCGCGACCGCCGCGGCGCTGGCGCTCCCTCCGCTGGCGCTGATCGCGATCAGCGAACCCTACCGCTGGTCGCGACTGCGAAGCTTCGTCGACCCTTTCGCCGACGCCACCAACCACGGATATCAGCTGGTCCAGTCGCTGCTCGCCTTCGGGATCGGAGGCACCTTCGGCAGCGGGATCGGGGCGGGACAGCAGAAGCTGGGCTTCCTGCCGGAGGCACACACCGATTTCATCCTCTCCGTGGTCGGAGAGGAGATGGGCCTGGTCGGCGTCGCCGGCGTACTGGGTCTCTTCGGGCTGATGGGGGTCGCGTCTCTCGGAATCGCCTCGCGCGCGCGCGACTCCTTCTCCATGCTGCTCGCAACCGGGGCGAGCCTGTTGCTCTGGATGCAGGCCTGCCTGAACGCGGGTGTGGCGATGGGATTGCTCCCGACGAAGGGCGCAACCCTGCCGCTCTTTTCATACGGTCGTTCCGCGTTAGTCGCGAGCCTGATCGCGATCGGGTTGCTGCTCAACGTCGCCCGGCCGCGCGCTTCGAGGAGGCGAGGGTGGCGATAGTCGTAGTGATGGCCGGCGGCGGAACCGGCGGGCACGTCTTTCCGGCGCTCGCACTCGCGGACACCATCCGCGAGCGGGAGCCACGCGCCCGGGTGCACTTCATCGGGACCGAGCGCGGTATCGAAAGGCGCCTGATCCCGAACGCAGGATATCCGCTCGACCTGGTCGCTGCCCGGCCGGTTCTGGGGAAAGGCCCGGTCGATCACACGCGCGCCGCGCTGGATGCGGTTCGGGGCGTCTTTCGTGCAAGGAAGTTGCTGCGGGCCGCGCGCGCGGACCTCGTGATTGGGCTCGGTGCGTACGCGTCTTTCCCGACGGTGGCCGCGGCGGCTTCGCTCGGGCTGCCGATCGGACTGCTCCAAATGGATGCACAGCCCGGGCTCGCCAACCGCATCCTGGGCCGCTTCGCTCGCAGCGTCTTCGTCCAGTTCGCCGAGACCGCACGCCGCTTCGCGCCCGGGCTGGCTCGGGTCACGGGTATTCCGGTGCGTCGGATGCCGGACACCGCGACGACGGTCCAGCGCGACTCCGAAACCGAAGCCGGACTCGTGAGGCTACTGGTCTTCGGCGGTAGCCAGGGCGCTCGCTCGCTCAACCGGGCCGTGCTCGCCAACCTCCCGTCTCTCGACAGCCGCGACGGGTTCAGGATCACGCACCAGACCGGGAGTGCCGAGTTGGCCGCGGTACGCGACGCCTACCAGAAGGCTGGCGTCGAAGCGGACATCGAAGCGTTCTACGACGACATGCTGGAACGCATCGCCCACAGCGACCTGGTCGTCGCGCGCGCGGGGATCTCGACCATCGCCGAACTCTGCGCTGCCGGAGTCGCCTCGATCCTGGTACCTCACCCGCACGCAGCCGGGCACCAGGCGGCAAATGCGCGCGTACTCGAGCAGGCGGGTGGCTGCGTAGTGATCCGGGATTCCGAACTCGAGGCGCGGCTGGCCGAGGAGGTGAGGGGGCTCGCGCGGGATCCGGTCAGACGCCGCCGCATGGGCGAGGCGGCGGCGGCCCAGTCCCGAAGCGACGCCGCCGACCACATCTGGTCGATCTGTGCGAGCTGGCTGGAACCCGGACCGAAGGGGCTCGAACTGCAGCAGTCCAGAGAGAGACATCGATCGTGAATCGAAAGGTGCGGCGGATTCACTTCGTGGGAATCGGCGGGGTCGGAATGTCGGGTCTCGCGGAGGTGCTCTGCGCATCCGGGTACACGGTCTCGGGCTCTGACATGCGCGAGAGCGAGGTACTGGAGCGGCTGGGCGGGCTGGGTATTCGGATCTCGATCGGCCACGATGCGACGACCGTGGCGGGGGCGGACGTCCTCGTGTACTCGTCGGCCATTCCGGCGACCAATCCCGAGATTCAGGAAGCGGAGCGGGCGCGGATTCCGGTCATCGCACGCGCCGAAATGCTCGCCGAGTTGATGCGCCTCAAGTACGGGATCGCGATCTCGGGCTCTCACGGCAAGACCACCACCAGCTCACTGGTCGCGAGCGTGCTCCAGGAGGGAGGGCTCGACCCGACCGCCATCATCGGCGGTCGCCTGCACAGCCTGGGCGCCAACTCGCGGCTAGGATGCGGCTACGTCCTGGTGGCCGAGGCCGACGAGAGTGACGGTTCGTTCCTTCACCTGGTACCGACCGTGGTGGTGATCACGAACCTCGACCGCGAACACCTCGATCACTACGGAAATCTCGAGGCGCTGGAGGACGCGTTCGTCGACTTCGCGAACCGGGTACCGTTCTACGGACTGTGCGTGCTCTGCCTCGACGACCCGAAGCTCCGGGCATTGCTTCCCCGGATCGCGCGGCGCAACCGGAGCTACGGGCTCTCGACGCAGGCCGAGATCTCGGCCACCAGCATCGAGCCCGACGGGCTCGACACCCTCTTCGTGGCGCGGAGCGGGAAGCACGAACTGGGTCCGCTGCGGCTTCGGATGCCCGGCATTCACAATGTTCGCAATGCCCTCGCCGCGATCGCGGTCGGCCTCGAGTTCGACGTTCCCTTCCCGCAGATTCGTGAGGCCCTCGAACAGTTCCGGGGCATCGCGCGCCGTTTCGAAATCGTGGGGGAACCGGGCTCGCTGCTCGTCATCGATGACTACGCGCATCACCCGACCGAGATTCGGGCCACGCTGGCAGCGGCCCGAAGCGGCCTCGGCCGCCGCAGCGTGGTCGTGTTCCAGCCGCATCGCTATTCGCGTACCCGCGATCTGTTCGAAGAACTCGCGGGCTGCTTTCACGATGCCGACGTAGTCGTGCTCACCGACATCTATGCCGCGGGCGAGCCCAAGCTTCCCGGGGTCGACTCAACGAGCCTCGCCGAGGCGGTGAAACAGACCGGGCACCGCAACACCCACCTGGTCAGGGAGCGAGAGGAGATCATCCCGGCGCTCCGCGAACTCGTACAGCAGGGTGACGCAGTGCTGTTCATGGGAGCGGGCGACATCGGACGGCTCGCCCGGACCTTTACGGAGGAATGGACCGATTGAGACACGCTTCGAGAAGGAGCTCAGAGAACTTCTGGGCCCCCGGGTCGCCTTCGGCGTTCCGCTGTCGAAACACACCTCGCTCCGGGTCGGCGGGCCTGCGGACGCATTCGCACGCCCGCGCGACCTGGAGGAACTCCAGGCCCTGCTCGGGCTCTGCAGTGACCTGGGGGTCGGGGTGCTGCTGGTCGGCGGGGGCTTCAATCTGCTGGTGTCGGACGCAGGCATCGCCGGGGTCGTGGTTCAACTCCAGGCGCTGCGGGAACTCGAGGCCGCTCCGGAGGGGCAGATCACGGCGCAGGCCGGGACCAGCCACTCGCGACTGGTTCGCTTTGCCGCAGAACGCGGATGCAGCGGACTCGAGTTCGGGGTCGGGATCCCGGGCACGGTCGGGGGCTGGATCGCCATGAACGCCGGGATCCCTTCGGCCGAAGTGAAGGACGTGGTCGAGCGCGTGGACTGGATCGCTCCCGGGACGGCCGGGATCCGGGAGGTCCCGCGCGCCGATCTCGACTTCTCCTACCGAAGCCTCGAGCTTCCGCCTGGTGCCACGATCGTGCGCGCGGTCTTCCGAACCGAGCCCGGCGACCCGGCCGCGATCCAGGAGCAGATGCGCGAGTTGCTCGCCCGGCGTAGGGACACCCAGCCAATCGACCAGCGCTCCTGCGGATCCGTGTTCAAGAATCCGCCCGGAGATCGGGCCGCCCGCCTGATCGACAGCGCCGGCCTCAAGGGCACCCGGAGCGGCAGCGCCACGATCTCGCAGAAGCATGCGAACTTCATCGAGACCCGGGGAGACGCGACCGCGGCCGACGTGCTCGCACTGATTGAACTGGCACGCAGCGAGGTCGCGAGTCGCTTCGGGATCGAACTCGAGACCGAGGTCCGCTTCGTGGGCAGAAGCCCCGGAGGGCTGGGGTGAGCGCTCGCGTGAAGCGGAAGACCCGAGCGGCCCCCCGGAAACCGCGAACGGCGAAGCCGCAGCAACGGCCGACCCGGCGGCGGAAGAGAAGCACGCGGTTCGCGCTGCTGCTCTTGGGCACCGCCACGGTGGGCTTGATTGCGGGGGCGGCCCTGGGCCTCACGTTCGCCGGCCCGACCCAGCTGGCCGCGTTGCTGGGCGAGACCCACCTCGGCTCGCCGCGCGACTGGGTACGGGGCGAACCTTTCCTGTTGAAACGGATCGTATTCCATGGCCTCGAAACCCTGGAGGTGAGCACCCTGGCGGAGCTGGCCGAACTCCAGCCGGAGCTACCGCTGATCGACGTCGATGCGGACGCCGTGGAGCGCCGGCTCGAGAAGCATCCGCGGGTCGCGTCCGCACTCGCGCTGCGCCTGCCCCCGAACCGCCTGATTGTCCGGGTCGAGGAACGCCAGCCGGTCGCCACGCTGGAGCGGAACGGCGAGGGCGTCGATCGTACGGGCGCCCGCTTCCTGCTGGAAACGGGCGAGGCGGAAGGGCTGGTGGCGATCACCGGCCGGTCAGCCCCGAAAGACCTGATTGCCTGGACGCTCCCGGTGGTGGAAGCAGCCAGGCGGGCCGAGTTCGACCTGGTCTCTGCGCACGCGCTCGGACCGGGCGACGTCGTGCTGGAGCCGCGCGGGCCGAAGCTCCGGGTCCGGGTCGGCGAGGATGCCGCACGCTCTCTCCGCGAATTCGGAGCGTTGGTCGAGAACGGGATTCTGGACCGGGTACCTGCACGGGCGGCGGATCTCCGCTTCCCTGGACAGGTGGTGCTGCAAGAGATCGAGATCCACTAGTCAAAGGGGGGGGAGAGAACATGGCCAGAGGAGAGGATCTGATCGTCGGGCTCGATATCGGAACGACGAAGATCTGCGCAATCGTCGCGGAGGCGAACGGGGATTCGGTCGACATCATCGGGATCGGAAGCCACCCGTCGAAGGGACTCCGCAAGGGCGTGGTGATCGACATCGATGCCACGGTCGACTCGATCCGGAAGGCGCTGGACGAAGCGGAGTTGATGGCGGGCTGCGAGATCAGCTCGGTCTACGTCGGCATCGCGGGCGGGCATATCCAAGCGCGGAACGAGATCGGCATGGTCGCGATCAAGGATCGCGAGGTCCGGGCCGGCGACCTCAACCGGGTCATCGAACAGGCGCAGGCGGTGGCGATTCCGGCGGACCGCGAGGTGATCCACGTCATTCCGCAGGAATACGAGATCGACGGCCAGGACGGCATCAAGCATCCGATCGGCATGCACGGGGTTCGCCTGATTGCGCGCGTGCACATCGTCACGGCCGCCGTCACCTCGGCCCAGAACCTGGTCCGCTGCTGCAACCGCGCCGGCATCAACGTGATTGACGTCGTGCTCGAGCCGCTCGCCTCGGGGGAGGCGGTGCTGGCCCAGGACGAGCGCGAGTTGGGCATCGCCCTGATCGACCTCGGCGGAGGCACGACCGACCTCTCGGTCTTCATCGACGGCTCCGTCAAGCACTCCAGGGTGCTCTCGCTCGGAGGCAATCACCTGACCAACGACGCCGCTGTAGGCCTGCGGAGCCCGTTCGATCAGGCGGAAAAGATCAAGCGCCGCTACGGCTGCGCGTCGCCACGTTTCCTGACGCACGACGAGATCCTGCTGGTGCCCAGCGTCGGGGGGCGTGCGCCTCGAGAGGTCAGCCGCAAGCAACTCTGCGAATTTCTCGAGCCACGCGCCGAGGAAATTCTGACGCTCGTGCGGCGGGAACTCGTCGACACCGGCTTCCTCTCGAAGATCCCCTGCGGCATCGTCGTCACCGGTGGCTCGAGTTCACTCGAGGGACTGCCCGAGTGCGCAGAGGAGGTGTTCGAAGTCCCCGTTCGACGCGGGCTCCCGCGCGGGATCGGGGGTCTCGTCGATCGGGTACAGGGCCCGGAGTTTGCGACCGGCGTCGGGCTCGCCCTGTACGGGTCGAAACGTTGGGCACGGCCGCGCTTTCGTGTGTACGACGGTTCCAGCTTCCGAAAGATTCGGGACCGCATGCGTGAGTGGTTCTCGGGAGAAGTGGGATAGGTAGAAAAGGTTGTTACCTTGAAACAGCGCGCGCTCGGAACACCAGCGAGCACCGCGCATCTCGTGGGGGGATACATGATCGAGTTTGAGCGGGCTTCAGAGCCTCGGGCAAAGATCAAGGTGATCGGGATCGGGGGAGCGGGCGGCAACGCGATCAACACCATGATCCGAGAAGGGCTGGGAGGGGTCGACTTCATCTCCGCGAACACCGACGCCCAGGCTCTGTCAAAGAACGCCGCCCCGCTCAAGATCCAACTCGGGGAACGCGGGCTCGGAGCCGGAGCCGACCCCAGCATGGGGCGTGCCTGCGCCGAGCAGGCCCGGGATCGGCTGCGTGAGTATTTCGATGGGGCCGACATGGTCTTCGTCACCGCCGGGCTCGGCGGGGGAACCGGCACCGGGGGCGCCCCGATCATTGCCGAGGTCGCCCGCGAGATCGGGGCCCTGACGGTCGCAGTCGTGACCCGCCCTTTCAGCTTCGAGGGGACCGTCCGCAGCAAACAAGCGACGCACGGCTTCGAGGTCCTGCACGATGCAGTCGACACCCTGATCACCATCCCGAACGACCGACTCCTCGACATGGTGAGCAAGAGCACCACGATCGCCGACGCCTTCCGGCTCGCGGACGAGGTCCTGCTGAATGCGGTCCAGGGGATCAGCGACCTGATCACGGTCCACGGGATGATCAACCTCGACTTCGCGGACGTGCGCACGATCATGGATGGCATGGGCGTGGCGCTGATGGGGATCGGGCGCGCCCGGGGCGAAAATCGGGCTGTGATGGCGGCCGAGGCCGCGATCTCGAACCCGCTGCTCGAGGACATCTCGATCAAGGGGTCGCGCGGCGTGCTGATCAACATCACGGGCGGCGAGGACATGACGCTCTACGAGGCCAACGAGGCCGCCAGCCTGATCCGCGACGAGGCACACGAGGAAGCCAACATCATCTTCGGGACCGTGATCCAGCCGGAGCTGGTCGAGGAGGTCCGGGTCACGGTGATCGCAACGGGTCTTTCGGACCCGGGCCGCATCCGGGATCGCTCTCCGGCAGAGGCCGCGCTCGACAACGTCACGCCTCTGCGTCCACCACTCCGCGCGGAGGCGACCGCGAACGATCTTGCGGAGGCGCCCAGGAGCCGATACGACTCGGGTGGCGGTGACTTCATTTCTCCGTTCGAAGAGGAACTCGACGTACCGGCCTTCCTGCGCAGCAAGAAGGCCGACTCGAACTAGCCCTGCCCGGCCACCTCGCTCACCTGAGCCGGCGCAGCGACGCGGGCCGCGCCCGCGCTCCCTGTGGCTGACGGGTCTGCTCGCGCCGCTCCTGGCACTCGGCTGCGCCACCACGCCGGCCTCGCAGCCCTCCCCCGAACGTCTCTCCGGGTCGGTCGCCGCGCCCACGGTCACCCCACTCGACCCGGGCGAGGTCGAGGTGGTCGAGGTCTCCGAACGCGACGACCCCTGGATCCTGGATCTCTATGCGCTGCGGCACCCCCGCAACTTCCGGTCACTCCAACTCGTCTGGCGGGCCGAGGACGGCAGCTCCTCAACTGCGTGGCTGCTGGTTCCGCCGGGTCCGCCACCCCACCCTACCGTCTTGGTGTTCCCGATCCTGGCGGGCTCGCACGTGGTCTCCCAGGCCCTGGCGCGGGCGCTGCTCGCGCGCGGCTACGCGGTCGCCCGGCTCGAACGCAGCCCGCTCGAACTGGAGACCGCCGAGGATCCCGCAGGGCCGCTCGCGTCCTTCGTGAACGCGGTGAGGGAGGCCCGGCGACTGCTCGGGTGGCTCGAGACGCGGCCCGAGGTCGATTCAGGGCGGCTGGCCACGGCCGGAGTGAGCCTCGGCGGAGTCATGGCGGCCACGCTCATGGGGATGGAGCCAGAGCGGATCCGTGCTGGCTTCTTCGCAATGGCAGGGGGCGGCCTCCCCGAAATTCTCTACGACTCGACCGAGACACCCGTGCGTGACTTTCGCGACCGGCTGCGAGAGCGCGAGGAACTCGGAAGCCGCGAGGCATTCCTGGAGCGGATCCGTCCCGCGTCGGACGACGTCGATCCGCTCCGCTGGAGCGGCGCGATCCGGCCGGATCGGGTGCTGCTCGTCTCCGGACGCTTCGACCAGGTGATGCCGCCCGAGCGAACGCGGGCACTCTGGGAGGCACTCGGGCGCCCCGAGTGGATCGAGTTGCCGGTGGGTCACTACCAACTCGCGCCATTCTTCTGGTACTCCGCCGGGAAGGCCGCAGATCACTTTGATCGCGTGCTCGGCAGCGACCGAGCAGTGCGCGCACTGGACGCATCCGAACAATCGCGGCATTCTCCGGCTCCCCCTCCAGAGGCCCGCTGAAGTCCGGGGGAATCTCTGCCGATGCTTCCAGGGACAAGACGCGAAGCTCTCGGGGGAAACATGCAGCAAATTTCGCGGGTCCCGGTGCAGCGCTCCAGCCTGCTCCGCCGAAACCTGATCCTGATCGCCTCCTACCTGGTGGTCCTCTCTCTGATCGCGGTCGGCTACACCAGCTGATCGCCAAATCCGGCCGACTCGCTCCGGAGCGGCCCCCTAGACACGGCGCCCCGGCCGCGCTACCGAGCCGGGATGCTTCGCAACACGCTCCTGGTCGCGGTCTCGCTGCTGCTGGCCCTGGCACTCTGCGAGGGCTTGCTGCGGATTTTTGGCCAGGAGATGCTGCCGAAGCCCGGGCTCTACGAACTGGATCCCGAGACCGGCAAGCGCATGCGGCCGGGATGGACCGGCAACGAGTTCGGGGCCCCGGTCGAGATCAACTCGCTGGGCCTGCGCAATCCCGAGATCAGCTACGCCAGGACCCCGGGCCGCTACCGGATCCTGGCGCTCGGAGACTCCTGGACCTTCGGCTTTCGGCTCGAGGAGGCCGACAGCTACCCGCGCCAACTCGAGACGGTTCTCAACCAGCGCGCGCGGGCCTCGGGAGAACCCGCAAATATCGAGGTCATCAACAGCGGGGTCATCGGCTACTCAACCGCGCAGGAAGCCGCCTACCTGCGGGCGCGCGGCGCCAGGTTCGAACCGGACCTGATCGTGGTCGCCTTCTACCCGGTCAACGACACCCATCACAAGCTCCGCAAGTACCAGCGTTACAACCGGCTGCGCGCGATTCATCCACTCCTGCTCGAGATCTACAGAGTCCCTCGCCAACTCTACCTACGACAGTTCATCAAGGGCGCCCGGCAGGCCCTGAAGCAGCGCACCTCGGACCTCCGAGACTGGCTCACGCGGGACTCGATCGGCGATGACTCTCACGCACCTCCGGATGCGTCGGGGGCCAGGAAGCGCTTCAAGAAGAGCTACGACAACTGGGCGGACGCGTACCGGCCCGGTCGCAGTGAATGGGAGACCGCGCGTTCCGCGCTCCTCGAGATCGGCGACACCTCGCGCGAGATCGGGGCAGAGGCACTCGTGGTCCTGCTCCCGGACCTCCCGGACCTTTCGCGGTACGAGTTCAGGGACCACCCGCAGGTCGAACCGCTGCTGCGCGAAGCGGTCGCCGAAGCGGGCCTCGACTGGCTCGACCTGCTCGACACGCTGCGGCCCTGGCGCGGGCGCGAGGAAGAGATTCAGTTTTCGGGGCTGCGCCATCCCAATGCACGCGGCTATCGGATCATCGCGGAGGCCGTCGCCGACCGGATCGAGGCGCTGTACCTGAAACCCGCGCGAGACCCGGAACAGGCTTCCGAATTCGAGTCGGACGCGTTCGCGTCGCGCTAGACGATTGGGCGGTCCGGGCCCCTAGGCCCGGGAGACGAGGTCCAGCCGCCGGAAAAAGAACGCGATCTCCTGCCGCGCGGTTTCGGACGCATCCGAACCGTGGCAGGCATTCCGTTCCACGTCCTTGGCGTAGAGCTTGCGAATGGTTCCGGCTTCGGCCTCTTCCGGATTCGTCGCGCCCATCACCGAGCGGTAGTGCGCGATCGCATCCGGCGCCTCGAGCACACTCACCACCACCGGGCCCGAGGTCATGAATGCAACCAGGTCCTGATAGAAGGGGCGCTCGCGATGGACCGCGTAGAACTCCTCCGCCTCCTGCCGGCTCAACTGGAGCATGCGCACCGCCACAACGCGCAGACCGGCATCCTCGATATGCTGCAGGATCGCGCCGAGTTGTCCACTGGCGACCGCGTCGGGCTTGATGATCGAAAGTGTACGTTCCATGGCCGGGGAGACTAGCAGGTCCTCGGGCCGATCGATGTCGCGGCCGCGGTCGGGGTCCAGGGCGACCGCGCACAGGTCGCCCGGATGGGCCAGAATCAAGCTGCGCCCCCCCTCGCGGCCACGAAGCGCGAGCAACTCCTCGCGGTAGCGGGCCGCGAACAGCACCGGCGTCCCGCGCGCTCCAGCGTAGGCCGCGTGCACGATCCCGGCCGCGCCTTCGCCGAAGCTCCGGATCAGGACGTCGTAGTCCGCGGCTTCCAGGAACGGCTGGTCGGCTTGAGCGATCAGCAACCCGGCCGCTCCGGGAGAGGCCGCGCGGACCCCGGCCCGAACCGAGGCAGCTCGGCCCTCGTCCGCGCTCTCCGCAAATACGAGACGGACGCCGCGCGACTCGAACTCGGAGAGCGCGGAGACCCCGGCCTGGTCTGCGGGCGCCAGCACCACCACCAACTCGCCCGCGCTAGAGCCGAGCAGCGCACCCGCGGTCCGCGCCAACATCGAGCGGCCCTCGATCGCGATCAGGTGCTTGGCGCCCCCCATACGGCGGCCTCTTCCGGCCGCCAGCAACAGCGCCGAGACCGACGCGCGCTCAGCCGCGCCGCGAGCGCCCACGGAGTTCTAGCAGCGTCCGCCAGGCGAGCTGCAGCAGTGCACGGAGAGGCCCGGGGCCCGAAGTCGGGCGCCCCGCATCGGGCCCTGCTTCGCGGGCGAGTGCCTCGAAAAATTGACCCGCCATTTCCTTGGCGACGCCCGAGAGCATCCGCTGCCCGAGCCGCGCAACCTGTCCCCCAACCTGGACGTCTGCGGCATAGTCGACGCGGGTCCCGGGATCTGCCTCGGAGAGGTCGAGCCGCACCTGCCCCTCCAGAAACCCGAGCCGGCCCCGCCCCGAAAACTCCAAGCACAGCAAAGACGGCGTCTCTCGCTCCAGAAACGCGACGGTTCCCTCGAAGCGACCCGTCAAGGCTGGCAGCCGCAACTCCAGCACCGCCTCCAGCCGGTCGCGGCCACTTTGCTCGAGGCTCTCGAGTCCGGGGGCGCAGCGCCGCAGCATCTCGGGATCCGACAGCCAGCCAAAAACCTGGGCACGCTCGGCGGCGAGTGACTCGCTCCCCTCGATCCTCACGGGCTCGCGCGTTCCCGGGCCGCCTGCAGCGCGCGCCGCGCGTACACCGAGAGCAGGTGGCGTCGGAATTCAGGAGAGGCATGCAGGTCGCCCATCGGATCGGCCTCCTCGATCTCCGCGCACACCGTCTCGAGCCGGGCGTCGTCGGGTTCGTGGCCCACGAGCCGGCGCTCGAGGCTTTCGGCCCGGAACGGAACCGGGTTGATGCCCGTAACCCCGACCGCGGCGCGTTCACAGCGTCCCCGCCGATCGAGCACCAACTGCGCCGCCACACCGACGACCGCGAACCCGGAAGCCGTCTGTCTCAGCTTGCGGTACGCGGAACCCGCCCGTTTGCGCTCGAACGGAAAGCGGATTTCGGTGACGACCTCGTGCTCGCCCACAGCGCTCCTGAGCATGCCGGTGAAGAAGTCCCGCGCGGGCAGCGTCCGCTCCCCCCCCGGACCGATCAGCCTCGCCTCCGCATCGAGGGCCAGGAATGTCGCCGTCCAATCCGCCGCGGGATCCGCGTGCACCAGGCTACCCCCCAACGTGCCCCGGTTCCGAACCTGCACGTCCCCGATCGAGGCCGCGGTCTCGCAGAGCAGCGAGACCGGGGCCAGCAGCGCAGAGCCGGCGGCGGTCGCGTGCGTCACGCAGGCGCCCAGCGATACTGCGCCGCGGCGCTCCGAAATCTGGTCGAGGCCCGGGATGCGGCCGATGTCGATCAGGGCGGCGGGCTCGACGAGCCGGTGCTTGAGCGCCGGGATCAGGCTCATCCCCCCGGAAAGCAGCTTGGCGCCCGGCGTCTGCGCCAGCAAGGCGACCGCTTCCTTCACGCTCCCGGGCGCGAAGTACTCGAACTCGGCCGGAATCACGCGTTCCCTCCAGCTGCATCCTGGATCGCGCGCCAGACCCGCTCGGGCGTGAGCGGCATGTCGAGATGCCTAACTCCGAGCGGACGGAGCGCATCCAGCACCGCGCCCACCAGACACGGAGTCGCGCCGATGGTTCCGAGCTCGCCGATCCCCTTGGCCCCGAGCGGATTCAGGGACGTAGGCGTTTCCGTTTCGTGCAATTCGAAGCGCGGAAACATGGGCGCCTTCGGCAGCGCGTAGTCCATCAGCGTCGCGGTCACGAGTTGTCCCCCCTCGTCGTAGACGACACCCTCGCACCGCGCTGGGCCAAGGCCCTGGAGTAGGCCGCCCAGCCGCGGCCGGTCCGCCAGCAGCGGGTTCAAGACCCGCCCGGAATCGCCCACGGCCAGGTAGCGCTCGATCGAGATCTGGCCCGTTTCCGCGTCGACTTCGACCTGGCATAGGTGAGCCCCGAACGGGAAGGTGGTGCCTTCGGGTTCGAAGCGGGCCACCGCCTCGAGCCCAGGCTCCTCCCCTGGGACCGGTACGCTCCAAAGATGCGCCGCCTCGGCGACCTCGCGGAATCCCAACGCGCGCTCGGCGTCCTTCACCCGGAATTCGCCGCCCGCGAAATCCACGCGCTCGGGCGTGGTGTCGAGCAGGTGCGCCGCGATGCGGCGCGCCTTGTCGGCGACCTTGTCGAGCGCGAGTTGCAGCGCCGCACCGCCGACCGCGATGCCGCGGCTTCCAAAAGTCCCGACCCCGTGGGGCACCACGTCGGTATCGCCGTGCATCACGTTCACATCCTCGATCGGGACTCCGAAAGCATCCGACACCATCTGGGCAAAGACCGTCTCCTGACCCTGGCCATGGGGCGACACCCCGGTCAGCACGGTCACGTTCCCGCTCGGCTCGACGCGCACCGTCCCACTCTCCCAGGTCCCGGCGCGCGCGGGCGCGGCCGCACCCGTACTCGGACCGAGCCCGCAGATCTCCGTGAAGGTCGCCACGCCGATTCCGATCAGGCGGCCGGCGGAACGCGCCTGCTCCTGCGCGCGGCGCGCACCCGCGTAGTCGAAGGCCTCGATTGCGCGGTCCAGTGCTAGCTCGTAATCGGCCGAGTCGTACTGGGCCCCCGACACCGTCTCGAACGGGAAGGCGTCGCTCGGAATGAAGTTCCGCCGGCGCAGCTCCACCGGATCGATCCCGGTTTCGCGCGCGACCGCGTCCATCACGCGCTCGATCAAGTAGGCGGCCTCTGGACGCCCCGCTCCGCGGTAGGCGTCCGTCGCCATGGTGTTGGTGTAGACCGCCACCAGATCGAGCGCGACGGCTTCGAGTCGGTAGCATCCGGGCGCGAGCAACAGCGTGAAGGTGGGAATCGCCGCGCCGAAGGTCGACGCGTAGGCACCGAGATCGGCCAGAATTCGGCCGCGAAGGCCGAGCACTCGGCCATCGCGCTGGTACGCGGCCTCCACCTCGTGGACGTGCCCTCTGCCGTGCGTGGTGTTCAGGAGATTCTCGGTCCGCGTCTCGGCCCACTTGATCGGGCGGCCGAGTTCGCGCGAAATCCAGGGGAGTACGCACTCCTCGGGATAGATCGGCAGCTTGCAGCCGAAGCCGCCGCCGACCTCGGGCGCGATCGCCCGGATCCGGATCTCGGGCAACTCCAGACACATCGCACGCTTCTGTTTCAGTGTGTGAGGGACCTGGGTCGAACTCCAGACCGTCAGCTTCTCGGGTCCGGGGTCCCAGTGCGCGAGCACCGCGCGAGGCTCCATCGGGACCGGGGCCACGCGCTGGTTGAGGAGCCTGAGCGATACGGTCCCGTCGGCCCGCTCGAATACCCGGGCAGCATCCTGCGCGGCCTCGGAGGGCAGGTCGAGGCATACGTTGTTTTCGAGTTCCTCGTAGACACGCGGCGCATCGGGCTCCAACGCGCGCTCCAGGTCCGCCACAGCCGGTCTGGGCTCGATCTCGACCTCGACGTCGAGGGCTCCGTCGCGCGCAACGTAACGATCCCGGGCCACGACGACCGCAATCGGCTGGCCCACGTAACGCACACAACCATCCGCGAGCAGCGGGTGTTCGACGTCGACCATGCCTTCGGGCATGAGCATCATCGGAGCACGACCCACGCGGCCCCGCAGATCGTCGTAGCTGTAGACCGCCACCACGCCCTCGCGCGCGAGGGCGCGCTTCGCGTTCACGCGCACGATCCGTCCGGCCGCGTGCTCGCTGCGCACGAAGGCCGCGTGGAGCAGGCCGTGCGGTTTCAGGTCATCGGTGTAGCTGGCGAGTCCGCGGATCAGCCGAGGATCCTCTCGCCGCTTGATCCGTTGCCCGACCTGTACCGGACGAATGGCCACTACGCGTCTCCGCGCGCTCGCCGGGCCGCATCCAGCACGCTGTCCACGATCTGCTGGTAGCCGGTACAGCGGCACACGTTCCCCTCGAGCGCGTGGCGGATCTCGGCCTCGTCGGGATCGGGTTGCTCGCGGAGCAGTGCAGCGGACGACATGATCATTCCGGGCGTGCAGTAACCACACTGGAGTCCGTGACATTCCCAGAAGCCCGTCTGCAGCGGGTGCAACTCTCCCTCGGGCGCGAGCCCCTCGATCGTGGTGATCTCTCGAGCTTCGGCCTGCACCGCGAACAGGGTGCAACTCTTCACCGCGCGATCGTCCAGGTGAACCGTGCAGGCGCCACAGACCGAGGTCTCACAGCCGATGTGCGTCCCCGTCAGCCCCAGGGTCTCGCGCAGGTAGTGCACGAGCAGCAGCCGCGGGGAGACATCGTCCTCGCACAGCGTTCCATTGACCTTGGTCCGGAGTTTCACCCGCACTTCTCCTTCACGCGCTCGAGAATTTCGGGGACTCGCGCGTGGACCTCCTCAGGAACCCGGAAGGTCGTCATCCAACGCAGCACGTCGAGATCCTCCGCTGCGACCGCCTCCCTCCCAGCCATCAGCGCGCTCCCCCGAAACAACTTCACGCTCTTCACCAGAAAGCTCCGATCGGTGAGGAGTGCATTGGTCTCGTTGCAATCATAGTCGCGAACCAGAGTCTGGAGGAACTGCAAGAGCGCCTGCCTCACCGGCTCCGGCACGGGGACCTTCCCAAGCCGAGCGAAGAGCCGGTCGAAGAGCCCGCGGTCACAGACGGGCTCGAGCAGCGGCTGCTCCTCGACCTCCCCGTCTACGAAGCGGTCGAGCAGTGAGCGTGCCAGCTCGGGTTCGCCGGAACCGACCAGGCCCTCGACCGAGAGCTGAAGCCCGAAACGGTCCAGGTTCGCGGGGTCGAGCGGCTCGTTGTAGTACTCGTCCCGCATCGGGTTGCTGGTGGCGCTCGCGGACAGCAGCGGGATCGGGGCATCCCCGAACTTCCGCTCGTTCAGGATCCGCAACAACACGTTCAAGGCCTCACCCGGCGCGCGTGAAATATCGTCGAGCACGCAGACCTGGGCGAGCAGCAGGCCTCCAGGCTCGATCTTCTGATGAATTCGCTCGCCGCGCGCCTCGGGATCGCCGGGCCCGGCCTGGAGCGGACGTCGTTCGAGCACCACGTCACCGACCAGCTCCGCCAGCCGGGTGTCGCGGTGCATCTGATAGAAGAAGAAATCGAGTTCGGAGCCCCGCGCCGCAATTTCGGCCATGCGCGTCTTGGCGCTTCCGGGTGGACCTTCCAGGTACACGTGCTCCCGGCAGACCAATCCGAGCAGCAGCGCCGCCTTCGCCTGGTCGTGCCCGACCACGTGACGATCGAGCAGCGCGCGCAGCGGGGCCAGTTCCGACCCTCCCATCCCGCCGCTCATCGGGCCACGCTCCGCTCGAACCGCTCCTGGACACGGAGCCGTCCGCCAGCCGTCGGCACGCCTCGAAACCGCAGCCCGTCGGTCTCGCGCGAAAGCTGATCGAGGACCCGCGGGCACTCGCCGAGCCCGAGAAAGACCGTATGAATTCGGATACCGAGGCGGCGCGCCTCGCGGCGCTCGCGCGCGACGGCGGGATCGCCGAGCACGGGGACGCCGTCCGTGAGCACGACCACGTGCCGGTTGTCGCCCACTCCCCTCCGAAATTCGTCGAGTGCCAGGCGAAGCGGCGCCTCGTAGTTGGTGCGACCCTCCGATCGACGCGAGCGGGCCAGGCTGCGGAGCTTCCGGTAACGGCGGTGAAAGAAGCGGCCGTCCGCGCTGAAACGCTCCGCACAGTGATTGAACTCGCAGTAGCCGATCCACATGCGGCGCCGCGCGGCCGTGCGCACGATCCCGTCGACGACCTCACCCGCCCAACGGCTCAGCCGTCCCTCCATCGAAGCCGACACGTCGCGCAGCACGGCCAGGGTTCCTCCGCGACTCGGACGCTCTCGCGCGTAGCTGTGCGGCATTCCGGGCAGTTGCCCGTCCACGAAGAGCACGGCTTCGGTCGGATCTGCATCGAAGACCTCATCGAGACGACGCAGCCGCCGATAGCGCCGGGGCGTTCCCCCGGGATCGTCGCCCCGCTCGGCGCTCCCGCGCTCGAACCGACCCTCGATCGCCTCGAGCAGCGGCGCGACCTCGGCGGAGGCCGGGTCGTCGTCGTGCGGCCCGGACACAGCCCCCTCCACAGAGACCTCGATCCGATCTGCCTCTACGGAGGCACCGGGCGTCGTGGCGGCACCCCCTCCCTCGCCCGAGACCCGACCCGCGCCGTGGGCCGGAACCCCGCCCGGCACCGGCATCGGCGCGGAGATCAGTTCGTCGATCAACTCGGGCAAAGCCGCGCGCACCGATTCCGGGACACGGCACGCGAGCATGTACCCCACCGCTGCCAGGTCCGCTTCGGCGACGCGGTCGGCCCCGCGCAGCAGCGCGTGCGCCCGCAGGATTCGGGGCGCCTGGATGCCGAAACCCCGGTCCGTGATCAGCGCGTCTCCTTCCGGAGAAACCTCGCAGAGGCGCACCGCCAGCCGAAGCAGGGCGCTTCGAATCGCTGCCGGGATCTCGAGCGCGGCCGCGCGCGCCTGGAGCACGCGGCGCTCCGCGAGGGCGAGTGGAAGCCCGGAGCCTGCAGCGGCCGAGTCCTCGGCCCGGGTTCGCACGGCTCGCTCCAGGATTTGCCGCGCCTCCCCGGCGCGATCGCTCGAGACCGCACCCGAGAGACGCACCTGAATCGCGAAGCGGTCGAGTTGCGTGGGCTCGAGCGGATCCCCGTAACTCTCGGCACCGCGGGGCGCGGCGGTCGCAATCGCGGTCTCGAGCGGGAGCGCGCGTCCCGCCGCACGTCGCTCGCCCAGGATCGGGAGCAACACCCCGATCGCCTCGCCGGGCGCGCGAGAGAGATCGTCGAGCACCGCGACTTCGGCCTCGAGCAACGCCCCCGGGAGCAACTCGCGGGAGAGTCGCCGGCCACCCGCTGCCGAATCCGCGCGGAGCACGGTTTCACCCAGGAGTTCGCTCGACCGCGTGTCTCGGTGAAAATGCAGGAAGGCGGGCCTGACGGTGGCCGCTCGAGCCAGCGTCTCGGCGAGCAGCGACTTGCCGCAGCCGGGCGGGCCCTCGAGGTAGGCATGTTCGCGCGCGACCAATGCCAGCAGCAGGCCGAGCCTGGCCTGCTCCTGGCCCACGATCGCGGATTCGAGCGCGGCTGCTACGGCGGTCGCTTCCACGACGCTCTGCCTCCCCAGAAACAAACCCCCGCGCGCGCGAGAGCGCACGCGGGGGCAAAGAGTCGCTGGGACTCCCGGAACGCTAGTCGTTCTTGAACAGCGTTCCCATCTTCATCATCAGGCTCATGTCGAGGGGCTCGACCTTCACCTTGCCCTGCATGAACAGCGCCTGGCCGGCACTCGGATCCGAGAGCATCTTCAGGAAGTCCTGGTGGTCGATCGAGATGGTGATGTTGGGGCTGTCGTGCTTGCCTTCCTGCAGCTCCAGCTTGCCATCGTCGATGTCCTGGTAGAAGTCCTTGCCACCATCTCCAGAGACGCAGTACTGGTAGACGGCCTTGAAGCCCTTCGCGGCGTCAGCCTGGAACTGCTGGGGCATGAGGGCGAGAACTTCGTCGAGATTCTTGGGGGTCTCCGCCATGGGATTCTCCTATTCTTCGGTTGCTTGAAGTTTCTATTTTGGCATTGCGCCCGGCTCGTGCCCGGCGGGGGGATGCCCGGTGGCCGGTATCATACCTGATCCGAAGAGACGGGAGCGGAGCCTCCTCAAGCGCTCCTGGTTCACGACCAGGGCCGTGTAGGAGAGGGGCACCATGAAGAGGGTTCCGAACATGGCGACCAGGAGCCCGAACGCGATCGCGGCCGCAAAGGGTCCGTAACTCTTCGACGCACCCCCGATCCCGAGCGCCATCGGCATGAGCGCACCGACGGTCGTGAAAGTCGTCAGCAGGATCGGGCGAAGCCTGATGGCACCGGACTGGCGCACCGCCTCGAGAACCGGCTCGCCGCCCTGCCGCGCGCGATTGATGAAGTCGACCATCACGATCGAGTCGTTCACGACGACCCCCGCGAGTCCGATCGCGGCGTAGAGCATCACGAAGCTCATCTGGTAGCCGAGGATCCAGACTCCGAGGACGACGCCGATCAGCGCGAAGGGAATCGCCGTGATCACGATCAGGGGCTGCGCGTAGCTCCGAAACTGCGCGGCAAGAATCATGTAGATCAGCAGGAGCGCCACCGGAAAGACGCTCCGCAGATCCGCGAAGGCCTTTCGTTCCGACTCTGCTTCGCCGCCGAACACGACCTCTACTTCGGGAAAGCGCACGGCCAGATCGGCAAACTCGGTCGCGAGTGCACGGTTGGTACCGTCCGAGGTGGCCTGCTCTCCATCGACATCGGCATAGACGGTGACGGCCCGAGTCGCATCGAAGTGCGAGAGCGTCAGGAAGCCGCGCCTCTCCTCGATACTGGCTACATCTCCGAGTCGCACCAGGTACCCGGCCGGGGTCCGAACCTCTGCGCGGAGCAGTCCCGCCGTGTCGCGCCGAAAGCGAGGCTCGAGCATCACGCGGATGTCGAGATCAGAGCCCTCCAGCGGGTCGCGAAAACTGGTCGCGACCAGGCCATCATTCGCGCCTCGCAGCGCTCGCGCGAGGTCGTCGAAGACAAGTCCGTGCTGACTCGCACGTTCTTCATCGACCAGCAATCGAACCTCGCGGGGACCGTCGACGAGGTTGTCCTCGATGTTGGAGACTCCCGGCGTCGCGCGCAGGAATTCCTTCATCTCTCGGGCAATCCCCTTCGTCACGATGTAGTCGTCCCCCTGGATCCGCACCGCAACGGGCTTCCCGATCGGGGGACCATTGCGCGGCGCCATCGCGCGCAGGTCCGTCAGCGGAAGCTCCGGGTGGGCGTCCCGGTAGGCGCGCAGCGCCGCATCCACACGCTCGAGCGCCCGCTCGGGTGCCGCCTGATATTCGGGCGTCGAAACAATGGTCGCGTACGAGAGCGCGACGTTGGTCGCAGAACGACCTTGCCGACCCCCGCTGAGCCCACTTCCGACATAGGTGGAATAGTCGAATATCGGATCTCCGAGCAACGCATCGAGCACTTCCCGCTCGATCTCGCCCACCACTCGGTCCGTCTGGTCGAGTCCGAAGTCGGAGGGCGTCTCGTACACGACGAAGAAGTTGTCGTACTCACTCGAGAAGAGATTCACCGGGAGGTGCGTCGCAAGTCCCACCGCGAGCGCGATCAGCGCGGCCGTCAACACGGCAAAGACACCGCGGTTGCCCAGTACCAGGTCGAGTGCCATCAGGTAGCGGGCTCGCAGCGCGTCGAGGCCGCGGTCGATCGAGGTCCGAAGACGCGCGCCGGCGGCCGCGAGCAGGGCCATCACAGCGCGCCGCGAAGTGGCCGGCGCCAGGGCCGTACCCGAACTCTCTCGCTCACTTCGGCGACTGCCCCAGTCGAGGTAGTGCGCGGGTAGGATCACCAGGCACTCGAAGAGTGATGCGATCAGACACACGATCACGGTCTTCGGAAGAATCGACATGAACTCTCCCGAGGTCCCGGTCACGAGCAAGAGCGGGAAGAAGGCCGCGCAACTCGTGGTGATCGCGGAGACCACGGGCCAGAGCACCTCTTCGGTGCCCTTGACCACCGCCTCACGGACTGGCTCGCCCAATTCGATCCGCCGGTAGATGTTCTCGAGCACGATGATCGCATCGTCGACCAGCATTCCCGAGACAAGCAGCATGCCGATCAGCGAAAACGAGTTGATCGTGAGATTGAAGAGCGGAAACAGGGTCAGCGCGAGCAGGAAGCTGAACGGAATCGCGATCACGGTCAGTAACGAGTTCCGGAATCCGATCGTGAACCAGAGTACGGCGAGCACCACCAGAATTCCGGTCAGCAGGTTGTCACGCAGCACCTGCATTCGGTCCAGCACCCAACGGGAGGTATCCCAGGTCGTCTGGATCCGCAGCCCCGCCGGGATCTGGTCCGCGTGCTCGGTCACCCACTCCCGAACCTCGGCGGCCACCGCGATCAACTGCGCGTCCTTCTGTTTGGCGATCCCCATAACCAGGGCCGGGTAACCGTTGTAACGCGCGTAGTAGCGGCGCTTCTCGACCCCCTCCTCGATCCGGGCCACCTCATTGAGACGCACGTGCGTACCGTTCGGGTTCTCCTTGATGACGGTTTCCAGAATCTCGTCGACGGATGCGTAGTCACCGATCGCACGCAGTGTCGCCTCGCCTGCGGGTCCCGTGAAGGTGCCGGCCGGAAGGTTGAGGTTCTTTCGGCGGATACGATCATTGATCTCGACGACGGTGAGGGCGTGACGCGCCGCGGCGTCGCGATCGACCAGCACGCGCACCTCGCGGTCCTGCTCCCCGCGGATGA
>JAYZEO010000021.1:0-13081 GCA_036337215.1 Myxococcota bacterium | reverse complement strand
TTCACGAAGCCCGCAGACTTGCGCAACGCCTGATCCATGCGAGCGGGTTCCAGGTGGCGCGGTTGCCCCGGGCCGTCGATGCGCTCGATCGCGATCTCGGCCGGGATCTCGTTCGCGTGATCGTAGCGGGTCTGTCGCACGATCAGCGTGCTGCTCTCGGGTGTCGCCTGCAGCCAGTTTCCGGGCTGCTGCTCGGTGCTCACGATGATCTCGAAGCGTCCGTCGGCATCGATCTCGAGATCGTTCGCGTGCAGGTAACCGGTGGTCTCGAGTGAGCCGGTCGCGCCGTAATTTCCCTTCTGGGTTCCGAAGCCCAGGTACTGCACGGTCCCGCGGGTGCCGGTCAGGCGGTACTGGAAGCTGCCGCGGATCGGCGCGCTCATGTAGATGTTGTCCGGGTTGTCCATCCCGATCTTGATCGTCTCGTGCGCGGTGCGCCGCAACACCGGCGCCTGCGGATCGGAGGCCTCGACGAAGCTCTCGAAAGCGGCCCGCGTGAGCCGGGTCAGATAGCGCCAGCCCTCGGCCCGGGTTAGCGGATCATCGGGCGCGCCTTTGCAAAGGATCACGCTGCCCGCGTCCTTGAGCGCGTCGCAGAACTCGTCCCAGCTGGTTCCGTCCACGATTCTGCGGATCTCGTCGCTCTTCTCGCCCATCTTTCCTCCGCGTGCAGGGTCGTGAGGGCAGAGCCTACAGCCTCGAGGGTGGGGATTTCCAGCGCCCCTGGAGATGGGCTGGGGCGGATGGGCACCGGAAAGAGACCGGTTCCCTGGCGAGATATTTTCCCCACAGGTGGCGCCAGCGGGCGTATGATGGCTGGCATCGGTAAGTGCTACGCCGCCATGAGGGCCCTTCAATAGAGGCAAGGAAGCCATGAGCCCAGCCGCAGGGAAGTCGAGTTCGGGGGAAGGAGCTTCAGGGCGTCGACTTGAGAGGTGCCTGGCCGGAATTGTTCCAGCCCTTGGCCTGGCCTTGCTCGCGCTGTTGCAGCCAGCCGCAGCCAGCGCCACCAATCACCTGACCAGGATCGAGCAGTTGCTGGTTGGCGCGAACGGCGACAACGATATCCAGTTCCTCGAGATGAAGTTCAATGGGAGCGGGCAGAACGCATGGGGCCCCCAGCCTCCTCCTGGCGATTCGCGCGCCCTGCTGACCTTCCACAATGCCTCTGGGACCCAGACGGGATCGTTCGAGTTTGCGACTGATCCCCCCGTAGGACCTTCCGATCCCGCGAATACGGGGAATTCGGTCCTGATCGCGACCCAGGCCTTTGTCGATGCAACCGGCCTGGCGGTGGATTTCCTGCTTCCGAGCGCGTTGATGTCCCCGGAGAGCGGCATGGTGTGTTTCGGGCAGAACCCGTTGAATCCGGTCTTTAACGTAAACGAATGCCTGGCCTATGGCAGTTATCTCGGAGCGCAGGAGTCCGACTGTGTGGACCCACCGTTTGGAAACCTCTGCTGCCAGCTTGGGGAGACGCTCAACGGTCCGCCGGCCGCAGGCCTTTCCGCGTCTGGCGCTCCGCAGAGCCTGAACCGCTTTCAGGATCTGTTCGGAGATTTCGAGTGCGGCCAGGAGAACTCCGACTTCCAACTCGAGGTCCCGATCCCGCGCAACTCATCGGGGGCAACGTTTGAGATGGCGGCTGCTTCGAATCTCCCTGCATTGTCTGACTGGGGTCTCCTGTTATTGGTCTCCGTGCTGCTGTGCACCAGTGGCTGGATCCTGCGGATCCGGCGAGAGGAACTGAGATGAGCGCGAAGCAGTCCCGGCGCGGGCTGGGAGGGCTGCTTGTCGTACTTGCCTGGCTGCTGCCGCAGCTCCCGTCCGCGAGCTTTGCGCAGCTGGTCGCCCAGGGCGAGCAGCTCTTCAACAACGAAACCTTCAACGGAAACGGTCGCACTTGCGCGACCTGTCACGTGGCTGAGCAGGCCTTCGGACTCACGCCCGCGGGCATCGCCACCCTGTTCGCGTCCAGTCCTAGCGATCCACTCTTCGTCGCCGAAACCAACCCGGTTCTCGCAACGCTCGAGAACTCCTGCCTGATGCGGTTGGGAAATACCCGTGGCCTGATTCTCGAGAACATCGACGGTTTCAGCAATCCTCCGAACTTCCGAGGTTCGCCGCATCTGTTCAACCTTGCCTTGACCGCGCCCTACGGCCTGAGCGGAGAGTTCGCCGACTTGCGGGTCTTTTCGACCGGCGCCGTGATGCAGCACTTCACTCAGACCATGGCCCGGACCTCCGGGGTGGACTTCACGCTACCGACCTCGGGCGAACTCGACGCCCTCGAAGCGTTCATGAACTCGATCACCTTTCCAGCCGACGGGAACCTGGATCTGAATCGGATGATCACCTTCGCGATCGCCGAGGGCGCGGATGCCTCGGCGATTGCAAGCGGGCAGGCGCTCTTTTTCGGGCCGCAGGCGCAGTGTTCTAGCTGTCACAGTGGCCCCGCGCTCGCAGACGCCGACGGGTCGCTCGGCACCGGCAACCTTGCGTTCAATACCGGCGTCGTCGACCTGCCAGCCAATCTGAATGATGGATGTAGCGGCGGACCTGGAGACCCGACCCTCCCGTTGCCGGCAGAGGCTGCAGGGAGCCGCGTATTCAGTACGCCCGCGCTCGTGGGTGTAAACCTCACGGCCCCATTCTTTCACGACAACTCGGCCTCCTCGCTCCTCCTGGCGGTCAACTTCTACGATTCCGCCGAGTTCGCGGCCTCGCCCGCAGCGCTACTACTCCCCACGCCGATCGTGATCACTTTTGCGCAGCAGCTCGAGATTGTCGCGTTCCTGGAGGCGATTTCGGTCGACCCCTCCGAGGGGCTGGGTCTGCCCGCGCTCTCGACGGAAGCCGCGCTGATGCTGGTCGCACTGATGCTGGTTTCGGCGACGCTGCTCGGTCTGCATCAGAGGCGCAGGGGCCGCCACTAGTCGCCCGCGTCGCTTACAGCCGCGGCATCGGAACCTGGGTTCGCCTCAGGCGGGGCGCGGCTCGTTCAGTTCGCGCGCATTCTCGCGCAGGATCCGGCGTCGGGCGCCGGCGTCGAAGCTCTCGAGTTCCACCAGGTAGTCGAGCGGATCCGGAACGCCCTCGATGTGGGGCCAGTCCGAGCCGAAGATCACGCGCTCCGGTCCCATGTACTCGACGACTTCCTTGATGTCGTCCTCCCAGAACGGGTTGATCCAGACGTGCTGCCGGAAGGTCTCGAGGGGGTCCTGCTGGAAGTAGCGGCCGGTCCTGCGCCTCATCGAGCGCAGTTTACGGAACAGATCGGGCAGGAACTCCGAGCCGTTTTCGACGGAAGCCACCCGGACCGCCGGGAAGCGCTCGAAGACACGGTCGAAGATCAGCGTCGCCAGGTAGTCGAGCGCGGCCCGTTCGATGTTCCAGCCCTTGATCGACGGCCGGCCCAAGCCGCCGCCCCCGCCGAAGTCCGCGCTGAAGCCATCGCTGGCGTAGCCGTGGGTCGTATAGCCGCTGTCACCGGCGTGGATGGCGACGGAGACTCCGGCTTCGTTCACGCGGGCCCAGAAGGGGTCGAAGTGGGGATCGCCGGGCGAGCGTGGACCCTCCGCGGTCCAGATCGCGGCCGGCCGCATGCAGATGACCCGGGCGCCGCGTTCGAGCGCCCACTCGAGTTCGCGGACCGCCCAGTCGACGTCGCCGAGCGTGATGTAGGGCGCGGCAAAGATGCGGTCTCGGTAGGCGAGTCCCCAGTCTTCGTCGAGCCACTGGTTGAAGGAGCGGAACGTCTTGGTCACGGCTTCGATGTCGTGTTTGAGGAGTTCTTCGTAGAGGATTCCCAGCGTCGGAAACAGCCAGATGGCCTCGAGTCCCTGCTGGTCCATGATCTTGAGCCGAGCCTCGGGTTCCAGGTAGTGGGCCGGAAGCGGTTCGCGCGCGCGCATCAACTCCTGCACCGCGGAGTTGTCCGGGTTCCCGCGCAGGTAGTGGTAGAGCACACCGGGTTTGGCGATCGGGTTGAAGGTCGGGTTCTTGACCGCGTGACTGATGCGCCCGGCGACCAGGTGGTACTTGCGTCCGTCGATCTCGGCCCATTGCACGGTGCGGTCGGCCAAGCGCGGGTCGAGGTGGCGAGTGAAGGCGTCGATCGCCTCGTAGTAGTGGTTGTCGGCGTCGAACACCGGATGGTCCAGAGCGGCTCGGGTCACGCGTTTCTCCCTCGGAAGGCCCGCCGATTGCCCCGGGGCAGGCCGCCCGTTGAATTCTAACCCAATGTGCAGGCGGGCAGCCAAGCGCGCTCGTGCAGCGCTGCTTCGCCCGGGCGCAGCTGTCTTCGAGGGCGATGCCGAAGTGGTCGATGTAGGGTCGCATCCGCTCTCGCAGTTCCGCCGGGTCGAAGCCCCAGTCTTCGGCCTGGTAGCGGTGGACGCCAAACTTGCCCCGCGGTTTGTGCGCCAGGTAACTCTGAATTTCTTCTGCGTGTGCGGGTGTGAACTCGCGTTCCATACCCGCATAAGCTCGGCGGACGGTATCGACAGGATCTGCCAACAGGTCCTGGAAGTGCACGTCGACGAAACGCTTTGGCAGCTCCCCGGAGTCTCTCTGTGTAGCGACGGCGTTCAAGATTCCGCTGAACGCCGCGTCGATCGAGACCGCGAGCGTGGCGATGTCGACCTGGTCGCTGCGGATCCAACGAACCATCGCGGTGGTGCTGGCCGTCGACGGCATCGTCTTCGTGGGATCGCGGTGTGTCTGGACGATCCAGGCGTCCGGGTAGGTCTGGAACACGAACGGCAACATGGCCAGGTGGGCCGGGGTCTTGAGCAGCCAGTTCGGTCCGGCACTGCCCGGAGTCGGGCGTTCAGGGTGTTGGAGCGACTGTAGGATGCGCCGGTGAAATGCGTAGTCCGTGGGCGGATCCATCGGCGCTCCGGCGGGGAGCACCATGCCCCAGTGCGGGCCGCAGAAACTCGGGGCGGTGAGCGTGACACACTCGACCGGCAGGTCGGAGCGCAATTCGTGGATCGCCGCGAACTCGGGCTGGACGTCGGCCCAGAATTCCTGCTCGCACTCGGCCATTGCGATGCGCGGGTCGGGATTCGACGCTGCGCGTTCGCCAGGCGCGACCGGGTGGAGCGCCTCGTAGGCCATTGGTGCGCGGAGCGAGGGATCGAGCGCAAGCAGTTCGTACAGGATCGAGGTGCCGGATCGCGCCGGCCCAGTCACGATCACGGGCGCCGAGACCGGCTCGTCTTCGATGCCGGGGTTGGCTTCGAGCGCTCGGCCGAGTAGGAGCCGCGTGCGGAGGGCCCGGAACAGTTCCTGCCGCGTGATCAGGCGGCCGACGGTGTGGAAGGGTGCGGAGTCCGCGGACGTCGCCAGCGCAGCGAAGCGCGCGGTCCAATCCGAATCGCCGAAGTCTCCGAACGAATCCCCGTCGAGCGATTCGCGGGCCGTTGCCTGCAGTTCCATGGAGTCAATCGGTACCAGGCGGCGCGCCCCGTCGAGCGAGCCGCCGACCGCGTCGCCCATGGCATTGATGCGTCGGACCCAGTCCGGGCGCCGATAGCGCTCGGCCATCGGCTCGAGCGGGTCCGGGTTGTTGCCTGTCATCCGTCGGACTGCGTTCGCCCGACATCGGACCTGAGGCTGTCGAGCGAAACCAGTTCGGCCGTCGGGGTCTCGATCTCACCCTCGGGAAGCATGAAGCGCCAGAACACCAGTCCCAGGGGGCGCCCCTCGGTATCGATCCAGTTGGGCAAGCCGGGGTCGTGCGCGCAGAGCAGCATACGGAAGCTTCCGTCAGGTTCCAGCCGGGTCTGGCTGCGGTTCAGGTACACCGGGCGTTGTGCATAATCGTAGGTCTGCTGCTGTCGCGTCCAGAGACACACGTTTGCGCAGCGGCACTCGGGCCAGCGGCCGCGTAAGACCAGCGCCTGCTCGGGTCCGATCAGGTAGGGTGCCATCGAGTACGCCGCGTCGAAGGCGGCCAGACCGAAGTCTCCGGGCGTGACGGGTGTCGGAAACTGGTTTGGCACGATCGAAACGAACGGCGGCAGCTTGGCATCTGCCATCGGCGCTTGCTCGAGGGTCCGGCTCCGTACGAACTGAGCGGTGCGCCGGATTCCGGCAGCCACGCTGTCGTCGTCGGGCGCTGCCGTGGCAGGGCCCGGATCGAGTGCCCGGATCTCGAGTTCGAGTGCGCGGCGCGGATCGGCCGCGGCGGGACGCGTTCCCTCGTAGTAATGGCGGGTGGTGACGCGCGAGGCCTCGGGATCGAGTGCAAGCCAGCCGCGATTCCGCGGCTGGCCGCCGATCCGAATCTCGAAGCGACCTTCGGCGTCCACGTCGAACTGCGTATCGTTGATGACGCCCGCCGTACGCCGGCCCATGGAACCGTCTTCGGTCCCCACCTCGAGTGTTAGTGAGTCGTAGACGGCCCCGTCCATGCGCCCGCGCACGAGGTAGGCTCGGTCACCCCGGATCGGTGCGTCGTAATAGATCGCGTCCGGGTTGTCGCCCGTGAACTTTCGAGTGGGACTCACAATGCGCCGGAACTGCGGATGCTCGGGGTCTCCTTCGAACATCGTGTGGAGTCCGCCCTCGAGCAGGTGCATCAATGCGCGGTGGGCGCCGACCACGTCGGCCTTGCTGGTGAGATTCCACTCCGGTCCGGCCCAGCGCGCGTCGATTTCGGTGAGCAACTCGATCAGCTCGCGCAGTGCCCTGCGCGACTCGGTCTCGACGGGCACGGCTGGTCTCCCCGGCGAATTCGACGCCGGGGCCGAGCTTCCGTGCTCGTGCCCGGTGCGTCAAGCCAGGTCGAGGTAGTGGCGGGGGAGAGCACCATCTCTCCCCCGCCGTCCCCACGTTCCCCCGTCCTGGGACTCGAGATCCCTTCTCTAATTTGTCGGGGCTTTCCGCCGAAAATTCCGGCGAGACCTCCTGTGAGTCAGGTTTTTGGGTCTCGTCTGGGGCCGAGCCCTCCCGGCGACGCTGCGTCCGGGAGTGTCTTCCACACCTACCGCCGGGGCGGCACCCGGGCTCTGCACCGAAGGGAGGCTTCGGAGCGTCTCGAGACGAGGCCTGAGCAGCCTGGGAAAGGGGCTCAGAGACTGGAACCGGTCTCGGTCGAAGAAGTTGCGGCAATCTCGGAGGGCGGCAAGAGTTTGCGCTTCCGACACAGCGACGGCGCGGAGACCGTCTTACCGTTCCATTCCGAGGCTTCCGGGTCCGTCGCCAGCCATGCCACCACTGCGGCTGGAACCGCGGGCCGGACCGCGTCCAGTTGCGCCATGGCTGCCGTCAGCCGATCGACCAGCCCGGTGGCCCGCATGGTTTCAGTGATCACGAAACCCGGTTCGAGGCTGTGCACGCGGATGCCGCGGCCGCGGAGTTCGACCTCGAGCACACCCGCCAGCCGTTCGAGCGCGGCCTTTGACGCTCCGTACGCGAAGCCCCACCCGCCCGCGTCGGCCGGGACCGGTGGGTCATGGGCACCTGCTGCGGAGACCACGTTGATGATCACGCCCGAGCCTCGTTCCAGCATGTGCGGCAGGACCTGCCGCGTCATCAGGACCTGGGAAAGCAGGTTCGCCTGGAAGATGCGTTCGACGACATCCAGGGGCAGATCCAGGAACAGGTCGAGGTTGCCGGGGCCCGTGTAGACGGCGTTGTTCACCAGTACGTCGATCCGGTTCCACTCGGCGAGGACGCCCTCGGCCGCCGCAACCACCTCGCTGCGGTCGAGTAGATCCATGCGCAGCGGGAGTGCGCGGCGTCCCCGGTCGCGAATCTCGCGCGCGGTCGTTTCCAGGCTACCGGGAAGCGGACGAGTGTCGGAGGAGTGGATCGTGGGGGAGTGTTCAAAGCACTCGCCCTCGCGAACCGTGCGCGCGGTGAACGCGATATCGAAACCGGCCTCAGCCAGGGCCAATGCGCTCGCGCGACCGATTCCGCGGCTGGCGCCCGTGACCATCGCGATGCGCCCTCGATCGATTGCGGAAGCCATCGGCCCCGCAGTATACGCCAGCGCGGCGCGAAGCCCCGATGGGCTCAGGCTTCGAGCAGGTCGACTTCCCCCTGGCTCCTGCGCTCTGCGATGTCCAACGCGTGGTCGACGTCGGAGGTGCTCCCGTCCTCGAACTCGAGAACGCCGAGTTTCTCGAATCGACTTCGCTGTACGTCGGAGAGCAGCCCCAGGCTCTTGACGTTAGGCACGATCTTGGAGAACAGGCGGCGGTTGAATTCCTGGAAAATGGGAGAGTTGTCGGAGGCCGCGACGCATGCCTCCACGTCCATTCCCATCGTCTCCCAGACCTCGCGGTCTTTGATGCGCTCGCGCATCAGCACCGAGGCCTCGTATACGAACTCCTCCCGCTCGATACGATCCTTCTCGTTCAGGTCGCGCATGTACTCGCGCAGCGCGAGTACGCCATAGGCGACGTGGCGCGACTCGTCTTCGATGACACCCGCGGTCAGTTCCCGGAGCAACGGGCAAGTGACGGTGTCGCGCATGACGGTGAAGGCCGCGAGTGCCAGGCCCTCGATCAAGATCTGCATGCCCAGCAGCTTGAAGTCCCAGCGCGAGTCCGCGAGGATCGTATCCAGAAGTTTCTTGAGTTGGTCGTTGACCGGGTAGCTATGTTGGAGTTTGTCCTGTAGGTAGCAACGGTACACCTCGACGTGTCGGGCCTCGTCCATGACTTGCGTCGCCCCGTATTGCTTGGCCTCGTACCAGGGCACGGAATCGACGATCTGTGCCGTCACCAGCAGCGCACCCTGTTCTCCGTGCAGGAACTGCGAGAGCTGCCAGGCCATTTCTTCTCTCCGCAGTCGCGCGACCTCCCGGGGCGTAAGCTTGTCCCACATCGGGGTGCCCCAGATTCCGAGGCTCTGATCCGGGATCAATTCGGACTCCGGGTCGACGTCGATCGACCAGTCGAGTCGCTCGGTGGAATTCCACTGGTCGCGCTTGGCGTTTTCGTAGAGTCGCATCAACTGGCGGCGAGTGGTCTCGTATTCCCAGTTGTAGGAGATGTCCTGGGGCACGTTGAAGGTCTCTACGGGCGGTCGGGCGGGCACTCTTTCGATCGTCATGCATGGCTCCCGTCGGTCGGCTCGCGTACCCCGAGGTAGGCGAGGAAGGAACGAGTCACCTCGGCCGCGATCTCGCTGTCGCGGAGCGGAATCAGCCCGGGGTCGAATCCGCTGCGCGCGACCAGCGGGTCGAGCACCAGGTAGGCCTGTCGGAACGCGAAGTCGCAGGCGAGTTCGGGATTCGGGTGCGTGATCGCCTCGCGTCTCACCAGCAGCAATCCCTGGAGTTTGTGGCCGACGTAGCGGCCCAGGGCTTCGACGCGCTCTCGGATCTGCGGATCGAAGACCCGGGCTGCGAGGGTTCTGCAGAGGCCCTCCCGTTCGCGGATGATGCGGACCAGGAAGTCGACGCACTCCGAGACGACCTCGGCGATCAAGGCGCCCTCCCAGCGGGCCGGGTCGAGGGCCGCGTCGGCAGTCGCGTAGGCCTGCTGGCAGAAGCGCTCGTGCAGCGCATGCAGGATCGCGTCCTTGTCGACGAAGCGGGCGTAAAGGGCACCCACGGACGACTCGGCGCGGCGCGCGATCTCGGTCACCGGGACCTCGTCGAAGCCCTTCTCTTCGAGCAGGATCTCGGCCGCGTCCAGCAGGCGTTCGAGCGTCTGCTGGCTGCGCTCCTGGCGCGCTGGGTGGACCCACTCGAGCGAGTTTCCGGCTGCGGTGGTTGACGCTGTCTTCATGATCGAGAATGAGAATTCTGGTTCTAATTATCGCTGAGGCGTTGCCCGGGTCAAGTCGGGCTCCGGGGGCCGAACGAGTCGGGGCCCCGGACCGGGACGCGGGTCCGGGACCCGCCGGCGGGCTAGTCGTCGCGCACGACCAGGACCTCGACGCGGCCGCCCGGGCCGATGTACCAGGACGCGAGCCAGCCGGTGAGGCTCACCACGATGCCGCCCGCGATCGCGGACCAGAAGCCCGCGAGCGCGAAGCCGCCGAGCAGCGCGGATACCAGCCCGAGCATCGCGGCGTTGATCACGAGCAGGAACAGGCCGAGGCTCAGAATCGTGAAGGGCAGCGTGAGCAGGATCGCGATGGGCCGGATCACGGCGTTCACGATGCCGAGCAGCAGCGCGGCAGCGAGCAGGGTTCCGGGCCCGTCGAACTGGATGCCCGCAACCATGAGTTCTGCGAGCCAGAGTCCGGCGGCCACGATGATCACGCGCATCAGAAATCCCGGCATGGCGTCTCCTTGCTCGTTTCGAGTATCGGATCCCGTCTGGGTCAAGGTTCGTGGCGAGCAGCGGCAAGCACTGCGCGAGCCGCTTCGCCGGCGCGGCGGCCAACCTCCTGGGCGGGAAGTTCCCGGAGCCCCGCCGAGAAGACCTCCACCCCGATCGGGGCCTTAGACCCGATCTGATCGAGGACGCGCACGATCTCGCGGAGGCCCGCATCACCGTCTCCCGGAAGCAGGCGCGCCTCGATCGACTCGGTCGGCAGGTCGGTCGCAGCCGGAGTCGCCGGCGCATCCGAGAGTTGCACCGCCCCGACCTGGTGGCCCGGGAGCTTCGCAAGTGTGCTGAGTTGGCTCTGGCTGCGCGAGAAGTGCCAGGTGTCGAGCGTCACGCCCGCGTTGGGCCGGTCGGCAGCCCCGACGATCGCAGCAGCGGTTTCGAGATCCGGGATCCCCGACCAGGGCAGGAACTCCAGGTGTGCGATCAGGCCGTGCCCGGCCGCGCGGTCGCAGACGCCCGCGAAGGCCTCGGCGATCCGCTCCGCGGGTTCGCGTGTACCGAAGATCTCGACCACGTTGATCGAACGCGCCCCGACGGACTCGGCGAGTGCGTAGTAGTCGTCTTCGCGCAGGCGGTAGAGATCGGCTGCGAGCGGAGGCGTTTCGGGGCCCGGCTCCGATCCCGGGAGCCAGCACGCGAGTGGATCGACCTCGGCCACGCGGAGTCCGTGATCTCCGAGCAGCGCGCGGATGTCGGCATCAGAGAGTCCCTGGGCCCGCGCGTCGCGGTAGTCGCGCGCCCACAGGCTGATTCCCTGGAAGCCACCGGCGGAGGCCGCTCGAACCAGGTCGCGCAGCGATGAGCCCAGCAGGGTCCCGCTGCAGAGCACCAGGTCTGTGGGTCCCAGCACCTGTGTCTCAGGCGCTTCCGGCGTCGAGGTATTCGATGATCTCGATCAGGTTTCCGTCCGGGTCGCGCCCGTAGGTGCACTTGGCCGTGCCGTAGTCTGCGGGTTCGCAGTGGAAGCGCATGCCTGACTGCCGCAGCCGCTCGTACTCGGCATCGATGTCCTCGAACTCGAAGCACAGGTGCGAGATTCCGTGATCGACGTTGCGGCGCGATGGGTCGGCCGGATTTGGGCTCGGCGTCCGGTACTGGAACAGTTCGAGTCGCGCGCCGTCGCGCTCGATCATCACGACGCGCCCCGAGGTGTCGGAGAGCGCGTGGGTCCGATCCATGTTGGCGTTGCCCTGCTCCCACTTCCAGTCCATCGTGACTTTGAAGTCGAACAGGTCGCAGTAGAAGCCGACCAGGCGGTCGAGGTCGGGTGTCGAGATGGCGGTGTGATGCATCCCTTTGAACATTGCGCGGGACCTCCCTCGACCCGTATGGAATCGGGACATTCTAGCCCGAGGGCGCCTGGTCTGAGCCGCCAGGGGGGCGGGGCGTGGTGTTCCGCGCCCGCAGAGGGCCGCGGGGGGATTTAGTCGCCGCGGCTCGCCCCCGCGCTTCTCGGCGCATGGGCGGGATCGATCAGCGCTCCGACGTCATCTCCGAGCACCTGGGTGCGCGAGGAATCGCGTCGGCGATCGGGTCCGAACGAGTAGACGAACGTGTAGTGCTTGCCGTCCCGGCACTTGTGCCGGATCCAGTACGGCGAGTTCCAGGGATCCAGGAAATACTGCGCGCGTACCTCGGACGCTCCGCTCAGCGAGGAGAATCTCCCGGCTGGAAGCTCGACCCGGTACTTCTGGGCGAAGCTGTAGAAGCGCTTGTGAATTCCGCAACGTGGCACGAAGCTGCGCCGCTGCGCCGCCGCGAGGGTTTCGAGGTCGTGCGCGATCGCCCGGACCTCGAGCCCCGCCAGTGCAACGAGTTTCGGATCGGCGGCTCCTTGATTGCTCGCTTCGGCCGTGATCCAGCCCAGGCCCGCGACCAGCGCAGCCGCGGCGCCCACCCGAATCGGAGAGCTTCCGAAGTGAGGCTCACGACCCGGCCGTTGCGCGATCACCGCGAAGAGCAGGCCGGCCCCGAGCATGAACTCGACGAGCTCGCCGGTGAGGTGCATCGGGTACCACAGGTAGAGCACGCCGGTCGCGAGAAACGCCGGCACCAGGGACACCGGGGGGGCAATCACGCCCAGGCGCAGCGCGAGTGACCGGAGCGGCGCCACCTTCAGAAGCAGCGGCAGAGCGACGCCGTAGCCCAGGACGAGGCCCGTGACCGCAAGCTTGCGCAGTCCGGTATCGAGCACGTTGTGCAGGTTGAGTTCCTGCTGGAAGTTGTGCTCGAGGAAGTAGCTAGGCGGGCGATACCCGAGTAGTCGTTGTCCCCACGAGATTTCCTCCATCGCGATCGTGAGGCAGAGCAGAGAGAGCCCCGCCTCGCACCACGGAAGCCGTCCCCGCGCCCGGGTCCGGAGCGTCAACCAGGCGGCGAGGTATCCGGCAAGGAGGAACCCCCAGAACGTCGCCCACTCGAGCGGGCCATCCTCCTGGGCGATGCTTCGATACAGGCCGGGCGCGGCGCTTTCGATCAGGCCCGCGGCAAGCGCGGAACCGATGATCAGAAAATTTGCGAGCAGCGCAGTTTGCACGCCGTCTCCAGCTTTCTTCCGGGCGGTTTCGGCGAGAGACTACCCGGTCCGACCTGTGGCAGGCCGGACCGGGCCTGTCAGAAACGATCAGACAGTATCGTTTTCCGAGTCGGAATCCGCATCGGAGTCGCTGTCTCCTTCGCTGTCCGAGTCGCTATCGGAGTCGCTATCGGAGTCGCTGTCCAAGTCGCTGTCTCCTTCGCTGTCGGAGTCACTGTCTCCTTCGCTATCGGAGTCGCCTTCC